>JANPJU010000136.1:0-39025 GCA_031425675.1 Paracoccaceae bacterium | reverse complement strand
CGGCGATCATCGCCTCGGCGCCGGCGATGATGGCTTCTTTCCAGACCAGCCGCTGCATCTGCCAGACCCCAAGGCCGATCAGCACCCCTGCCCCCGACAGGCCCAGCACCAAAGCGAAGATCGTGTTGCGCAGCATCATTCCCCCGAAATGCACAGCGCAGGCCCAAAGGCCCGCGCTGATGATCCGTCAAACCGGACGTTGTGTCAGCCCTGCCCCCAGACATAGACGGCGGCGAACAGAAACAGCCAGACCACGTCAACAAAGTGCCAGTACCAGGCGGCCGCCTCAAAACCCACATGCTTTTCGGGGGTGAAATGCCCCTTCAGCGCCCGGAGCAGGCAGACGGTCAGGAAGATCGTCCCGATGATGACGTGGAAGCCGTGGAAGCCCGTCGCCATGAAGAAGGTCGCGCCATAGATATTGCCGGAGAAGCCGAAGGCCGCGTGACTGTATTCGTAGGCTTGCATGCCGGTGAAGACCACGCCCAGACCGATGGCCAGGATCAGCCCGTTGACCAGATCCTTGCGGTTGTTTTCATGCACCAAGGCGTGGTGCGCCCAGGTGGCGGCGCAGCCCGACAAAAGCAGGATCAGCGTGTTGATCAGCGGCAGGTGCCAGGGGTCAAACGTCTCAATCCCCGCTGGAGGCCAGACTCCGTCAACCGTCGGGCTATTGGGCCCCATCGGATACATGCGGTGCTTGAAGAAGGTCCAGAACCAGGCGGCAAAGAACATCACTTCGGACATGATGAACAGGATGAACCCGTACTTCAGCCCCAGCCGCACCACCGGCGTATGATCGCCCGTGCTGCTTTCATGCACCACCTCAGACCACCAGGCGTACATCACGTATAGCACCGCCGCGAGGCCGACCAGCGCCAGCCAGTAGGCGCGGACATGATCAAGCACGCCGAAGGCCGTATCCGGCGTAGGGTCTGTGGCGTGCATCCCAAGGACCGCCCCGAACAGCATGATCATCGCCGCAAGTGCGCCGGCCAACGGCCAGATCGACGGGGGCAAAACGTGGTAGTCGTGGTTCTTTGCGTTGGCCATGGCCGACGGTTCCCTCGTGTTTATTCGGTCAGTTCATCGCGCCTGCGTTGGGCGCAACTGGGGTGGTCAGCGCAGCCTGCTCATCAGGCAGCGACGTTTCGTGGAAAGTGTAGCTCAGTATGATCTCATGCACAAACCGGCCTTCGACATCCGCAACAATCGCTGGATCAACGTAAAAGCTGACCGGCATCTGCACGGTTTCACCCGGCTGCAAGACCTGTTCGGTAAAGCAGAAACATTCGATCTTCGTGAAATATCCACCAGCCGCGTAGGGATAGACATTGAAGCTGGCAGTGCCGGCGATGATCCGATCAGTCGGGTTGTGCGCCTCATAGAACGCGAGGCCGGTTTCGCCGATGCGAATATCCATCGAATGGACGACGGGTTTGAACGTCCAGGGCATTCCCTGTTCCAGCGAAGCGTCAAAGCGCACCTTCACCGTCTGGTCAAGGATGGTATCGGCTCCCGCCTCGGCGACCGAGGTCGCCCCGCCAAAGCCGGTGACCCGGCAGAACCAGTCATAAAACGGCGGGATGATGACGATGGTGGTGAAGGTCAGCGTGACGACCATGGCCACCAGCTGCGCCAGGGTGCGGTTCTTGCCTTGCAGGCGGGGGAAGATCATCCGGCATCCTCCACCGTTGCGGGATCGGGTGGAGCGGCTTCGGGCTGAACGACATGGTCATAGCCCTGCAACGGATCGCCGCGCTGGACCTTCACAACGGTCAGCGCAAAGACCAGCGCCACAAACCCGGCGAGCGTGAGGCCAAGACCCAGATTGCGGGAAAACCTGCGCTTGTGCAGATCGTGGGTGGGCGGGAAAGCCATCACCAGCCCCCCATGCCAAAGGACCGCAACGCCGCTTCAACCAGGTAGGCTGCGAAGTGCAGGAAAAGATACAGCAGCGAAAAGCGGAAGAACGCCTTTTCGACGGCGTATTTATCGTCCTCGGCCACTGCTTCATCCCGGCTCCAGATGCGGTACGCACCCAGCACGAACCAGGCGTTCAGCGCCACCGTCACCGCCAGCGTCAGCGGCCCGCCAAGCGAGGTCAGCGCCGCACCAACCGCCACCGGAACCAGCAGCAGCGTGTAGACCAGAATATGCAGCCGGGTGGATTTGCGGCCATGCGTGACGGTCAGCATCGGCACCCCGGCGGTGTGGTAGTCGGCCTTCATGAACAGGGCCAAAGCCCAGAAATGCGGCGGTGTCCACATGAAGATCAGTGCAAACATCAAAGCTGCCTCAACCGAAACCGAGCCCGTCGCCGCCACCCAGCCGATCATCGGAGGGAATGCCCCGGCAGCGCCACCGATGACAATGTTCTGCGGCGTGATCCGTTTCAGCCACATTGAATAGACGACGACGTAAAAGAAGATGGTGAAAGCCAGCAGCCCCGCCGCCATCAGATTGGTCGCAAGCCCCAGCATCACGATGCTGATCCCCGAAAGCGCCAAACCGATCGCCAGCGCCTCACCAGCCTCAACCCGGCCCGACGGGACCGGACGGCGGGCGGTGCGCGCCATCACCGCGTCAATGTCGGCATCCCACCACATGTTCAGCGCACCCGAGGCCCCTGCCCCGAGGGCGATGAACAGGATTGCGGCAAACGCCTCAACTGGGTGCAGGCTGACGGGGGCCACCAACAGGCCAACCAGCGCCGTGAAAACCACCAGCGACATCACGCGCGGCTTCAAAAGCTGCACATAGTCGCCAAACCCCGCGTCATGCGGGGCGGGTGTGGCCTGATATGCTGCGATATCGCTCATCTTGTCCTGCTTGCCTTTGGGCTTGCGCGGCAGGGGGGACAGCTGATGCAGGCCCCGCCACCCTTTCCGCTGCGTCAGCGGATCAGTCGTTCAGCGCCACGGCCACGGGAGCGGCGGTGCCGACGTTCGACAGTTGCACGTCTCCGGCCTTGGCCTTGGCCAACCATTGGGCATAGGCTGCTTCGGACACGACCTTTACCGTGATCGGCATGTAGGCATGCATTTGCCCACACAGTTCCGAACATTGGCCAAAGTAGATGCCTTCCTGTTCCGGCTGGAACCACAGTGCTGCGATCCGGCCGGGCACGGCATCCTGCATCACACCGAAGGCAGGGATCTTCCACGAATGGATCACATCGGCTGCCGTCACCTGAATGACGATCTTCTTGCCAACCGGGACCACCACAGCTGTATCGGTGGCCAGCAGGAACTGCGCCTTCGTGTAGCCGGCGGCGACAAGGTCAGCCTCAACCTCGGGTGTCAGCATGTTGCTGCCCCCCAGCGAGGGCGAGCCGATCATGTAGCTTTCAAAGGCCAGAACCTCGCCGTCTGCGGTCGTTTCGTCGACGTATTCATAGCCCCAGTACCACTGATACCCGGTTGCCTTGATGGTGACATCGCCGACCGGAATCTCTTGATCCTTGAAGAGGACGGGCAGGGAGAACGCCCCGATGAACACCAGGATCAGGATTGGCACCACGGTCCATGCCACTTCAAGTGGCGAATTGTGGGTAAAGCGCGCCGGCGTCGGGTTCGACTTGGAGTTATAGCGGATCATCACATAGATCATCAGTCCGGTGACAAAGATCACCACTGCGGTGATGATGTACAGGACCATGCCGTCCAGCCATTGCAGGTCACGCGCGCCCGGCGTGCCGGCGGGCTGAAACCCCATGGCGCCGTTGACCGGCTGGCCAATGATCTCAAGGGCTTGCTGGGCAAGGGCAGTGCCTGCCATAAAAGTTGCAGTCGAAACCGCTGCAAAACCGGTCATCGCAGTCGAAGCGCGCATGTCTTTTTCCCGTTCGTGAGGTGGCCTGTCGCCGCCTTTTCAGGTCTGCCAACAAAGACAGAATCCCGTTGTATCCTGCAGCCTTAAAACCATAATGACGTCAGCGCGACAAGCGAAACCGTTGCGACATAGCAGCGCCATTGCTGGCAGGGCCAAGGGCGAAACCGGTCCGAAAGGGGGCGTTTCATGGCCTTTGTCAAGCTGACCCTGGTCACCTTCGGCCTGTTGTATACCGCCGCGCTATCCGCACTTTTTGTCTTCCAGCGCGACCTGCAGTATTTCCCTGCCCGCCACGACCCCACCCCCGAAGCTGTTGGCCTGAGCGGAGTCGAACGTCTTCTTCTGCCAACCGCTGACGGCGAGACTTTGGTCATGTGGTTAAGCCCCGCGGCGCCTGGGCGGCCAACGATCCTGTTTCTGCATGGCAATTCTGGCGCGATGGCAGATCGCGCTGACCGTCTGGCCTTTTACCAGTCGCGCGGGTTTGGCGCGGCATTCCTGTCCTGGCGCGGCTATGGCGGCAGCACCGGCAACCCCAGCGAGGCAGGCCTTCTGATCGACGCCCGCACCGCCTATGACGCGTTGCGCCAGCGCGGCATTGCGGCAGGGCAGATCGTGCTGGTCGGCGAATCCCTCGGCACCGGAGTAGCCGTCCAGACCGCGGCCCGCGTGCCTGCTGGGGCGGTTGTGCTTGAAGCTCCCTTCACCTCGGCCATCGACGTTGCGCGCCGCGCGTATCCTTGGGTGCCGGTGCGGCTGCTGATGAAGGACCAGTTCCGCTCCTCCGCGCATATCGCCGGGGTCCGCGCGCCGCTTCTGGTCCTGCACGGCGAGGCGGATGTCATCATCCCGCCTGGCTTTGGCCGCGCGCTCTTTGCACTGGCAAATGACCCAAAGACCTTCCTCTCCCTCGGCCCCGTCGGGCATGAGGCGCTTTCTGATCCCGTCACCTGGGCCAAGGGCGCTGACTTCATTGACCGGCTCGACCTGTCCACGCCTTGACCCCGACCGAAGGCCAGCCCATCTGTAAGGCTTCCCGACAAAAGGCAGGCCCATGACCGACGCACCCTTCCGCCCCTTCGAAACCCACCTCGATGAGGCTGCGAGCCTGGCCACCTTGCGCGCGGCCACCGATGGGGCCGACGATGGTGAGTTGTTCCTTGAACGCCGCCGGGCCGAGGCAATTGTGCTGGATGATGGTCGCATCCGGCAGGCCACGTATGACGCCTCCCAAGGCTTCGGTCTGCGTGCGGTCAGGGGTGAGGTTGCCGGTTATGCCCATTCGACTGAGATCACCGAGACCGCGCTGCGCCGCGCCTCGGAAACCGCCCGCCTTGCCGTTGGCGCTGGCGGGGGCACGCTGGCCGAAAGCCCGCGTGGCACCAACACCCGGCTATACCGTCCCGATGATCCGATGGCCGACGCAACCTTCCCGGTGAAGATCGAGCTTCTGCGCGAAATCGACGCCCACGCCCGCGCGCTTGACCCCCGCGTCGTACAGGTGTCCGCCACTCTGTCAGCCTCGATTCAGGAGGTGGAGATTCTGCGCCCCGACGGCCTTCGCCTAACCGACGTGCGCCCGATGGCGCGGCTGAACGTCAGCGTTATGATCGAAGACGGCGGTCGCCGCGAACAGGGCGGCACCGGCATGGGCGGCCGCTACGGTCTGGCCCATCTGATGCAGCCTGCGACATGGAAACCCATGCTGGCCGAAGCGCTGCGGATCGCTCAGGTCAACCTTGGCGCGGTTGAAGCCCCGGCGGGTGAGATGGACGTGGTCCTTGGCCCCGGCTGGCCCGGCATCCTGCTGCATGAGGCTATCGGTCACGGGCTGGAAGGCGACTTCAACCGCAAGGAAACCTCAGCCTTCGCGGGTCTTTTGGGGAAACAGATTGCGTCCAAAGGCGTGACTGTCCTTGATGACGGCACAATGCCAGATCGCCGCGGGTCGATCTCCATCGACGATGAAGGCACGCCCTCTGCGAAGAACGTGCTGATCGAGGATGGCATTCTGGTCGGCTACATGCAGGACCGGCAGAACGCCCGGCTGATGGGCGTGGCCCCAACGGGGAACGGTCGGCGCGAAAGTTTCGCCCATATCCCGATGCCACGGATGACCAACACCTACATGCTGTCAGGCAAGGATGACCCCGCCGGGATCGTGGCCTCCCTGAAGGACGGCATCTATGCCGTGGGCTTTGGCGGCGGTCAGGTCGATATCACCAGCGGCAAGTTCGTCTTCAGTTGCACCGAGGCTTACCGTGTCAAGAACGGCGTGATCGGGGCCGCCGTGAAGGGGGCCACCCTGATCGGCGACGGGGCGACGGCGCTGAAAGGCATCCGCGCCATCGGTAATGACCTGGCGCTGGACCCCGGCATCGGCAATTGCGGCAAGGCAGGGCAATGGGTGCCTGTGGGCGTGGGCCAACCGACCTTGCTGATTGGTGGGCTGACGGTCGGCGGGGCTGCGGCCTGAGACGGGGTGCGACCGATTTCTTCAAAGAAGTCGGACCGGAGCCTTCAAAGCTCCGCACCGGAATTTTCGAAAAGTCCGGTCCCTGCCCTAACGACCGAATTTGCCCTTCAATGCATCGGCAAAAGCGTTGCCCCCGCCAGGGGTGCCCGCCTGCATCGGCCCGCGCACCGGTTTCACCGGAGAAGCGCCCCGCTCCCGCACGGCTTCCCGCGCGTCGGCGCTGCCGGATTTCATTGTAAGGCCGATGCGCTTGCGGGCCACATCGACCTCAACCACCCGGACCTTGACCACATCCCCCGCCTTCACGACGGCATGGGGATTTTTCACGAAACTGTCCGAAAGCTGGCTGACATGCACCAGCCCGTCCTGATGCACCCCAACATCGACAAAGGCCCCGAAGGCCGCGACATTGGTGACCGTGCCTTCCAGCAGCATCCCCGGCTTCAAGTCCTTGATGTCGTCCACACCGTCAGCAAAGGTCGCCGTGCGGAAGCTGGGCCGCGGGTCGCGCCCCGGCTTTTCCAACTCTGCCAGAATGTCCTTGACCGTCGGCAGTCCGAAACGATCATCGACGAAATCCTGCGGCTCAACCGATTTCAGCACCCCCGATTCGGCCATCACAGCCCGCAGGTCACGCCCGCAGGACGCCACGATCCGGCGGGCCAGATCATAGGCCTCGGGGTGGACGGATGAGGCATCCAGCGGCTCTTTCCCACCCGAAATCCGCAGGAATCCCGCCGCCTGCTCGAACGCCTTTGGCCCAAGGCGCGCGACTTTCAGCAGTTCCCTCCGCGTGGCGAAGGGACCGTTGGCATCGCGGTGCGCCACAATCGCCTCGGCCAGCCCTGGCCCCACACCCGACACCCGCGCGAGCAGCGGCGCGGACGCCGTGTTCAGGTCAACCCCCACCGCGTTCACCGCGTCTTCCACCACCGCCTCAAGGCTGCGGCCCAGCCGGTGCTGGTCCACGTCATGCTGATACTGGCCCACGCCGATGGCCTTGGGTTCGATCTTCACCAATTCGGCAAGCGGGTCCTGCAAGCGCCGAGCGATGCTGACCGCCCCGCGCAAGGACACATCCAGCCCCGGAAATTCTTTCGCGGCCAGTTCGGAGGCTGAGTAGACCGAGGCCCCCGCCTCACTCACGATCACCTTCACCGGCTTTTCCCCCGGCAAGACTGCCAGAATATCGGCCACCATCTTTTCCGTCTCACGGCTGGCGGTGCCATTGCCGATAGAGATCAGCTTGACCCCATGCTTGCCAATCAACCGCGCCAAGGTCACCTGCGCGCCCCGCAGGTCATTCTTGGGTTGGAACGGATAGACCGTGTCTGTCTCCAGCACCTTGCCCGTCCCGTCCACGACCGCGACCTTCACCCCGGTGCGGATGCCCGGATCAAGGCCCATCGTGGCCTTCCCACCAGCAGGGGCCGCCAGCAGCAAGTCCTTCAGGTTGCGCGCAAAGACGCGGATCGCCTCAGCCTCGGACCGGTCGCGCAGGTCAGCCATCAGGTCAAGCGTCAGACTGGTGCGCAGCTTGACGCGCCAGGCCCAGGCCGCCGCTTCGCGCAGCCAGCGGTCGCCAGCGCCGTGACCGCTGGCACTCAAAGCTGCTCCGCAGGCGCGTTCCGCCGGGCTGTCGCCGCGCGCAGCGTCGGGGTCCACCGCCAGGTCCAGCGTCAGAAACCCCTCATTCCGGCCGCGAAGCATGGCCAGCGCCCGGTGGCTGGGCGTGCTGGACCACGGTTCCGAATGGGCGAAATAGTCGGAAAACTTTGCGCCCTCAGCCTGCTTGCCTTCAACCACGGTCGCGGTCAGCCGTGCGACCTGCTTCATGTGGGACCGCAGCCGCCCCAGAAGGGCCGCATCCTCGGCCAACCCTTCGGCCACGATGTCGCGCGCGCCTTCAAGGGCGGCTTTCACCTCCGGCACCGCTTCGGTCACATAACCAGCGGCCAAAGCAACGGGGTCCGCCACCCGGTCTGCCAGAATGGCCTCCACCAGCCCCTGCAGGCCGTTTTCCCGTGCAATCATCGCCTTTGTCCGGCGCTTCACCTTGTAGGGCAGATAGATATCCTCAAGCTCGGCCTTGGTCACCGCTTTGGCAATCGACGCTTCCAGCCCGTCAGTCATCTTGCCCTGATCGCGGATCGATCCGGCTATTGCCGCCCGCCGCGCCTCCAGCTCGCGCAAGTAGACCAGCCGTTCGGCCAGATTGCGCAGTTGAGTGTCATCCAGCCCTCCCGTCACCTCTTTGCGATAGCGCGCGATGAAGGGGACTGTAGCGCCTTCGTCCAGCAGCGTGATTGCGGCGGTCACCTGGGCCGGTGTGGCGGCAATCTCAAGCGCGATGGTGCGGGGGATCAGGGCAAGGCTCATGCGATTCCTAAGACAGGGTTTGGGAAGCCGGGGCACTCACCTTAGCCGTCCCTGACCCCGGGGTGAAGGCCGTCAGCCCACCTTCCACAAGCGCAAGCCAACGTCGCGGATGCGCAGGGCAAGCGACTGGTTGACGAAATAGATGAGAAGGATCAGCGCAAGGATCGGCCCAGACACCCGCCAGTTCGACAAAAGCGATTCCACCCACAGCATCGCCCAGCCCGGCACCAGACCGCCCAGAACCGCACCCGCGCCGCGCAGCAAATCGTTCACCGGCGGGTTTGCGGCCAGGAACGGCAAGGCGGTCAGCGCCAGCACGCACAGGATGGTGACCCAGTTGGTGGCCTTCCGCCGCCGGATCAGCCGGCGCAGCCCCACAAGCGCCGAGGCGTCCTGAACCAGGCCGCTTTCGGAAAAACCGCCCGTGGTTTTCGCGCCCACCGTGACCCGAAACCCCTGTGGCAGACCAAGTGGCGCGTATCCATCTGCGCCACCGGCAATCTTTTGCAGCACCGACTGGTGCACCACCGGCATGCCCCCTTCTGCCGCCGAAGCCCCGATCATTCTTGGGGAATATCGGTAGATGGTGGCAAGACCCTGCCGGGAATCGTGGATCAAAGCCTGCGGGTAAAGTCGGGCGCGGATGCGGTCCAGCGCGGCCCTGTCAAACGCAAGACCTTGCGCGGCAGCCTGCTCGGCGATCCACAGCAAAGGCGCGAATGCCGTTTCATCATTGGGATAGCCGCCGCCAACATCGGAATGGACCCCGGCAAACCAGACTTCCTGAGTTTCGGGCACCGGCCTGCCATCGGGCCGCGGCCGGACGTCGAAACGGATCGGGTGGAAGCTGAGCCGTTCGTCGTCCAGCGACAGGGCGTGACGGACCTGACCAACGATCCAGGCACAGCGCCGGTTGCGAAAGCGGATTGGCCAGATCAGCCGGTTCCAGACGGACCGCAGTTCTTCCACCGGCATCCCGTACGCTTCAACCGTGTCGAAAAGGCCCATGAAGCGCACCGGCACCGCGCCTGCGCGCCGCTCCGGCTGCAAGCCGTGCACAACTTCGGAATGCTGGCGCTGACCCAGCAGCCGCCGCTTGGCGAAAGTGATCTGGTCACGCAGCCCCCGGATGATCGAAATCATCGGGTTCATCTGCCAGTTCAGCGGGTTCCAGACCGACGTGCCGGGAAGAGCCAACGGTGCGGTCATTGTCCGGTAGGACAGCCACGCGCCCATCGCGTTGCGCATCATCTCGGCGCTGGTCACCCTGTGGTTACCGACCCGGACCGGCATCAGACCTTGCATCGCCACCAGTGCGGCCAGCGTGCGCACCGTGAAAGCGCCGCGCGAAAAGCCGAAAAGATAGATCTCGTCCCCCGGTGCCCAGTTCCAGCACAAAAAGCAGTACAGCTTGCGCACGTTCGACGGCACACCCATTCCCGTCGCCCTATCAATCAGACGCAGCACCGCATTGCCTGAGGTGCCAACGCCCGGAATGTACCGCGCCAGCTGCGATTCGTGCCCCGCCCGCTTGTCCAACGCCTGATAAAGCCGCCAGACGTTTGATTCCTGGGATGAGAATGCGTTGCCTGTGCCATCGGCAAAAACCACAATTCTGCGCGGGGCACGGGGTATGCGCTTGGGGGTCGGACCATCCTGCAAATTCGCCTCCTGGACTTTGGCACCCCCTGGACTTTTGCACCCCTGCGATCCTGCCAATCAAGACGCGATCGGGACACAACCGCCGTAAAAGGGGAAAGGATGGCAGACGGCAGGGCTGGTGCAAGGAAAACCTTGACACGGCCCAACGCGCCCAGCGACGCACACAATACGATAAGGGGGGGGATGGTACAGCTTCCCCGGCTCGAACGGGGGACCTCTAGATCCACAATCTAGCGCTCTAACCAGCTGAGCTAAAGCTGCACTTGGGGGCCATGTAGCGCCAAGGCCAGCGCGATGCAAGCCTCACAGCGTGATTTCCCAGTCCTGATCCACAACGTCTTGACCGTAAGCCCCGCCGGGCACCGACCGGACCGATTGCCAGCTGTTGCGCCCATAAAGGACACAGGCGGCGCGGTGGTTTTCATTCGTTCAAAGCACCATGCGGCGGTATCCGGCCTGGCGGGCAAACCCGATGCAGCTGTCGTACAGGCGTTGGCCAAGACCAGGGCCCGGCCAATGGGCAGGATCAGGAACAGCCGCAGCCGCGCGGTCTGGTCATCGTCGCGCATGCAGGAAACCGTCCCCAGCCGCCGGGCGGGTGCGGGGCCACTCACCTTGGCCATTCAGGTGCAGGCGGTGTCGCCTCGGTCAAGGTGATCTGCCATGATCCGCGCAACCAGCGCCACATGCTTTGGTCATAGCCTTCCGCGCAAGCGTGAAGCGCGCCGTGCTGGCCGATGATCCAGCCCGCTTCACCCGGTCGCGCTGCAAAAGTGTCAGCATCCGTGACAGCTGCGCCTTGTCCAGAGCCGGCGCCAGGGCGAGCGGCCGCGCTGTTATCGGTCCCGTCGAACCAATCTCCTCGATCAGGCGCGCCCCGGCGGGGCTGCTGACCGCTTTCAGACAGCTGCACCCGGTCAGCCCAAGCGCCCTGGTGCAGAACTGGTTCAAAACGCGGATCTGGTCGATTGTGTCCATCGCACCGGTTTGGCGGATTGCTTGACCAGGTCAGGCATCACCCCACTGGACAGAACACGCGACCTGCGTTAGCGAACTCGCATGGGGATCAACTCACCAAGCGATACTGCCGCCAACATCCAGATCGGGCCGACCGATGCTGGCATGGTCCGGATTTACATTGAGGCTGAGGGGGGCATCGACCTGCCGCTCGACTTTGATCCCGAAGAGGCTGAAGAAATCGCTGAGGAATTGCGCGCCGCCGCCGAAGCTGCACGCGCCATCGGGACCAAGCCGAAAAAGCGTTAGGCCGGGTCTGACGGTCACCCCACCATGATGCTTTGGCCGGCAGGTTTTCAACGGTCCAGCCTAAGAAAACTGTGATGCGATCCCGTAGACCGGATCACGCAGACTTTGCAGCCGGGCGGCAGCGGTGCGGGCAAACGTGCGTAGCACGACTTTCCGCCGGGCCGGGGACAAGGCCACTTCCGGTGCCATGCGCACCACCTCGGCGTCATAAGGGTCCGCAAGGATAAGCCCGCTGCCTTCGGGCAAAAGCTCCACCGGAAAGGCTGCATCGACCGCCCAGAAGAACCGGTCGCACCAGTCCAGGTAGCCCTGCCATTTCTGGTCCGTCTGGTAGTCCGCCCGCCCGGATTTGCATTCGACAACCCAGACTTCACCCTTCGGGCCAAGCGCCATCACATCCACCCGCAAACCGGGCGTTGGCACCAGTTCTTCGACACACACGAAATCCAGCGCCCGCAAGCCACGGCAGACGCCACGCTGGAGGCGTTGCCCGGGCAGGGCTGGCAGGATTTCCGGGGTAACGGTCAGGTTCTGGTCCATGCCACCTTGATGAACCAAAGGTGAACATCTGTCCAGCCTTGCGCTTGCCCCCCATGCGCCCTATCTTTGTTCTTGGCGGGTGCTGCTCCTCTCGTGCGAGGCCTTTTTTCCAGTGGCCGATAAGCAAACGCACGGGGGCTGGCTCTGACAGGATCCTGGTCCTGTTATCTGGTTCCCACCTGAGACCTCTGGCTCTCGGGAAAATCCCGGCTCTCCACGGTTGCTGCGGGCCCGCCACCTTTCAACTTCCGACAACTAAAATGGAAAACGGGGCAGATTCCCCTGCCCCGTTTCCCGCTGATGCTGACTTCCGGGCTTAGAAGCCGACGACCAGCGACACGCCCAGACGGTTGTCAGTCTTGTCGCCCAAACGCGTGTCATTGTAGTCGGTCAAATAGCTGACCCGGGTGGACAGGGCTTCCGACACCTTGAAGTTCACGCCCAGATCGTTGTTCGCGCGGAGCGAGCTGTCCGTTGACAGAACGTCCGTGTCGTTGGTGACAAACATGCCTTCGTTGAACTGGTAGAAGAAGCGCGACGAAGCGATGTAGCCGACTTCGGTTTCGGAATCGCTGACCGCATTGTCCAGATAGCTGGCCCCGATACCGGCCTGCAGACGCCATGCCAAGTCGGGCGTGTTGATCACCCGGTAGCCCGGGCCGACGCCGATGAAGCCATCACGCTCATCCGTGATGCCGTCACGCTCGGCGCGGGCAATGCCGAACACGTAAAAACGGTCGTTCAGGTAATAGTTGCCGTCATAGACGGCAAAGATGTCCTCTTCGGACTTGATCCCATCCGTTTCGGAAAAGTCAGCAGCCACGCCAAGGGTCTGGACCCATGGACCCGCTGCATAACGCATCCGGACGCCAAGCTGGAAGTCCTGCGTATCGGTGCTGCCGCTTTGTGCGGAATAACCCAGCGAAGCGCTGCCGCTGAACCCCGGTTGGTATTCGGGAAAGCCGAACCGCGCTTCGTCGTTTGCGCGGTCCAGGTCTTCGGCCACGTCATCTTCGATATCCTCAAGGCGGTCATTCAACCCGCGGATTCCGGTGACGGTATCCTGGGCGAATGCGGGCAGCGCCACGGTCAGCACCAGCGCCGGAACGGTCAGCAGAAGGTAAGCCTTCTTCATCATAAATCCTTTCAAACCAAGCGGGCCGCCATTGGCCCCGCTGCGATGATCGGTAGGTAAGACGATGATATTGATTAGAAAAATTGAAAATACTTGTGGGGGTCACAAGAATTACTCATGACGGCATTCCCTTGCAATACGACTGCGCCCACCCCAATGCGGGGCGGGCGCAGGAAAATCAGGGGTTTGGACGGGCGGCACGCGGTCGGACCCGACTCTTAAAGCTGCTCCACCACCTCGGCTGTGGCCTCTTCAGCCCGGGCAACCGCTTCAAGGAGTGTCCTGGCCGCAACAGCGCGCAAGGCTGGATCCATGTCATCGCGCCAGATCACCCAGGATGGATGAGCGAAGGTCGGCGCGTCCTTGACCAGAAACAGCGTCCCTTCGGCCAGCGGCTTGCGGGCATAGCGCGCGGGCAGATAGGCGGCGAGGGGGCGGTCTTGCAAGAACCAGGCTGCCAGCGTGCTCATCCCCAGGATAAGTTTCACATCGCCAAGATGCGGCAAGGCCTGATCATGGTCGCGCTGGAATTCCGCCCCCCAATCGACCATCGCATAGCGCCCGGCTACGCTTTTCACCGTCGCATCTTCCCAGGGGCTGACCATCACAAGCTGGTCTTCCATCAAGGGTTCGGCGGAAAGGCCAGGCCGCACCACCGCCTCATAAGACAGCACCGCCTGGACCGTGCCGGACAGAACCATCTGCGCCAGCGCGTCAGGTCGCGCCATTTCGGCGCGGATCACCAGATCAGGCAGTTCTTCACGCAACCTGTCCAGCCAGCGAAACCCGAAGCGCGGCCAAAGCGAGGATTGCGCCGCCACCGCCAGAATCGTGGGTGCGCCGTCCAGAGCGCTGACCCGCTGCCGCGCCTGGTCCCAGTTGCGCAGGATCAGCGTGGCAAAGCCGCGGAACTCTCGCCCCGCGGGCGTCAGAACCACGCCCCCCTTCTTGCGGTCAAAAAGCGGGCGACCAAGCTGATCCTCAAGCCGTTGAACGCGCAGGGAAACGGCAGATTGGGTCACGAACAGCCGCCCCGCGGCGGCCCCGAAGGACCCAGTGGAGGCGACCTCCAGAAAGGTTTTCAGCAGTTGCAGGTCCAAGACACATTCTCCGGAGGACGGTTTCCGGATTGGTGCGCCAGACGGACCAGTTGCCAAGCCTTGAAGGAAACCAAAGCCTCCCTCAGGCGGCTTTCTGCGCATGCGCAACAAAGGATAGCCGCACCACCGCCGCGTCAGAACCCGCAGTTAGGGACGGCGCTTGTGGTCCGGGCGCGCCGGAACCTCAACCGGGATCGGGCGCAGGCCCGCTTGCGGGTGCCTGTGGCCGCCAGTCGGGGTGTCGTCTTCGGCCATGCCCATGATCTGGCAGGCGAATTGCACCGCGCCAAAGATGATGCCGTTGAAGAAAACCATCATCAGCGCCGCAACCCAGCCGATGTCAGACCCAAGGATCAGATGGCCAATGCCTGCCACGTCCAGCCAGACCAAAGCCGCGGTAAAAACCACCGCAATACCAAAGCCGAAGGCCACGCTGCGGATGTAAAGACGGACAAGTGCGGGCATCAAAGCCTCCATGCTACAAGCTTGAGCTAGGTCTGCCGACCCGTCTTGCCAAGGCTTAGATGACAATTCTTGCGAAACCGTCGCGCAGGGCGGTGGACCACGCCTCGCTCATCGCGCGAAATGCGGGATCGCCCGCCTCTATTCGCCGTTTCAGGGTCACGCGGCAAGCGTCGCGTTCGATGACGCACAGGTCAAGCGGCATCCCCACCGACAGGTTTGACCGCAGCGTCGAATCCATCGACAACAGCACCGCCTTTTGCGCGTCCGACAGGCTGGTTGACGGCTTCACCACCCGGTCCAGGATCGGCTTGCCATATTTATGCTCACCAATCTGCAGGAAGGGCGCATCTTCGGTGGCTTCGATGAAGTTGCCTTCGGGATAAATCAGGAAGACCCGCATCGCCCCGCCCTTGCGCTGGCCTGCCACGATCATGCTGGCACTGGCGCCTTGTGAGGCGGACAGCTTGTGATCAATCTCTTCGCGCACCTTCGCCAGCCGGTCGCCCACGATTTCCGCGACCTTCAGCATGGTCGGCGCCAGCATGATGCTGGTCTCGGGTGAGGCTTCGGGATCTTCGATCGCCTCGCGCAACTGCGCCAGCGTGGTCTGGCTGACCGAAAGACTGCCCGCTGTCATGATGACGATGACGCGTTCGCCCGGATCCTCAAACGTGAACATCTTGCGATAGGTCGAGATATTGTCGAGCCCCGCATTGGTGCGCGTGTCAGACAGCAGCACCATGCCTTCGTTCAGCAAAAGCCCGACGCAGTAGGTCATTCCCGTCTCCCTGTACCGGCCGCTAGCCTATTGGCTTGCCTGCAGGATCGCAACGGTCACATCCATTTCTTCTTTGCCGCCGCCGCGCGCAATGCCGCGAATGGGGGCTGCATCCTGTGCGTCAAAGCCTGACCCCAACCGGATATAGCGGTCATCGGGGCAGCAGCGGTTGGCGGGGTCAAAGCCGACCCAGCCCAGACCCGGCAAATGCAGTTCGGCCCAGGCATGGGCCGCTTCATGCGCCTGACCGTCAGTGTCGGCGAAAAGATAGCCCGAGACATAGCGCCCCGGCAGCCCCCGCACCCGCGCCACTGCGATAAGCGCATGGGCGTGATCCTGGCAGACACCTTCGCCGAGGGCCAGCGCCTCGGCCGCTGTGGTGTGCGCACCGGTAACACCGGGGCGGTAGGCGATGGCATCGGCGATGCAAGCGCTTAACGCATGGGCCAGTGCCAAAGCGTCACCCCCTTCGGCGTTGCGGGCCAGCGCCTCAAGCGCGGTATCGGCCCGTGTGGGTTGGGTGGCGCGCAGATAACATTCGGGCGCTGCAATCTCTTTGTGGCCGCGCAGGACGCCTGTCAGGTCAACGGTGTCAACGGTGCCCTGTACCCGCACCGTCACCTCGCTGACCGGTCCGGCCACCGTCCAGGCCTGCACCAGATCTCCGGCCCCGTCGCGGAAGAGTGACCCGCGCACACCACCTGTCACCGACACGTCCCACGCCATCGCCGTTTGACCGTCAAAGGCGGACGGCGTCAGGCGGTGGCTTTGCACCACAGACCGCACCGGGCGGTCGTATTTGTAGCGCGTCACATGGTCGACCGTCAGGCGCATCAGCGCATCTCTCCGCTTAGATAGGTGCCGTGGATGCCAAGAGCCAGATCGGCGCTGTCGGCGATGAAGCGGGTCAGATATTCGTGCAAGCCTTCGTCAAAGATCGCTTCGACCGTGGCCCCCTCGACCTCGGCCAGCAGCGCGCGGGCCTTGGACTGGACGTCCGTCTCACGGCCGTAGGCCTTGGCGACACGGGCAAGATGGTTGACCAGCCCCGCCGCGCAGGTGGCAAGCGACCGGGGCGATTGCGGGTTCAGGATCAGGAAGTCGGCGATCTTGGCGGCCGTCACTTCGCCGCCGTAAGCCCAGTGAAACGCGCGTTGCGACCCCATGGCGCGCAACAGCGTGGTCCACTGATAGTTATCCAGACCAGAGCCGACAAAATCCACGCGCGGCAGAAGCACGTAGTATTTCACATCCATCAGCCGCGCCGTGTTGTCGCCGCGTTCCAGATAATAGCCGATGTTCAGGAAGTTGAACCCGTCGTTGCGCAGCAAGGTGGCGTCAATCGCGCCCCGCACCATGGCGGCATGGCGCATCACCCAGTCGGTCAGGCGGCCAAGCTCCAGTTCGGACCGGGGGGTCCGCTCCAGGCCCTTCAGTTCCTGAAAGGCGGTGTTCAGCGCATCCCAGACCTGGCTGGTGAGCGCCGTCCGCACGATCCGCCCGTTTTCCCGCGCCGCCGTAAAGCAACTGGCGACCGAAGAAGCGTTGTCCCGGTCGAAGAACAGAAAACTTTCGATGTTGCGCTGCACCGGATCGCCATATTTCTTGGCGAAGGACTCGGCCATCCCCGTCGCCTGCAGCAAGCTGTCCCATTCGCTGCGATAGCCGTGGGCGGATGGAATCAGGCTGATCCGGCTCCCAACCTCCAGAAGACGCGCGACCGTATCGGCCCGTTCCATGTAGCGGGCGATCCAGTACAGGTTGTCGGCGGTCCGGCTCAGCATCCGATGCCCCCCCTCATTCCGCCAGCACCCAGGTGTCCTTGACCCCGCCCCCCTGGCTTGAGTTCACCACAAGCGACCCCTCCTTCAGCGCCACGCGCGTCAACCCGCCCGGGACCAGTTCGATCCGCTCACCCACCAGGCAATAGGGGCGCAGGTCCACATGCCGGGGGGCGACGCCCTCCTCAACGAAGGTTGGGACGGAGGACAGCGCCAGCGTCGGCTGGGCGATATAGTTGCCCGGGTTGTCCACGATCTTGGCGCGGAAACGCTCGACCTCCTCGCGGCTGCATTTCGGGCCGACCAGCATCCCGTAGCCGCCCGAGCCATGGACCTCTTTCACCACCAGTTCCGGCAGCTTGTCGAGGACATATTTCAGATCATCCGACTTGCCGCATTGCCAGGTCGGCACGTTGTTCAGGATCGGCTCTTCGCCCAGGTAGAACCGCACCATTTCAGGTACATAGCAGTAAACCGCCTTGTCATCTGCCACCCCCGCACCCGGGGCACTGCAAATGCTGACCCCGCCCGAACGGTAGACATCCATCAGCCCCGGGATCCCAAGCATGCTGTCGGGGCGAAAGCACAACGGATCAAGATAGGCGTCATCGATCCGCCGATAGATCACATCCACCCGGCGCGGGCCTTCAGTCGTGCGCATCCAGCAGTATTCGCCATCGACAAACAGGTCCTGACCTTCGACCAGTTCCACCCCCATCAGGTCAGCCAGCAAACTGTGCTCATAATACGCCGAATTGAAATGCCCCGGGGTCAGGATCACGACAGTGGGTTCGCCATTGCATTTCTTCGGCGCGACACTGGCCAATGTCCGGCGCAGCTTTTCGGAATAGCCGTCGACCGGCTCGATCCGGTTTTCGCGGAAAAGTTCGGGGAACATCCGCATCATGATCTCGCGGGATTCCAGCATGTAGCTGACCCCGCTTGGCGTGCGGCAGTTGTCCTCCAGCACGAAAAACTCATCAGGTGCGGTCCGCACGATGTCGATGCCGACGATGTGGGAATAGACCCCTTTCGGCGGGACGAACCCCGCCACCGCCTTTTCGTAGGCCTCATTCTGATAGATCAGACGCCCGGGAATGCGCCCGGCGCGGATGATCTCTCCCCGGCCGTAGACATCGACAAGAAAGGCGTTCAGCGCCCGCGCCCGCTGCTTGATGCCCTTTTCCAGCTTGGCCCATTCGGCGGCGGCAAAGACGCGGGGGAACATGTCGAAGGGGATCAGGCGGTCTGGGTCACCGCCTTCGCCATAGACAGCAAAGGTGATGCCGATGCGGCGAAACAGCGCCTCGGCCTCGGCCTGTTTCAGGCTGCGCAACTCCTGTGGCATCGCGGCCATCCAGTCATCAAGCCGCGCATAGGGCGGGCGCACACCGCTGCCATGGTACATTTCGTTGAACTGCGTCACGCCGTCACCCCCACACTTCCCGACCACTAGAGCAGGACCCTCTGGCCGCGAAAAGGCCCCTCAGACGAAATTCCGCCCGTCCTGTGACCATCTGCCCACCAATTGGGCACCCAGCGCGCGCAAGCCGTCCGCGTCCGTCTGCCAGTGCCCCTAGACACCCGCTCCGGATTTGCTCTTTTCGGAAGTACTCCCGCCATAAGCTTCCAAAGCCTGCCCGATCTTGCCAACCCTTGCGGCCTTCCTGCCCCGTGCTACCCTAGAACAATGGGTCAGTCCGTCCTCAGCTTCACTGACCGGGGCATCTACTGCCCCGCCGGAGATTTTTACATTGACCCCTGGCGCCCTGTCCCCCGCGCCCTCATCACCCATGGCCACAGCGACCACGCCCGCTGGGGAATGGGCGCATACCTTGCCACGGATCAGGCCCTGCCGGTGATCCGCAAGCGCCTTGGCCCGATCACCGCCGACGGCATTGCCTATGGCGAGGTGCGCCAGATTGGCGGGGCGGAAGTGTCCTTTCATCCGGCAGGGCATGTCCCCGGCTCGGCCCAGATCAAGGTCACCGTGGCGGGCGAAACCTGGGTCGTCTCGGGCGATTACAAGACTGAACCTGATGGCCTGGCCGAGCCTTTTGTGCCGGTCCCCTGCCACGCCTTTATCAGTGAATGTACCTTTGGCCTGCCGATCTTCCGGTGGGAGCCGCAACCCGTGGTCATGCAACAGATTGCCGACTGGTGGGCTGCCAACGCCGCTGCCGGCAAGACCTCGATCCTTGGGGCGTACAGCTTTGGCAAGGCCCAGCGCCTCCTTTCAGGTCTGCCTGACCTCGGCCCGATTCTGACCCACGGCGCGGTCGAGGAGATGACCCAAACCCTTCGGGATCAGGGCTATGTCCTGCCCCCGACCACCCGCGTAACGCCCGAGGTCAACGCGAAATCCCATCCCGGCGCGTTGGCCATTGCCCCGCCATCTGCGCTTGGATCCGCCTGGGCCAACCGCCTTGGCCCCAGTGATGAAGCGTTCGTGTCCGGCTGGATGGCTGTCCGCGGCATCCGCCGCCGCCGTGCGCTGGGGACAGGTTTCGTCCTTTCCGACCACGCCGACTGGCAAGGCCTGAACACGGCGATCAAAGCGACAGGGGCCGAAAGGGTATTTGTCACCCACGGCTACACCGCGCCGTTCCGCCAGTGGCTGCAGTCTCAAGGCTATGACGCGGGCATCGTCGAGACCCAGTTTTCCGGCGACGACGCCTCCGAGGACCCCGACCCCGTTACCGAGGGGAGCGCATGAACCGCTTCGCAGCCCTTTTCGCCGCTCTTGACGGCACCACCAAGACCGGCGTGAAAACTGCAGCCTTGGCCGACTATTTCCGCACCGCGCCCGAGGCTGACCGCGTCTGGACAATCGCCCTGCTGACAGGGCGGCGGCCGAAACGCGCCGTCAACGCGACCGAGCTTCGTCTTTGGGCGGCGGAAGCCGCAGGCATCCCGGATTGGTTGTTTGAGGAAAGCTATACCGTTGTCGGCGACCTGGCCGAAACCATCGCCCTCCTCCTGCCGTCCCCGGCCACCACGGTTGACCTGACCCTCGATCACGCGATCCTTGGCCTGATCCAGCTGACCGGCCAACCATCAGAAGTGCGCAAGGCCGCCGTCCTGACTGCATGGTCGCAGTTGCCCACGACGGAACGCTTCCTTTACAACAAGCTTCTTACTGGCGGCTTTCGGATGGGCGTGGCGCAGGGCTTGCTGACCCGCGCGCTGGCACAGGCGACGGAGGTAGAGGAGGCCACCCTTGCCCACCGTCTGATGGGCAACTGGAACCCGGCAAGCACGTCCTTTGCCGCCCTGATCGCGGGCGACAGCGCTGCCGATGGCGGCGATGTGCGCCCCTATCCCTTTGCACTTGCCAGTCAGCTTGAGGACGGCCCCGAAAATCTGGGCACGCCCCGGGACTGGCTGGCCGAATGGAAATGGGACGGTATCCGCGGCCAGCTGATTGCACGCCCCGGTGCCTTTGCACTTTGGTCGCGCGGTGAGGAACTGATCACCGACCGCTTTCCCGACCTTGCCCCCCTGGCCGATTTCCTGCCCCCCGGCACGGTGATTGACGGCGAAATCCTCGCCTGGGATATCGCCCAGAACCGCCCCCTGCCCTTTGCCGCCCTGCAAAAGCGGATCGGTCGCAAGACCGTGCCCAAGGCCCTGCTGGCGCAGGCCCCGGCAAGGATGCTGGCCTATGACCTGCTGGAAGATGCAGGCCACGACGTCCGCGACCAGCCCCTGTCCTACCGCCGCACGCGGCTGTCGGCGATCATTGCAGCGTTGCCCCCCGGCCTGACCCTTTCCACCTCTCCGGCCATCATCGCGCCAGACTGGGACGGGCTGGCCCGCATCCGCGCCACCGCGCGCGAAGAAGGGGCCGAAGGGCTGATGCTGAAACGCGCCACCTCGCCTTACGTCGGGGGGCGCAAGCGGGGCGACTGGTGGAAGTGGAAACTTGACCCCTGGACCGTCGATTGCGTGATGCTTTACGCTCAGGCCGGGCATGGCCGCCGGGCGAACCTTTACACCGACTTCACCTTCGGGGTCCGCGATGGCAATGACATCGTGCCCTTCACCAAGGCCTATTCCGGCCTGACCGATGCCGAGTTCAACGAGATTACCCGCTGGGTGCAGAAAAACACGCTGGAACGCTTTGGCCCGGTACGCAAGGTTCCGGCGGAATTGGTGTTCGAGGTGGGTTTTGAGGGTATCCAGGCCAGCCCGCGCCACAAAAGCGGCATCGCACTGCGCTTTCCCCGCATGCTGCGCTGGCGCCGCGACAAGGGGGTAGAGGAGATTGACACGCTGGACAGCCTTCGCGCCCTGCTGAACGCCGCCCCCTGACCGGGCCGCTCGTCGATGACTGCGTCACTCCTCGCTGACCTTGCGACGAGAAGACAAAGTCGCACGAGGAGCGCCGCGTCAAGCGCAGCCCTTGCGCCCACCGCCCGCCGACCCCTAGATGTGACCCATCAGTTTACCGGAGCCCGCCATGACCCTGCCCCTGCCCCATCCCGTCTTTGATGCCACCACAGGCGCAGGTGGCTTTGGCGATCTGCCCGACTGGGACCTGACCGACCTTTACCCAAGCCCCGACGCCCCCGAATACGCCGCTGACATGGCCGAGCTTGATCGCGCCTGCACCGTCTTTGCTGCCACCCATGAGGGGCGGCTGGGCAGCCTTGATGCCGCGAACCTTCTGGCCTGTGTCGAAGAATACCAGCGCATCGACGTGATCGCCGGGCGGCTGATGTCCTATGCAGGCCTGCGCTACTACCAAAACACCATCGACCCCGAACGCGCCCAGTTTATGGGCAACGCACAGGACCGGGTGACCAATGCCACCACGCCGCTGGTGTTCTTCAGCCTGGAATTCAACCGTCTGGAAGAGGCGCATCTGACCCGCCTCATGGCCGAAAACGCCGGTCTTGCCCGGTACAAGCCGGTCTTTGACCGCATGCGCGCCATGCGGCCGCACCAGCTGTCGGATGAGCTGGAAAAGTTCCTTCATGATGAAAGCGTGGTCGGGGCCAGCGCCTGGAACAAGCTGTTCGATGAAACCATGGCCGCCTTGATGTTCACGGTCGCCGGGGAACCCGAGGAGCTGAACCTTGAGTCCACGCTGAACCTGCTGACCGACCCCGCCCGCCCCCGGCGTGAGGCGGCGGCCCATGCGCTGTCCGACGTCTTTGCCAAGAACGTCAAGCTTTTCGCCCGCATCCACAACACCCTGACGAAGGAAAAGGAAATCCACGACCGCTGGCGCAAGATGCCCACGCCGCAGCACGGCCGCCACCTGTCCAACCATGTGGAGCCTGAGGTGGTGGAGGCGCTGCGCAACGCCGTTGTCGCGGCCTACCCGAAACTCAGCCACCGCTATTACCGGCTGAAAGCCAAATGGCTGGGGCTGGACAAGCTGCAGGTCTGGGACCGTAACGCCCCCCTGCCGACCGAAGCCCCGCGTCTGGTGGACTGGGTTGAAGCCCGCGCCACGGTGACCGACGCGTACGCCGCTTTTGACCCCCGCATGGCGGACCTGGCCAAGCCCTTCTTCGACAAGGGCTGGATCGACGCAGGGGTCAAACCCGGCAAGGCCCCCGGCGCATTTGCCCACCCCACCGTCACCACCGTCCACCCTTACGTCATGCTGAACTACCTCGGCAAACCGCGCGATGTGATGACGCTGGCCCACGAACTCGGCCACGGCGTCCACCAAGTCCTCGCGGCGGGTCAGGGCGAACTTCTCGCCTCGACCCCCCTGACGCTGGCCGAAACAGCATCGGTGTTCGGTGAAATGCTGACCTTCCGCAAACTCCTCGACGGGGCCAAGACCCCTGCGGAACGCAAGACCCTTCTGGCTGGCAAGGTGGAGGATATGATCAACACCGTCGTCCGCCAGATCGCCTTCTACGACTTTGAATGCAAGCTTCACGCCGCGCGGGCGCAAGGGGAACTGACCCCCGACGACATCAACGCCCTGTGGATGAGCGTTCAGGCCCAATCTCTTGGCGACGCGTTCGAATTCATGGACGGCTATGAAACCTTCTGGGCCTATATCCCGCATTTCGTGCATTCGCCCTTCTACGTCTACGCCTATGCCTTCGGCGACGGGTTGGTGAACGCGCTGTACGCGGCCTATGCCAGCGGCATGCCCGGGTTTGAAGACAAGTACTTTGACATGCTGAAAGCGGGCGGGTCCAAGCACCACACCGACCTTTTGGCCCCCTTCGGCCTCAGCCTCTCTGACCCCGCCTTCTGGGATCAGGGCCTGTCGATGATTGCAGGCTTTATTGATGAGCTTGAGGCGATGGAGGCCTAAACCCCTCCGTTCCGGATTGGCCAGCGTTTGGCCAAAGGCGCCCTCTCCCTGCCGTGGGGAGGGGGTGCGCCCAAACCGGAAGCGTCGTCACATCCGGCGACTTGCCAGTTGCGTCAATTCAGCCAGATGGCCGTTCAGCATGTCCGCCGCTTCGTCCATCGTCGCCGCGCTGGCGTCAGCATCGACGATCCGGGCAATGTCGGGGTCCTGGGCCACGATGGGGCCGGCCATCAGAATCCAGATATGCGGGCAGCGGATGCGCAACGCCACGATCAGACGCGCGGTGGCGAAGGTCATCGACGGCAGTGATGCCGCCAGACCCAGCATCGCCGGTTGCATCCGCGCGATTTCAGTCACCAGCGCATCATGCCCCAGACCCAGCCGCAGCGAGATGTCCCACCCCTTGCGGCGCATCGTGTCGGCGGCGATGGTGGCGCCGATCCCGTGCACCTCGCCGGGGACGGTGGCGAAGACAGCCTCGGCCTCTGGCGGGGCGGTCATGCGTTCGGTCAGGAAGACCGACCGCAGATCACGCAGGATCGCATAGATCCGACCCGCGCCAAGGATCACCTCGGCCGAGGTCGCTTCATCCCGGTCCCAGCGTGTGCCCAGCCGGCGCGCGGCTTCGGCAAGATAGGCATGATAGATGGTATCAGCCGACATTCCGTCCAATCGCGCGCTCTTCACAAGGTCGGCCGCAGCCGTGTCATCGCGTGACAAAAGCGCATCGCAAAGCAGTTCGATCGCGGCATTTCCCGGCAGGTCCATTTGCAAGGCCACCGGGCTTTCGCTGCGACTGACCCGCAGGATTACTTCACGCGCCAGCACCCGCAACGCCGCCACCGGCAGGACTGTTCCCCGACGCTCAAGCTGTTCATGCGCCCGCGCCACTTGCGGCACCGGCAGACCGGGGATGGGTTGATAACCTTCAGTCATCGACGAGCCTTCCAGGTGAAGAAAAACGGGAAACCGGGCACAAGGGCAGTGTATACAGTTGAACACATCGGACGCAGTCAGACCTTGGCGCTATTCCGGAACCGATCAGGCGCTGAACCCAGCGGTTCATGACCCCATCGTTCCCGACGACTCAGCAAAAGCCTATCACACCGACGTGAGCATGAAACCAAATTCGCCGCCGCACCGCAGCACCTTTGGCTGCGGCCAAGCGCCACGTTTTTGCAGGGAGTGGGTCATATCTCGACCGCCACGTCATAGACACGGTCCATCATCACTTGCGTCCCGCGCACAAACTCCAGCGGGCAGGGATAGACGGCCCCGGTTCGGATGCTGTGCCCGAACGCCTCGACCTGCAGCTTGTAGTGGTTGGCGGTCGGGAAACGCTCGGTGATGACCCGGTTGCCGTTCTGGTGCAGCTCCACCTCGGCAAGGTCGTTGACATTGGCGTTGAACGGCCCGCCTTCCAGCCGGATCATGCCCTTGGTCCCCTGGAAGGTGGCGACCTGCCGGTTATACATGCGCATCGATGTCATGGATCCGTAAGTAAAGCGGCCCCCCGGTCCTTCCATGATCCCCGCTACCTGGGCAAACACGTCCACCCCGTTTTCGCGGTGAATCCGGGCCGACAGGTCCACTGGCTCTGCTCCGGTCACGAAACGCGCGGCTCCGAAGGTGTAAACGCCGATGTCGCGCAAGCTGCCACCGCCAGTTTCCGGCTTGTTGCGGATATTGCCCACCTCGGTCAGGTTGAAGCTGAACGCGACATCGGCGTGAACCAGCGTGCCGATCTCGCCCTCGGCCAGCCACGCTTTCGCACGCTGCCACTGCGGATGGTGGACGATCATGTAGGCTTCCGCGGCCAGCAGGCCCGACCGGTCACGCGCGGCGATGATCTGGTCAATCTCGCGCGCGTTCATCGCGATGGGCTTTTCGGTCAGCACATGCTTGCCTGCGGCAAGAGCCTTCAGCGTCCACTCGACGTGCAGATGGTTCGGCAGCGGGATATAGACGGCGTCGATGGTGGGGTCAGCCAGCAGCGCGTCATAGCTGGAATGGACGGCAAGCCCGGGCGCAAAGGCCCGAAACCCTTCGGCCTTCGCCGGGTCCGAGGTGGCAAGCGCCGCCAGTTCGGCCCCTTCGGCGGCATGTATTGCGGGGGCCATATGCCCTTTCGCAAAATTCGCGGCGCCCAGCACGCCCCATCTGACCGGTTTCATGGCAATTTCCCCCCATTGGTTTCTTGCGGCACACTTGTGCTGAATTCAGCCGATCATTCAACCCGCCGAAAGCGCAGAAAGGTCATCAGGCCGAAGGGTCGCACCTGTGCCTGTGCCTCAAGCTTCAGCCCGGGGTGGCCCAGCACCCGCGCCATCTGAAAATCAGCGTGCCAGCCCAGAAGATCGGCCAAGGGGGTGGCAAGACGCTCGGCCCAAGACCAGCCACCGGCCCGCCCGGCAAAGTGATTGGCAATCAGCACAGACCCGCCGGGGCGGCAGACGCGGACCATCTCGTCCAGCACCCGCTCCGGTTCCGGCACGACCGACATGATATGCATCGCGGCCACATGGTCGAACGCCGCGTCCGGCAGCGTCATCGCGCGGGCGTCCATCTGATGCAGACCGGCGATGTTGCGCAGGCCCAGACTGGCCGCCCGCAGTTCCGCTTCGCGCAGCATCTCGGCGGAGACGTCGATCCCGGTTACCGTCACCTTGGCCGAGTAATAGCCCAGCGCAAGACCGGTGCCGATGCCCACCTCCAGCACTGATCCGCCGGTGGCGTTCACATGCCGGGCGGCCAGATCGCGGCCGCCTTGAGTGATCCGGCCAAAGGCAAGATTATAAACCGGGGCCCAGCGGCGATAGGTTTTCTGGATAATGTCCACTTGCATGCGTATGATTCCCTTGGTCTTTCAACCTCAGCCTGCGCAGCTGGCCCGGAAAAGCAAGTCAAGCGACACCACTTAGACGCTTGGCGTCCGCCGCATTGCGCGCAGGAACAACCACAGGATCGCCGCCAGATACCCCAGCGAAAGCGCCAGCAACGTGAACCACGGGTAGGTCAACAGCGCCGCCACCACCATCACCGACCCCACCAGCGCATAGCGGGCATAGTCGGCGGCAATCGTGATCCGCTTAAGCGATGGCGTCCGGACCCGGCTGATCATCAGCGCCCCGATCCCCACCATCCAAAGTGCCACCAGCACCGGCGGCAGCGCCACCGGGCCGCCAAAACCCACCTCCAGCGTGAAGGCCAGATACATCGGCGCCAGCGCCAGCATCGCCCCCGCGGGCGAAGGCACACCGATGAACACGGTCTTCTCTGCTGCCTCACCCACCGCGCGGCTTCCGACGTTGAAACGCGCCAAACGCAACATGCAGCAGACTGCGTACACAAGTACGGCAATCCAGCCCAGGCTTGTTTCGGGCCGCAGTGCCCAAAGATACAACACCAAACCCGGCGTCACGCCAAAATTCACGAAGTCGCACAAACTGTCGAGTTCCGCGCCAATGGCGCTTTCCGATTTCAGCATCCGCGCCAACCGGCCATCAAGCCCGTCCAGCGCCGCCGCCGTGCCGATCAACAGCACCGCCATTGCGAAATTTCCCGCAATCGCAAAGCGGATCGCGGTCAGCCCGGCACACAGCGCCAGGATCGACACCAGGTTGGGCAGCAGCTTGAGAAGCAAAAGCTGACGTGGTGCCTCGGAAGGCTGGCGTGCCATCACTCGACCCGTGCCGCGCGCGCCGGGGCGTCCTGCCCGATCAGCGCAATCACCGTTTCGCCGGCGCACATGGTCTGGCCGAGGGCGACTTGCGGCTGTACGCCTTCGGGCAGGTAAACATCCAGACGGCTGCCAAACCGGATCAGACCAAAGCGTTCACCGGTGCGGACCACATCGCCCGGAGCTTTCCAGCACATGATTCGCCGCGCCACGAGGCCAGCGATCTGCACCACCGCAATCGTGCGGCCATCGGCCATCTCGATTGCCAGCGCATTGCGTTCGTTGTCGCTGCTGGCCTTGTCAAGCGAGGCGTTGACAAAGGTCCCCGGCCGATACGCCACCGCGGTGATCTTGCCTGCTATCGGGGCGCGGTTCACATGGCAGTTGAAGACCGACATGAAGACGCTGACCCGGATCAGCGCCTCTGGCCCCATGCCAAGTTCCGGCGGCGGAACCGCGCGTTCGATCAGGCTGACCACGCCATCGGCCGGACTGACCAGCAGGCCTGCGTTCTGCGGCACGGCGCGCTTGGGGTCGCGGAAGAAATAGTAGCACCAGACTGTCAGGCCCAGGCCAAGCCAGCCCAAGGGGTCCCAGATCCAGAACAGGACCAGTGTGATCGCGCCAAAAATGGCCACGAATTTCCACCCCTCGGGGTGCATCGGCTTGATGAAGGTATCGATCATTCTCATGCCCTGCCTCTAACGCCATACCAGACGAGGGGCAAACGAAAAGGCCGTGACCCTTGGCCACGGCCCCCCGGTGTAAGCCGGCGCTGACGCCTGCGCTCAGGCGGGCACCACCATGCCCTTGCCCCGCGCCAGTTCGCGCATCCGGGCCTGCAGCTTTTCGAATGCCCGCACCTCGATCTGGCGAATACGCTCACGGCTGACACCATAGCTTTCCGACAGGTCTTCCAGTGTCACCGGCTCCTCGGACAGGCGGCGCTGCATCAGCACGTCCTTTTCGCGGTCATTCAGCACCGACAGCGCCTGCGACAACAGCGCGCGGCGGGCGTCCAGTTCATCCTTGGCCTCATACGCACCGGCCTGATCGCTGTCTTCATCCTCAAGCCAGTCTTGCCACTGCGCGCCGCCGTCTTCACTGCCGACGGTGGCGTTCAGACTGGCATCCGACCCCGACAAACGCCGGTTCATGTCGATCACTTCGGATTCCGACACGTTCAGGTCCGTCGCGATCCGGGCCACGTTTTCGGGCCGCAGGTCACCTTCTTCCAGCGCGCCGACCTTGGCCTTGGCCTTGCGCAGGTTGAAAAACAGCTTCTTCTGGGCGCTGGTGGTGCCCAGTTTCACCAGGCTCCATGAGCGCAGGATGTATTCCTGAATACTGGCACGGATCCACCACATGGCGTAGGTCGCAAGGCGAAAGCCCTTTTCGGGGTCGAACCGCTTGACCGCCTGCATCAGGCCGACGTTGGCTTCGGAAATCACCTCGGCCTGCGGCAAGCCATAGCCACGGTAGCCCATGGCGATCTTCGCGGCGAGACGCAGGTGGCTGGTCACCATCTTGTGCGCCGCTTCGGTATCCTGATGGTCCACCCAGCGCTTGGCCAGCATGTACTCTTCCTCAGGCTCCAGCAGCGGGAACTTGCGGATTTCCTGCATATAGCGGTTCAGCCCCTGTTCCGGGCTGGGTGCAGGAAGGTTTGTATAGGTGCTCATGTCGTGCCCCCCAAAAATGGCTTGGCGTCGACCCGGTGCATCATGCCCCCGGGAGGACGATATTCTGAGGTACTGCGCCAGCCACTGCAAGTGGTGTGGTTGTACCATCTTTCGATGGCAGATGTGCGTCGATGCCCGCTATGTGAAGCGTTGTGACATCCCTCTCACGAAAACGTCACCAAATCCTTTCGGTCGGTGAAAATACACCTGCGAAAGTGGCGTGTTTTGCCCCAGGCGACCGCACGGGTGCCGCAAACTGTTTCAGCGCAGCCGCAGGGCCGCGATCAGGTGGGCCATATCTTCTGGCAGGGGCGAGGTGAACTCCACCCGCTCCCCCGTGACCGGATGGTCGAACCCCAGGCTTGCCGCATGCAGCGCCTGCCGGGGAAAACCATTGGCCAGCGCAGCCCCGGCGCCAAATGCCTTTTCAGCCAGCTGCCGCGTCCCGCCATAGGTCTGGTCGCCCAGAAGCCCGTGGCCGCCGTAGGCCAGATGCACCCGGATCTGATGTGTCCGTCCCGTCTCAAGCCAACATTCGACCAACGCGGCCTCGGCCCCGAACACCTCGACCACCCGGGCGCGGGTGACGGCGTGGCGGCCCTGCTCCCACACCACAGCCTGACGCTGGCGGTCGGTCTTGTGGCGGGCAAGGCCGGTGGCGATCTTCAGGATTCCCGCCGGCTCGAACGTCACGCCCCGCAACCCCCGCAACCGTGGGTCTGACGCTTGTGGTACGCCATGCACCACCGCCAGATAGCGACGGGTGACTGAGTGATCTTCAAACTGCCGGGCCAACCCGTGATGCGCCCGGTCGGATTTGGCCACGACCAGAAGCCCGGTCGTGTCTTTGTCGATTCGGTGGACGATGCCCGGACGCCGCGCGCCACCGATGCCCGACAGCGTGTCGCCGCAATGGTGCAGCAACGCGTTGACGAGCGTGCCGGACGGCGTGCCTGGGGCGGGATGCACGACCATGCCGGCGGGCTTGTCGATCACGATCAGGTCGGTGTCTTCAAAGACCACGGTCAGGGGAATGGCTTCGGGAAGCGTCTCAAGGCTGATGGCGGGGGCAAGGGTCAGGACGTAGACCTGCCCCTCGGCGACCTTGGCCCTGGGGTCGGTCACGGCAACGCCGTCGCGCGCGACCTCGCCATCCGCAATCATCCGCATCAGGCGCGATCGGGACAGTGACGCTTCCTCTGGCACGGCGGCGGCAAGCGCCTTATCAAGACGCGAGGGCGCGTCTTCGCCGATGGTGACAGTCAGGCTGCCGCCTGCAGCACCTGTGTCCGCATCGTCATCCGCGTCGAAAGCGTCTTGTCCGAGAGAGTTGTGCATGTCTGATCCCGTCCCGCCAGATGAGCCAGTTGTCCTGCCGCCCAGCCTGCGGCTTCTCAAATGGCTGGTGATCGTGCTGACGCTGACCATGATCGGCGGTGTCATAACCGTGGTGGCGCTGCTTGTCACCCGGATGCCGCAGGCTTTCGGCGCGCCACCGCCCACCCTGCCCGCCGAGTTTGCCTTGCCTGAGGGAACACGCGCTCAGGCGGTCACCTTTGGGACCGGCTGGGTGGCCGTGGTGACCACGGATGATCGAATCCTGATCTTCGACGCAATTGGCACCTTGCGGCAAGAGGTTCCCCTGACCCCCTGACGGGACACATAACGCGGGCGGTTACAAGATTGAGCGCCCTTCAGGCGCAGGCCTTCTATCTCGCCTCTGGCGCGCAAGCGCGCCAACCGGCTTCGGAAAATGGGGGTTTTCCACCCCCACACCCCCGGCCCCACACCCCCGGAGAGTATTTCCCAAAAGAGCAAATCCAGGCCCGTGTCTCCGCATCGCCATGACCGGAAACCGACCCCAGAATGGCGGGGATGGGCATGACCCTTGCCGCCTTGGGCTGCAGGGTTCGGGGGTAAGATGGGGGACGGTGATGATCGGCGATCTTGGCGTGGTGGATGCAACGGCCCTTGCGGGTCTGGTGGCCAAGGGTGAGGTGACCCCCACCGAACTTTTCGATGCGGCGCTGGCGGCAGTTGAGATGCGCAATCCGGCGCTGACTGCCGTCGTTTTGATTCAGGAAGGCGTGGCGCGCAAGGCTATTGCCGAAGGTCTGCCACAAGGCCCGTTCCGGGGTGTGCCCTTCCTGATCAAGGACCTTGGGATCGAGGCGCAGGACTTCCCCAGCCACAATGGCAGCCGTTTGCTGGCCAATACGGTTTACCGCGGCGACAGCGCCATCTTCGCGCGGATCAAGGCGACCGGGGTGGTCACCTTTGGCCGCACGACCGCACCCGAAGGCGGGATTGGGGCCGCGACCGAGGCGGCGGTTTATGGCGGCCCTACCCGCAACCCGTGGAACCTGAACCATACCCCCGGCGGATCGTCGGGCGGGGCGGGGGCGGCAGTGGCTGCGGGGATCGTGGCCTTTGCCCACGGGTCGGATGGGGGGGGGTCGGTGCGGATCCCGGCATCCAGTTGCGGGCTGTTCGGGTTCAAGCCTACGCGGGCGCGGCTGCCGGATGGGCCTTACGCTGGCGAAGGCTGGGCGGGAATGGCGATAGACGGGTTCCTGACCCGGTCGGTCCGCGATACCGCCGTGATGCTGGACGCCTGCGAAGGGCCGGACCTTGGCGCGCCCTATTGGGCACCTCCCCTGGCGCGCGGCCATGCCGATGCGATCAGCCGCCCGCCGCGCCGGTTGCGGGTGGCTTTCTGCGACACCACCCTGACAGGGGAACCTGTCCATCCGGAGGTGGCCGAAGCCGTCCGCGCCACGGCCCGTCTGCTGGAGGCGATGGGCCACAGCGTGGAACCCGCCCTGCCCCGCGCCGATGTTGGGGTGATGATGCGGGCCTGGACCGACATTGTTGCGGTCGGGACGGCGCTTGGCATCCGGTCAGCCTTGCACGGCAGGCCCCTGGCGGATGGTCTGGTCGAAGGGGTGGGGCGCGGGGCTTGCGCGCATGCCGAAACCCTGCACCCGACGCGCTATCTGGAAGCGGTGGGCGAGATCCACGCCTTTGGCCGCCAGATGGCGGGGTTCTTTCAGGGCGGGCCGGATATCCTGCTGACGGCCACGCTGGCGGAACCGCCGGCACGGGTCGGGCGTTTCAACCATGCAACGGAAGATTACGTCGCCTATCGCACCGGTCCGGAGGGGATTTTCGCCTACTCTCCCTTCTGCGCCATCTTCAATGCCAGCGGTCAGCCCGCCGCAAGCCTGCCTTTGGGCTGGTCAGCCGAAGGCCTGCCCATCGGCATCCACCTTGCCGCGGCATACGGTGCGGATGAACTTCTGATCGCCTTGTGCGCAGAGGTTGAGCGGGCCGCCCCATGGGCTGCAAAACGTGCCCCCATGGCGGGGTAATGGGGAAGGAATCGCTTGTCAGGTCACAATCCGGCGTCTCAATATGATCAAATGAATGTTAACCAACGGGGTGTGACCGTGGCCGACCAGGTAACGATCTCTGCCCGCAATGTCGTCAAGGCCTTCGGGCAGGGTGCCGGGCAGATGCGGGCGCTGGACGATGTGTCGGTCGATATCCGGCGGGGGGAGTTCTTCACGCTTCTTGGCCCGTCGGGCTGTGGCAAGACCACGCTTTTGCGGCTGATCGCGGGGTTCGAAATGCCCTCGGGCGGGACGATCCTCTTGGATGGGGCCGATATCACCACGCTGCCGCCGAACAAGCGGCCGGTGAACACGGTGTTCCAAAGCTATGCCTTGTTCCCGCACCTGACCGTGGCGCAGAACGTGGCCTTTGGCTTGCAGATGCTGGGCAAACCGGCGGCTGAGGTGAAGGCCACCACCGACCGGATGCTGGCGCTGGTAAAGCTGGAGGCGTTGGCGGGGCGCAAGACGGCGCAGCTGTCGGGCGGCCAGCAACAGCGGGTGGCCCTCGCGCGGGCTTTGGCACCGCAGCCGAAGGTCTTGCTGCTGGATGAGCCGCTTAGCGCGCTTGACCTGAAACTGCGCAAGGAAATGCAGATCGAGTTGAAGCGTCTGCAGATGGAAACCGGCATCACCTTTGTGTTCGTGACCCATGACCAGGAAGAAGCGCTGACCATGTCGGACCGGATCGGCGTCATGTCGAACGGCAAGCTGCAACAGGTGGGCACCGCCAAGGACATCTACACCCGGCCCCTGAACCGTTTTGTCGCCAGCTTCATCGGTGAGACAAACTTCCTGACAGGCAAGGCCGAAGCCGGCGGCGTGCGGCTGGCGACGGGTGACCTGATCGCCTTGACCTTGCCCGCCGTTGATACGGGCCGCGCAGTGACGGTTGCGCTGCGCCCTGAACAGATGCGGCTTGGCCCGGTCACCGACCCTGGCGCAATTCCGGCGCGGGTGGCGACGCTGGTCTACTTCGGCACCGACACGCATTGCCACTTGCATCTTGCCGACGGGACCGAGGTTGTCGCCCGCCTGCAAAGCCCGGCGGATGGGGAAAGCGGGCTGGTGCAGGGTCAGGCTGTGGGCATCACCTTCATCCCCGGCGCGGCCCAGCGGGTTGAGGAATGATGTCCCCCGCCGAACAAAGCGCCGTCACCTCATCAGCCCGCAATGGCTGGCTGTTGTCGGCCCCGGCGCTTACCGTGCTGATCTTTGCCGCCGCCGGGCCATTGCTGATCGTGCTGGTTTATTCCTTCCTGAGCCCCGGCCAACACGGCAATGTGGTGTGGGAGTTTTCGACGGACGGCTGGGTCAGCATCCTGTGGTCAAAGGACATCTTCAGCGACGAATGGGCGCTGGCCGACGCGCATCTGGCGATCTTCTGGCGGTCGCTCTGGCTGTCGCTGATGACCACGGCCTTCACCTTCATCGTGGGCTTTCCCACCGCATGGTTCATCGCCACAAGGCCGCCGAAAGAGCGTGCCCTTTGGTTGTTCCTGATCACCATCCCGTTCTGGACCAACCTTCTGATCCGCACCTACGCGATCAATGAGGTGCTGCGGAAGGAAGGCCTGATGAACACCGTCCTGATGGGTTTAGGCATCACCGATACCCCGGTTGAGGTGCTGTATACCCAGACCGCGATTTTTATCGGGATGACCTATGTCTACCTGCCGCTGATGGTGCTGCCCCTCTTCGCCGCGATCGACCGCTTTGACATGAAGCTCTTGGAGGCGGGCTATGACCTGTACGCCAGCCGGATGCAGGTCTTGCGCCGGGTGATCCTGCCCATCGTGAAACCTGGGATCATCGCAGGGTCGATCCTGGTCTTCGTCCCCTCGCTTGGGGCCTATGTGACGCCGCGCGTGCTGGGCGGTGGCAAGCAGATGATGATCGGCAATTTCATCGAACTCCAATTCCTGCAAGGCAAGAACTGGCCCCTTGGGGCGGCGCTGTCGATGTTGCTTCTGGTGATCGTGATGGTCGCCCTGCTCGTCTATGTCCGCTATGCCAACAATGGGTCATCGCATGGATAAGTCGGGGGCTGACCGGGGGTTTGAAGTTGCCCGCCTGCCGGGCTTTGCCACCACGGCGATCATCGTCTTCGTGGCGCTGTACCTGCCGATCTTCACGCTGGTGGCCTATTCGTTCAACGCCAGCACGTCGCTGGCGGTCTGGGGCGGGTTTTCGCTGGATTGGTACGCCAAGGCCTGGGACAATCAACAGGTCAAGGACGCCACCGTCCGGTCTCTGATCATCGCCAGCTTTGCGGCCGTCATCGCCACCACCGTGGCCACGATGGCCGCGTTGGGGACAACCCGCCGCCGGGCGTTCAAGGGCCAGACCTTCATCTATGTGATGATTAACCAGCCGCTGATGGTGCCGGAAATCGTGACCGCCGTGGCGCTGATGATCGTCTTTGGCCTGATCAAGGTCTGGCTGACCAGCGTCGGGATGGGGGCGCTGACCACCGGGCTTGGCTATCTGATCCTCGCCCACTCAGCCTTCTGCATCCCGTTCGCCTACCTGCCGATCCGTGCGCGGCTGGAAGGCATGGACCTGACGCTGGAAACAGCCGCCGCCGACCTTTACGCCACGCCGTGGCAGACCTTCCACCGGGTAACGCTGCCGCTGCTGGCCCCCGGCATGATTGCAGGCGCGATGCTGGCCTTTGTCATCAGCCTGGACGACGTTGTGATTACCGAGTTCGTGAAGTCGGGCGGGCAGGACACCCTGCCCACCTACATGCTGGGCCAGATGCGTCGGCAATTGACGCCTGAAATCAACGCCGTCTCGACCATGCTGCTGGGCCTGACGGTGGTGCTGCTGACCGCGTTCTTCCTTCTGACGCGCAAGAAAACCTGAAAACCAACCGGGAGACATCTGATGAAAAGACTGATGACCGCGACCGCCCTTCTCATGGCGACCACCGGCCTGAGCCATGCCGAAGGGGTGCTGCAACTTTACAACTGGGGCAACTACACCAGCCCAGAGCTGCTGGCGAAGTTTGAGGCTGAAACCGGGATCAAGGTTACCGTCACCGACTATGACAGCAACGATGTGGCCCTTGCCAAGATCGAGGCAGGCGGTGCGGGCTTTGACCTTGTCGTGCCCTCGGCCAACTATGTGTCGATCTTCGCGGAAAAGGGTCTGACCGTTCCGCTGGACCTTGCCAAGTTGCCCAGCCACGCGAACATCGCCCCGGAATGGGTGGATGTGGCCTGGGATCCGGGACGCCTGAACTCTATCCCGTGGCAGTGGGGCACCGTGGGCATCGCGGTCGATACCGCGGTGTATTCCGGCGATATCAACACCAGCGCCGTCTGGCTGGAAGTCCCGGATGAGCTGAAGGGCAAGATCAACGTGGTGCCCGAGATGACCGATATCGTCAGCCTCGCCACGCTGTATTACGGTGGTGAGCCGTGCAGCGAAGATCTTGAGGTGCTGAAAAAGGTGCGTGACGGCCTGCTGGCCGCCAAGCCGAACTGGATCGCGATGGACTATGGCGCGACCGAGAAGATGTCGAACAAGGACTGGGCGGCTTCGGTCAACTGGAACGGATCGACCATGCGGATCCGCGAAAACCTGCCGACCGTGGCTTACGGCTATCCGAAAGAAGGTTATACCCTTTGGATGGACAGCGTGATGCTGCTGAAGGACGCGCAGAATGTGGATGAAGCCTACACCTTCATGGAGTTCATCCTGAAGCCGGAAAATGCGGCGATGATCTCCAACTTCGCGAAATACGCGAACGGTGTTGCCGGGTCTGAACCCTTCATGGACCCCGCGATGGCGACCGCCCCCGAAGTGGTGATCCCGGAAGAGCACAAGGCCAACGGTGTCTTCCTGCCGGTGTGCAGCGAAAAATCGCGGGAGTATATGACCGCGATCTGGACCGAGCTGCAGAAGTAAGCAAACGGAGTGCCGGGGCAAAAGCCCCGGCACGCTTCTTTTTGCTGGTGCCCGCAGCGGGGGCGCTTCGCCCCCCCCGCACCCCCTGAGAGTATTTTGAAAAAGAGCAAGCCCATGCTGGAGTGGTCTGCGACCGAACTGTCAGCCGCAATCCATGCGCGCAAGGTCGCCCCGTCCGAGGTGATGGCGGCCCATCTTGCACAAGTGGCGGCGGTGAACGGCGCGGTCAATGCACTGGTGTCCTGCCGTGACCCTGGCGCGCTGATCGCTGACGCGCGGGCGTTGGATGATGTGGCACCATCGGGCTGGCTGCATGGAATACCCTTTGCGGTCAAGGATCTGGTGGCCACGGCGGGCTTGCGCACCACCTGGGGATCGCCCCTGTTCGCCGACCATGTGCCCGAGGCCGACGATCTGGTGGCGGCCCGATTGCGCCGCGCAGGCGCGGTCTTCACCGCCAAGACCAATGTGCCGGAATGGGGCCAGGGGTCGCACAGTTTCAACCCGGTCTTTGGCGTCACGCGAAACCCCTATGACCTTAGCCGCTGCGCTGGTGGGTCCTCTGGCGGGGCGGCGGCGGGGCTGGCGGCGCGGATGCTATGGGTGGCCGACGGGTCTGACATGATGGGCAGCCTTCGCAACCCGGCCGCATTCTGCAACGTCTACGGGTTCCGTCCGACCTGGGGGTTGGTGCCGTCTGATGCCGAGGGGGACACCTACCTTTCCACCCTGTCGACCGAAGGCCCGATCGCACGGACGGTCGAAGACCTTGCCCGCCTGCTGCTGGTGCTGGCCGGCGAAAACCCTGACACTTCCTTCCCCCGTGCCCTGCCTGACCTGCTGGGCCGCCTTGACCGGGGGGTAACGGGTCTGCGCATCGGCTGGCTGGCGGATTGGGGCGGGGCCTACCCGATGGAGCCGGGGATCCTTGATCTGTGTGAGGCGGCCCTGCGCCAGCTTGGCGAAATGGGTGCCAGAGTGGAGCCCTTGCCGCCCCCCTTTCCCGCCGAAAAACTGTGGGCATCCTGGACCACCCTGCGCGCGATGCTGAACGCCGGGGGCAAACGGGCTTTGGCCGAAGACCCCGGCAAACGCCCGCTCACCAAGGTTGAAACACTGTGGGAGATTGAACAGGGCATGACCCTGTCCGCCCAAGCGGTGTATGAGGCCAGCGTGATCCGCAGCCGCTGGCATGCCCATGCCGCGCGGTTGTTTGAGCGGTTCGATGCGATTGTCCTGCCATCGGCGCAGGTCTGGCCCTTCCCGGCAGACTGTCGCTGGCCAAAAAGCATCAACGGCGTGGCGATGGACACCTATCATCGCTGGATGGAGGTAGTGGTGCCGGCAAGCCTGATCGGCCTGCCCGCGCTTTCGGTGCCGGTGGGTTTTGGGCCCCAAGGTCTGCCGATGGGCATGCAGATCATCGGGCGGTCAGGGGATGACGCTGGCGTGCTGGCCATAGGCCAGGCCTGGCACCGCGCGACCGGCTGGCCGCAGACGCACCCGCCTCTGGCAGCCAACGCCATTTCACGCTAGGCCTTGGTCAAAAGGGGGCGTCATGCGGGTTCTTGTCATCGGGTCCGGGTCCATCGGGCGCAGACATCATGAAAATCTGCTGACGCTGGGCGCGTCGCCTACGCTTTTGTCCTGGCGTGAGGCTGGCCTTGATGGCGCGCTGGCAGCGCTTGACGTGGCTGATGCCGTGGTGATCGCCACCGCGACCGACATCCGTGTGCCGCTGGTCAAGGCGGCGGCGGCCCGGAACCTGCCGATCTATGTCGAAAAACCCCTCGCCTTTCGTCCGGCTGAGGTGGAGGAGATTGCCACCCTTGCAGCCCCCGTGGCCCACCGGTCCATGCTGGGCCTGATGCTGCGCTATCATCCGGCGGTGCGGGCGTTGGCGGGCGCGAACCTGTCGGATGTGTTCCAGTTTGCCCTGACCATCGGCCATGATGTCACCCAGTGGCGGCAAAACTGGCGGTTTTCCGAAAGCTATGCCGCAAGGGCTGACGGTGGTGGCGTGCTGCTGGATCTGTGTCATGAGCTTGACCTGGCGCAGTGCCTGTTTCCCGGCCTTCAGGTGACCCGCGTCCAATCCGTCGGCCACCCGGCCTTTCCGGGCGTGGACTTTGCGAGCCGGGTTTCCCTGCAATCCCATGGGCTTGCGGGCGATGTGTCCATGGACTACCTGACCCCGCATTTGCACCGCCGCACCACCCTGCGCGGGCATCAGCGGATGCATGACTTCGACTTTGCCGCGCAAAGCTACACCATCATCGAACCGACCGGACGCCACCAGCTTGACCTGCCCTTGGAACGCAACGCCATGTTCCTGGACGCGATGCGTGACTTCCTCGCCTTAGCCTCGGGGGCCAAAACATCAGGCAACCCGCTGATGCCCCGGCTTGACCTGTGCCTGCCCTCGGCCCGCCTGGTGGCCGAAGCCTGGGCCGTTCGAGACTTCATCGGCGAGATCACGAAGGATATTCCATGATTCTGGGCCATATCGGTGCGCGCAAAGGGTCCAAGGGCGTGCCCGGCAAGAACTTCCGGCTGATCGAAGGCAAGCCCCTGATCGACTGGTCACTGGACCAGCTTTTCGCCCATCCGCAGGTGGACGCGGTGGTGGTCAGCACGGATGATGCGGAAATC
>JANPJU010000135.1:0-45747 GCA_031425675.1 Paracoccaceae bacterium | reverse complement strand
AGGCATCGTGACGGCCTCGGGCGGTTTGCCGCAATGGCCATGTCCGCCCATGCGGTCCAAGGATGATTCAGACCTAGTAGATGCGCCGGGCATTTCGTCGACGATCGGGGCGAGATCAGGTTGCTCTGGCTGCAGCCACATTTCCCGCGGCGTCTCTTCAATAACGGCCGCGACGGCGGTCGATATCCTCGTGCGTCGCACTCCGTTTGTTTGCGGCAGAACCGACGACACACGACGCTCCTCACGATACCGGGCGAGGTGATTGTAGACCTGACGGGTCGACAGGCGCAGCTCTGCCGCTGCCCGGCTTACAGCTTCCTGCATCGGCAAGTCCCCTTCGAGAACCCGGTCAACTTCGCGCGCGACCCGGATGGTTTTGCTATAGGCCTCATTGGGCGCTAGGCGCCTGCTTGCGTCTGGGGATGATTGTTACTGGGCCTTGTCATTCCGTTGTTCCTTTCGAGCCCTATTGAAGTCCTTGATGAAATTGAATTGGCAAAGCAGAAACTCGCCCCGCTTCCCGCGCTACCATCAGGAAATCAGATGAAAACGGCGCAGTGAAATCGTGAAGAATAAGCCACACCGGGCGACCCGATTTAACGACATTGCGACAGTGGGCTTCAGCCACCAGACGACGGCGAGCGACTGCTGCGGGGTTTCCGGATCAGGCGGGATCTGCATTCACACACTGCCCCCGAACAGACAGTCCGCGCGAATCTTTGCCAACGCCGACGCCACTTCGGCAACGACTCGCCCGCTTGGGGCTGGAAGGCTTGGTTGGTCTTTCAGTTTTGGGCGGTTCAGCACATACGGAAGGGCGCGCAATCTGTGCGTGCTTTTCAGCTTATGCTGGTCGATCCAAAGTTGAGCCATGGCCGATGTCGCGACCCCTTCGAATGGCCCGAATGACGGGCTGGCGCACCTGTCTGCGGGACGGGCGCGCGCGGCGTTGCTTGGAGTGCTGTGGAGTTTCCTGAACACCGCAGTTTCGACGCTTCTGGCGGCGGGCGTATTTCTGGTCACCTCGCGCATCCTGCTGCCCGCTGACTTTGGCGCGGTTGCCTTTGCAACCTCGATCATCACGGCGCTTGGCGTTTTGATCCCGACGGCCTTTGGCGAAGCCATTGTCCAGCGCAAGGAGTTGAAGCGCGATCATCTTGATACGCTCTTCTGGTTGACGTTTCTCGTTGCCGGGCTGGGCTACGGCGCTCTGGTCCTTCTGGCCCCGACGATTGCCGAATGGAGCGCGGTCCCCCTGCTGGTCTGGATCCTGCCCGTCCTTGGACTGCGGCTTGTCTTCGATGGTCTGCTTACAGTTCCCGCCTCGCTGATCATGCGGCGCATGCAGTTCCGCGCGATGGCGGTGCGCACGGCGATTGCCAACGGCGCTGGCGCGGTGGTGTGTCTGGTGATGGTGCTGATGGGCTATGCGCTTTGGGCGCTGGTCGTGTCGCAGGTCATCACCTCGCTTGCGACGCTGGTGGTCGCGGCGGTGGGGGCACAGTGGCGACCAGGATTTCGGGTGCGCTGGGGTGGGCTGCGCGACCTGATGGGCTTTGGCGGCTATGCCATGGGCGGCAGGATCCTGAACGAGCTGCGCATCGACCAATTTCTGCTTGGTGCCCTGCTGGGGCCAACGGTGCTGGGGCTGTTCTTCTTCGGGCGCCGGCTGTTCCAGATGCTGAAGGACCTGACAGTGGGCGTGTTCTCTCCGGTCTCCAGCGTGCTGATGGCCAGCCTGCAGGGCGAGGAGGAAAAGCGGCGGCAGGCTTACCTGATCGCCAGCTATGCCTCGGCAGCTTTGGCGTTCCCGGTGTTCGCGGGGTTGCTGGCCGTGGCACCGACTGCTGTGCCCTGGGCCTTCGGACCGCAGTGGCAGGAGGCGGTGTTTACCGTGCAGTGCTTCTGTGTGGTGGGGATGATGGCGGGGTTGGGCCAGATGCAGGCGGCGCTGATCCGCAACCTGGGGCGGTCGGACTGGTGGTTCTGGTATCAGGCCGTCGTGCAGCTTTCGACCATTCCCATCGTGCTGGTTTTCTACCGCTTCGGGCTGGATGCCGTGATGCTTGCCATCGTCGTGCGGACGCTTGTGTTGTGGCCAAACTCGGTCCGAATGGCGCAGGGCCTGCTGGAAATGCCACTTTGGCACTACATCCGCAGCCTGCAAGGGCCGCTGATCGGGACGGCGGTGATGGTGGCCTGGGTGGTGGCCGTGCCGTGGCTTTGGCCGACGGGGTCGGTCGGGCTGACGGTGCTGGCACAAGTGGCCTCGGGCGCGGCGGTGTACGCGCTGGTCCTGGGGGTCACGTCGTTCCGCCGCCTCATGGAGACGGGCGTGTTGTTGCGCACAAGGGGACGTTCGGGATGAAGCTGACCTATTTCCGGAACACTCCGGCCAACTTCGGTGACGAAATAAACGCCTTCATGTGGCAGGAACTTCTGCCGCCGGGGTTTCTGGATGAGGATGAGTCAGAGCTGTTCCTTGGGATCGGGTCGATCTTGTGGAACCACCTGCCACGCGCGCCGGTGAAGCATGTCATGGGCTCGGGTTTCGGCGGCTATACCGAACCGCCCGAGGTGCACGACAGTTCGTGGAACGTGGTCTGGGTGCGCGGCCCGGTCACGGCAGAGCGGCTGAAGCTGGACCCACGGTTGGCGATCTGCGATTCCGCCATCCTGTTGCGCGCCACGACGCTGCCGTCCCCCTTGGCGGGGACAGGGACGGTCTTCGTCCCGCATTTCGAGAGCGCGGCGCGCGGAAGCTGGGAAAAGGTCTGCGCGGTCGCCGGGATCGACTATGTGGACCCGCGTGGCGACTGCATGGAAGTCTTGTCTCGCATTCGGGGCGCGCGTCTGGTGATCACCGAGGCGATGCACGGGGCCATCGTCGCCGATGCGCTGCGGGTGCCGTGGATCGGCATCGTGCCATTCTTCCCCCAGCACCGCGCGAAGTGGGAGGACTGGGCACAATCGCTTGGGATCAACCTGGCGGCGCGCACCTTGCCGCCATCGAACCTTCTGGAAAGCTACACGCTATTCACCGGATTGCCGGGTAAAGGCAGACGGTCGCGAGCGATGTTCCGGTCCTGGCCGGTGGCGCCGGTCAACACAGCCCTGGTCCATCGGGCCGCGTCGTATCTGCGCAAGCTGGCCGAGACGTTTGAACCGCAATTGAGCAGCGACACCGCGATCACCCGCGCGACCGAGCGAAGCCTTGAGGCACTGGACGGGTTCGTGCGGTCTAGAACTGCCGCCCCTCTGGGCGCCGGTCGACGAGAACGCTGAGAAACAGCCCGGGCATCCGCAGCGGCAACAGCGGATCAAGACGCAGGAGGCGGCGAAAGCTGACCATCGACGGGCGGCGGCCGCGCAAAAGCGAGCGCAGGAACAAGAAGCTGTAAGCCCTTCGTTTCGACCGGGCACGGTCCTCGGCGAAGATTTGCCGGATCGGCGTGATCCCCGGCATACGCAGGAGTTTCAATGCAAAGAGAAGCTGGCAGCCGATCCGCTCCAGCGTGGCGGGCGCGTTCCAATCATGCGCAGCGAAGAAGATGTTGACCCCTTTGCCGCAGATGACGTTGCAGCGCCACGAAATCACCACGGGCGCACCCGTGACAACGAAGGATAGCCAGAACATCCGGTCCTCGCTGGCGTTGCGCAGTTCGGTATCGAACCTAAGACCGTTCAGCCGTGACGCGCGGAGGACGATTGTAGAGGTGTGGCTGAGGTAGCCCGTCACAAACTCATCATCCAGCGCGTGCGCCGGAAAGCCAAGGACCGGACCTTCGGTTGCAAGCGTCGTGGCGCGGGCGGTCAGGGTGCGACCACCGTCGGACAGAAGCGGCACATCCTGGGAGAAGAGGTCGAACGCGCCCTCGCGGCTGTTATCGCAGCAATAAAAGTCATAGCCAAGGTCAAGCGCGGAAAGCGCGTCGCGCAAATGCGTGGGCAACCAGATATCATCGGAATCGAGGAAGGCCACGAAGTCCGCGCCTTCGCTTTCGGCCAGATCAAGCCCCCGGTTCCGCGCGCCGCCCGGACCACTGTTTGCCTGCCGCGTCACACGCATCGTGACTCCGGGCACCGGCTCTAGGGCTGCAAGCTCGGCTTCGGCGGGGACGGGAGAGTCATCGTCAACGATGTGAACAGCGACGCGGATGTCCGGTGGCAGGTCTTGCGTCAGGATGCAGTCGAGCGCCCGGGCGAGGATACCGGGGGTGCGCTGGTAAAAGGGGATCACGACGGCGACGGTCCGCAGAACTTTCGCCTCGGTCATGCCGCCCACCGCAGCGCGGCGGCGGCCTCGATCTCGGCGAGGAACGTCTGGAATTGGCGTGCGCTGTCCATCTCGGGGCGGCGGGAATAGGCCAGCGCTGCGGCAAAAGCGGCGGCGTGGCGATCGGGGTCGGCCCATAGGCTGCGGACTGCTTCGGTCCACTCCGTGACCGGGGCGTCATGGTCAAGTGCGATACCACCGGGACCGATCGCCTCAGGCAGCCCGCCACGGGTTGAACCGACCACGGGAATCCCGCTGCAATGCGCCTCGGAGGCGACGCGGCCCCAGGCTTCTTCCCAGCGGCTGGGGGCGAGCAGCAGGCGGGTGCGCCGAAAGAGTGCCTTCATGTCTGAAGTCCGCGGCTCGAACCGGATGTTCGCGTGCGGGCTGATCCGCTGCACGAGGTCGTGGCGCTGTTCGGGCGACAGAAGCCAGCTTTCCCTGAAAAGGAACGGAATTTCCGGGCAGGCGGCGGCGACCGCGATGGCAAGGTCAAGGCCCTTGGCCGGCACGGGGTTGATGAAGGTGACAAGGTTCCCGGTCGGTACCGTTTCATATTGGGCGCGGTCGATGCTCGGGCGAATGATCGTGGCGCTGATCCCGAACGTCTCGGCATAGCGGCGGGCGGTGAAGGCAGAGTTGGCGATGAAGCGCGCGTCTTTCAGGCTGCGAATATCGCCGCCAAGCTCGTCAAACTCCACGTTCCTGAGGTAGACAACCAGAGGCACGCCGAGCGCGGCAAAGGCCTGACCGATCTGCACCGTCCCATGGCATTGGACCACGGCGACATCGGGCCTTCCTTCGCGCACGACCGCCGCGACCGCCGCATGCGGAAACCACGCGCGGTGGACCGGATATCCCTGGGTCTGATCCGTGACGAAGCCTCGCGCAGAAAGCTTGAGCCGCGTGCGGGCCTGCAGGCCGAACCACCCTTCGCCATAAAGCGGGGCAAGCACGCGGGGGCGGTGACCGCTGACGAGAAGGCTGCGGGCCAGATGATGCGTACTGCTTTGCACCCCGCCAGTTGCCTGCGGCGGGTAGCCATTGCCGCCTGCAAAAATGATGTCGAGTTTTCCAGTCATCGTCCGTCATCCCTTGCAACGGCCCCACCTTCCCGACGAATCGAGGCGGGTATCGGGTCAGTGGTGCACAACCACAGGTACCACACTGCCATGTGTCAGTTGATCAATCCTGACCCATGCTGCGGCGCAGCGGCGGTTGTCTGCCATTCGGGCTTATTCCATAGGCACAACCACGCCAGAAGCCGCCGCAATCAGCAGGGCTATATTGCCGCAACTGCAAAAAGCTGTTTCTACCTTGGAATGAATAGACAGCAAGGCGTGATAATCTGAGGTTGAGTAAGTGTTCTACTTCAGGGATGATTCGTCCGAATTATGCATGATTGATCAGAAAAAGAGGCTATCAGATGGGAATTCACATGCAGCAACGCATGAATATGAACGGCCCGACAGCGACCGTGAATGGGTACGTGGACCCCGAACGGCGTGCTGCCATGCAGCATTCCGCTCTGGAGCGGCGACCTTCCTCTTGGTCGGGGTCGATTGTTGGCGGTGCAGCAAAACGCGCATCGGATATCATATTGGCTGCGGTCGCACTGCTGGCGCTTCTGCCGCTGATGCTTGGCATCGCGCTTCTGGTCCGGGCCACAAGCCGCGGGCCTGTCTTCTTCGGGCATGAGCGTGTCGGCTACGGTGGGAGGCGCTTTCATTGCTACAAGTTCCGCACGATGGTGACAGATGGCGACCGGGTGCTGGAAGACTATCTCAGCCAGTTTCCCGCTGAGAGGCAGGTCTGGCTTGCCGAACGAAAGCTGCACAACGATCCGCGCGTCACACCGCTGGGGGCAGTCCTGCGCAAGCTGAGCATCGACGAGCTGCCGCAATTGTACAACATCATCGCTGGGCACATGAGCGTCGTCGGCCCGCGCCCCGTGGTGGCGGACGAACTGCAGAACTACGGCCGTTCGGCCGTCCATTACCTGCGCACGCGACCCGGCCTTACCGGCCTGTGGCAGATCAGCGGGCGGAACGATACAAGCTACCGAAAGCGCGTGATGCTGGACCGGCTTTACGTTCAACGCTGGTCGATCCTGTTGGACATGCGGATTGTCGCGCTGACGATCCCGGCCGTCCTGACCTCGCGCGGAGCGCGGTAGAACATGCGCCGTCTTGTCCTGTCTCTTGGCCTTCTGGCGGCCTTCGTGCCGCTGTCGGCTCAGGCCGAAGACCTGATCGCTCCGTCCGACGTGCTGGAGCTGCGCGTGACGGACTGGGTTCCGGTTGACGGCGAACTGCGCGAGTGGACGGCGATCTCGGGGACCTACACGGTCGCGGCAGATGGCAGCGCGGCCTTTCCTTATGTGGGCAAGATCGCGGTGGCCGGCCTGTCGTCGGTCGAGATTGGCGAGAAGATCGGCGAAGGGCTGAAGCAGCGCTTTGCCCTGGCCGATACGCCGTTTGCCAGTATTGCGATTGCCGAACGCCGGCCGGTTCTGGTTGGCGGCGTTGTCCGCTCCCCCGGAGAAGTTTCCTTTACGGCAGGAATGACCGCTCGCCATGCCATCGCGCAGGCCGGTGGCATGATGGCCGGCGCGGACGAGGCGTCGGTGATGGTGCAGATGCTGACTGCAGCGGCGCAGGTGCGCATCCTAAGCGACCAGGAGGCCGCAGTAACCCTGCGGATCGCGCGGCTGCGGGCCGAGCTTGACGGGTCGGCGACGCTGCCAGCCGTCAAGTTGCCCGAGAGCACAGGGACGACCCTCGCCACCCTTCGCGCCGATGCAGAGCGGCTGCTTGCCCTGCGCCAGAAACGCCTGAAGCGCGAGCTTGAGCTGACCGATGGCCGCATAACCCTGCTTGAAGAAGAGATCGTGGCGCTGGGTGCCAAGCAAGCGGCGCTGGAGCGGCAGCGCGCCATGGCCGAGGAAGAACAGAAAAACATCTCGGATCTGTTAGAGCGTGGACTGGCGGCGAACGTGCGACTGCTGGATGCCCAAGAAACGCTGGTGACCTACGAGACACAGGTGCTGGATGTCTCAACAGCGCTACTGCGGGCACGGCAGCTTGTGCAGGTCGCCCAGTCAGAGCGGCTGGAACTGGTGGACGGCCGTGCGGCAGAGCTGATGCAGGAGTTGGAGATGGCCGAAGTCGAACTTGCCGAAACCCGCGAACGGCTGGTGCTGCAACGCTCAGTCGCCGGATTTCTTTCGGCGGATGCAGCCGGGGCTACGGGTCAGACCGGCTTTGCGGTTACCGTCTACCGCACGGTAGAGGGCAAAACGATGGCCGTCGCCGAGGGGTCGGATACCGTCCTGCAACCCGGCGATCTGGTCGAGGTGGTGCTGCCGCTTGACATGTCGCTGGTGCGGGGCGGCTGACGGGTTACACCCCGTCGCGCCTTGCCCGGCGGATGTAGACGATGGTTGCAATCGTGACGATGGTGCCGACGTCGAACTGCACGAAGAACGGCACCTCAACCAGCGATAGGAATACCTGCCGCACCATGAACAGCGCCAGAAATAAAGTTTCGGCGCGATAGTCGCGAATGACCCAGGCCAGCGCCCCGACCAGCCCGCCCATCACGAGCAGGGTCTGCATCGCGACGCCGAGGACGCCAATCTCGACCGCGTTCGACAGATAGGCATTGTGAAAGTGAAACCCGGTGCGGGTTTCGACGTCAAAGTCGGACCACAGCATCTCGGCAATCGGATTGCCAAGTACCCAGACCGCCTGATAGCCCGCGCCCAGCACGGGGCGGCGGGCGATCTCGTCCAGCGCGACCTGCCACAGGTCCGTTCGGCCCGTCAGCGAGACGTCCTTGCCGGTTGCGCCCAGGAAGATGGCCGATATCGCCTCGAAATTGGCCACCAGAACCAGCCCCCCTCCGACCAGGGCCAGCACCGCCAGCACGGCAACCACCAGCCGCTGAGACGGCGAAATGCGCCTTATTGCCAGTATCGTCACTAAAGTCGCGCAGACAAAGACCATCGCTACGACGGCGCCAACCGAATTCGCCTGCACCAGAAGCAAGCCGCCAAGCCCGGCCCCGGCCAGCCCAAGCGCCCGCCACCAGGTCGGCAGGCGACGGTCCACCATCAGGCAAAGACTGACCAAAAGCAGGATCGAACTTGCCGACGCCATGGCGTTCTTGCTGTTGTAGATGCCAAGAAACCCCTCGCCATCCGCCCGTGCCCGCCCCGAGGCAAGGCTCACTGCGCAGGTCAGAAGGCAGGACGCCGCCAAAGCCTTGAGCATCAGCAAGGGCGGCATCCGTGCGGCAACCGTGCTGGCAAAGAGGGCCGTCAAGACCAATTGCAACCCGTGCCGCAGGCTGTAGGCGGGATAGTCCGACCAAAGCACGGATAGAACGCACCAGCCAACCATGGCCCACAGAAGCGGCTGGTCCAGTATCTCGCCAGGCACTGCGGCAGGGCGGCGCACAACAAGGACCATCGCGGCGGCAAGAAAGCCAAGCGCCGCGAGAGTGCCGAACATCGGAACGAAATGCAGCGACACCAGCGCCGCAAAGCACAACACCCCGTTGGGCGAGATCTGCAGGACAAGGCCCCGGCGGGAGGCCGCGCGGATCAGTGCGCCTTGCACAGAAGCGACTCCGGGAACTGGCACTCCTGCCCCAGCGGGGTGAAGGCGGTCCAGTCCACCTCCATCACCAACGGCCCCGATGGGGTTTCGAACGGCCCCATCCAGTCGACGAACGTGTCGCTGCCCCAGAAGCTGAGATACAGTTTCTGCGGGGTGGCCGGCAGATTCGAGCTTGCCTTGTGCACCTCGACTCCGTCGATGAACCAGCGGATGCCCTCGGGCTCCCAAATGAACGCGAAGTCGTGGAATGCCGCGTCCATGGGCGGATCGACCGGCACGGTGATACCGTTCTGGGGTGCCCCGTTGACGAAGGTGTTAAGCGACACCTTCCCCGTGTCGCGGGTCAGCACCTCGAAGTCGATCTCGTCATGCGGCTGTTTGTGCACCGGGCCGATGTAAGTGAAGAACGCTGCGTTCAGCCCCGAACCGGCAGGCGTGCGCATCCTCGCCTCGTAGGTGCCGTAGTGGTAGGTGGCCTTGGTCTGCACTTCGCCACAAAGATGGCCGCCGGGGGCCGCGCCCGGCTGGAAGGTCAGCCGCAATACCCCATCGGCAACTTTCGCCGCCTGTTTCGACCAGGTGCAGTTCTGGTGCGAGCCGTTCGTCCAGCCGTCCGAGATCAGCCAGACTGCGCGGTCCAGCTTGTCAAAGGGCTCATGAAAGCCCTTGGCTGCTTCCTGGGCGAACCCTGTGCTGGCCTGGCACAGCATCAGCGCGCAGGCCGCGAACCGGGGGGGCATCCGTGTGTGTCGATCCTTCATCTTTTCTCCCTCGCACAGCCGCGAGCTTCTGTGTTGCAGCAATCGCCCAAGTTGTAACCGAAGCCCATGCTTTTCGGCCAAGTCGGCGCAAAACTGCGCAGAATTCCACCGATCGTGACGGTTAGCCGACCGCGCCGGCGTGGTCTTTCCTCCGCGGATGGTGCATGCCTGCCTTAACGATGCGGCACTGCAGCAACGATACCTTCCAGAGGGCCAGAAGTCTTGAAAGTCTCTGTCATCATGGCGAATTTCCGCGGGGAACGGCATCTGTCCGCCGCCCTGACCTCGGTCTTGCGGCAGACTCACGCCGATCTGGAGGTGATTGTCGCCGACGACGCCTCGCCCGACGACAGTGTCGTTGTCGCGCGTGCCGTCATGGCCCAGGACAGCAGGGTCCTTTTGATCGAGGCTGGTCAGAACGCGGGGCCGGCAGCGGCACGAAATCGCGCGATCGAGATGGCATCGGGCGAATGGATCGCGATCGTCGACAGCGACGACCTGATGCATCCCCAGCGGCTGGAGCGGATGCTGGCAGCGGCGCAGCGTTTGGGCGCGGATATGGTTGCCGATGACCCGGTGTTCTTCGGCCCGACGCCAGAAGCCTGCGGGACCACGCTTCTGTTGCCGCTTGCCCTGCGCGCGCCCCTGACGGTCTCGACCGCGCTATTCCTGCAGGCAAGCGGAGAGAACCCCGACCTGCCCGCGTTGGGTTATCTGAAGCCGATGATCCGGCGCAGTCGGCTGGGCGCGGCGCGCTATGACGAGAGCCTGCGGATTGGCGAGGATTTCGATCTTGTCTTGCGGTTGCTGTTATCCGGCCTGCGTTACGTGGTCCTGCCCGACCCGATGTACCTATATCGTCGGCATGGCGCTTCGATTTCGCACAGGCTGAGCGAAGCGACGACCGCGGCGATGCTGGCGGCGCATGACCGGACCGCGATTGGCGCGCCGGTGGAAGTCTTGGCTGCGATGGACCGGCGGCGGCAGGGGTTGCTTGGACTGGTGCGCTACGAAGGGCTGGTTGCGGCGATCCGTGGGCGCCAGTTCGTTCGTGCAGTCGCCGCGGTGCTGCGCCATCCGCCGGTGGTCGTGAATCTGGGCCGCAGCGTTGCCGAACGCTTGTCCCGCAAGCGCCCGGTCACGGCTGCGAAGCAGGCAGCGATTGTATGGCTTGGCGCATCGGCCGAAGGGGCGCTGGCGGTGCGCTGCCCGACCGTCCCGCCGGCCGGAGAGGCTTGGGCCAGCCCACCAGCACAGATGGCGGCGAGCCTTTCTCGGCTGTCAGGGTGCTATGACTTGTCGGCCGAACTGCTTGACGGATCGGGAACCTGGGCCAAAGAGCTGGTTGGGGCGCTATCCTTGGACCGCGGGGCCTGAACCGGCAGCAGGATTCGCTGGGCCGGGGCTTCTGCCGCGGCAGGCTTGCGCAGGGCTGCAAGCTTGTCGCACAGGATACCGGTCGCGATCGGCCCCAGGTTGCTTGGCGGCAAAAGGGCAAAAGACAGGGCGGCGCCGATGCCTTCAGCCTTGTGGTCCAGAAAGCTGCGCAAAAGGTACCGGTTGCGGATCTGGCGTCGGTGCGCCTGCATCGCTTTCAGGGCGTCAGAGCCACTGTCCGCCGCGATGACATGCCGTCCGGTAGCAGCCAGTAGCGCCTCAAGATCACGGGTCCGATGCCGCCCGCTAAGCGAGTTCACCCGCACCCTTGCCACATAGCCGGCCTGCCGGGTCAGACGGAAACGCGCGCCTTGCAGAAGGAGCCGAACATAAAGGTCATAGTCCTCGCCCAGCCAAAGAGCAGGGTCGTAGACCGGCTTATCCCTGCAAAGAACGCTTCGCCGGATCACAGGCTTCAGGAACCCAAGCTCGCCGCGCTGGACCGACCCGGTGATGTTGCCCCGCACGAAGGCAGCAAGGTCGAGCGCTTCACTGCCAGCAGTCTCTTGTGGAAGGCTTGCAGGGTCGACCCGACCGGGCGCAATGTCAGGGACGAATACAATGTTGTCAGCGATAATGTCCCAGTCGCTGTGCTGAAAAAGCCGGGTGAAGCGTCCAGGCAGGAAGTAATCATCGGCATCAAGGATGGCGATGAATGCGGCGGTCGACTGCGCGATGGCCAGATTTCGCGCGGCTGCGGGGCCAATGTTCACCTCTTGGCGAATGATCGCAAGCCGCTTGTCACCGCCCGCCGCTGCGCAGGCCAGGGCGCTGGTTGTATCGGTCGAAGCGTCGTCGACGACAACAACCTCACTGACTTCGGGCTGGTCCAGCGCCGACCCGACGGCATCACCAATCGTGGCTTCGGCATTGCGCGCCGTGATGATCACCGCGACAGTCACGCGGGCATCGCGAGTGAGAGTTCGCGGTCAGCCTTTCTGGACCACACGCTGTGCCGGTTTGGAAGGAGCGCCCGCCTCTGGCCCCCGCAGCTTGCTGCGGCGCGACTGAAGCAAAGCCATTGCAGCCACCCAGACAAGATACAGAAGCTGGGCGAGGACGAAACTCGCCACTGCCATCCCGAAAGCGGCCCAGCCGGAAAAGCCCATAGCAATGCTAACGCCGGCGACGCCAGCTGCCATTGCAAGACTGCCAAGGACGAATCCGATGATGTGCAAGTGAACGCCTCCCGACCGCTCAGTTTGCCTACCGGTGCAATGAGACAACTGTTGGGCAACATCCTGCCAAAGGCAAGACGTTCCTTGGAGGTTGCAGTCAAACAGCCAGCGGAACCACAGGGCGTCAAGAGAGATACTCGCCGTAAGCGCCCATATAGGCCTCAACGCTTGTGCCATCGACGTAGTCGCGCAGCACGGCCATATCGACGCGGTTCAGCACGACGCCGGCCAGACGGTCGGCCAGCGCCTGGTCCGCATCGATCACCCGACGCAAGAGCGCCTTGGGCGTGACGCCCCATTCCGCAACCATCACCACCTGATCCAGCGACCGCAGCAAGAGCCGCGCGTCGACCACCGGACCGAGGGGTGCCAGATCGACGACCACATGGTCATAGGCCTGCCGTGCTTCACGCAGCATTTCATGCACCGGCTCGGCGGTCAGAAGCTCGCCGACATGGGCAATCCCAGTCGGCCAGATGCAGGGCAGGATGTCGAGACCGGGAATCTCGTGCTTTCTGCGGGTGTCGGTCCATGGCACCTGCCCAATGGCGACATCCACCAGCGACGGCCCCGACGTCAGACCAAGCCCGCGGCTAAGGCCAGACCGCCGCATGTCGGCATCGATCAGCAGAACGCGCGCGCCATTGGCAGCCCAAGTGCTGGCAAGGTCGAGGGCCAGAGTCGACTTTCCCTCTCCCGGCCGGACAGAGGTGATGCCGATCACGCTATGCGCTTCGTCCGGCACGATGTCGCGCACGCGCTGCACGGAAAGAGACCGCTCACGCCCGCTGGCCCGCAGAACGCCAAGACTGAAGCGGATGTTTTGCAAGGTTTCACCGTAGATCGCATCGTTCGACACCGAGGGCGAGGCAAGCGCCTCCTCCTGATACCCCGGATCGAACCGACGGCGCGCGGCAGCCCAAAGCCGCTTGGGCAATCTGCGCTGCGGCGCGACCGCCGCCAGGTCAGGCAGATAGCCCAGGAACGGCAGTCCGGAAGATGCGGTGACATCATCCCCCGTGCGCAGAAATCGGTCGCGCCATTCCCGGATGGAAGCCAGCGCCGTACCGAAGAACAGGCCAACGACAAGCATCACTGCAAGCACACGGCTTGTCCGGGGTCCATCGGCATCGCGTGGCACCTCGGCCCGCGACAGGATGCGGACGTCGGAGATCGGGAAATCCTTCTGCTGCTCGATCTCTTGAAACTGCGTCAGGAAGGTTTGGTACAGGAGAGACAGGGTCTCGGCCCGTTGCTCCAGCGCCCGCAGCTGCACGCGCGCCCCGCCCGCATCGGCATTCTCGCCCATGGCGATGCCAAGGCTATCGCGCAGTGCATCGACCCTTGCCTCGGCAACCGAAAAGTCACCCCGAGCGCGCTCAAGCCGCTGCTGGACGCCGGTGAAAAGACGCTCGGCCGCTGTCGCAACCGCTCCGGACATCAGCTGCGCCTGGGGGTGATCCGCGCCGAAGCTGGCGGTGATCCGGTTCAGGTCAGCCACGGCGTTGGACAGGTCAGATTGTAACGCCTCCAGGGCCGGATCAACCTGGGTTCCCGTACCAACCTGTGCGCCCGATTGCAGCCCGTCCACCCCTCGGGCCACGACGGCCTCGTAGCTTTCGACCAGAGCCTTGCTCCGCGCTGCATCCGCGATCGCCTCGCCAAGATCGGCATTCAGCTCGCTGACGGAGTCTTCGGACATGAAGCGGCCTTCGGACGACATGAGCCCATTCTCTGCCCGGTAGATCTCGGCAGCTGAGGCTGCATCGGCGGCCGCGGCTTCAAGGTCCGCGAGCCGACCCTGCAGCCATTCGGTCGTGCGCTCGGTCGCCTCGAACTTGGCGTTGAGGACATCGGCGATGTAAGCTTCGGAGTAGGCGTTCACGATGGCCGCGGCGAGCGTGGGGTCATGCGACCGGAAGAAGACCGACACGCCGCCACTGCGACTCACCCGCTCCACGCCGATCCTCGCGCCAAGATCGCGGATGATCCGCTCGGTTTGGGCGGTCGCCGCCGCGCCTGCCCCCTGCACGGAGGCGGATTGGAAAAGGCTGCGCGCTACATCCACCGGCAGGCGCACAAGCCCGACCGCGCCGCGCGCCAACCGGGACGCCAGCGACTGTGGCGGATTAAGAAAGCTGTCGTTCGCCACTAGATCAAGCTTTTTCGCCACGGCGGAGGCGATGACATCCGACCGGATCACCAGGCGCGCATTCTCGATGGCGGCTTCGGAGATACCACCGGTGTCCATCGTGACAAGTTCCCGCACCGCTGCAGGTGCGCCCGCGTCCAGCAGCAGCGTGGCCGAGGCAAGATAGGTCTTTGGCGTCGTGGCGAGATAGGCCACCCCAAGCCCAAGCGCCAGAACCACCGGACCAAGGATCGCGCGACGCCTGCGCCGGACGACGGCCAGAACGCTCGACAGGTCGACAGTGTCCACCCGCTCTACCTGTGGCGGAGGAGCAAGCGTATTGCGGCTGTCGGCAAGGCGCAGTCCGATCCGGGTCATCGGCCTGCGCCTTCGGAGGGGCGTTCCTGTTGCATCCGGTGGCCATCGCCGTATAGTTCGACGCGGTCAAGACCGACCAGCTCTGCAACCGCTCCGATGTGCAAGGCTCCGCGCATCAACGCCCGGTTGCGGCCCAGTTCGTCGAAGGAACGCACTCCGGCCAGGCCGAGGCAGGCAAATGCCTTCGCCAACGCAAGTGCCAGTGCGGCCGCGCGGGCGGGGGGGGTCATCCCGTTCCCGATCAGGCTGGCGTGGGTCTGGCCCATCCGGTAGCGCCGTCGCAACAGCCAGCGCAGGGTGGCCCGGTCGTCCGGCACCGTCTCTTCTACCATCGCGTCAGGGGCCCAGGCGATACGGCCACCACCGGCAATCATCTCGCGGAAGAATGCGGTATCCTCTCCGCCAGTCCGCCCCCGCGCGGGATCGAAGCGCAGTCCCAGCAGCACTGGCGCTGCAAGGTCCAGGAGGACGTTTGAGGTATGGCCTTGGCCAAGGGTGCCGTCCGGCCCGGGGTCCTGCCGCATGTCATGCACTGAGCCAGCCTGCATCCACCGTGGCGCCTCCCGGCCATAAAGCGCGCGAACAGGGCCCACCACGGCTTCTGCCCCGGTCTCGGCTTGCCGCTCAAGCAGTTTCACAAGCCAGGACGGGTCCGCCAGCTCGTCGTCATCAAGGAAAGCCAGATACCGGACCCCAGCGTCCCTGCTGGCCTGAAGCACGGCGTTGCGCGCGACCGAAATGTTGCGTGCCGGGGCGTGGACGAAGCGCAAGGGCATGGGATGCGTCGCAGCAAGGGTCGCAACAAGCGGCTGCGCCGTCGGCCTCTCGTCATTGTCGGCGACGATGATGCTGATGGGGTTCGCCGGTCGCGACAGTTTGGCCAGCGAGGCCAGCGTCTGGGCAAGCGACGGCCTTTGAAAGGTGCAGATGCCTATCGCGACGGCATCTGTGCAGACATTGCCTGTCATGCCGCCCCCTCTCTGCGCAGGGTGGAAGGGACCGCTTCGGCCCAAAACCCGGCCGACCATGCCAGATGCATGCCGCCAGCCAGAAAACCCGCGACAATCGCCAATGGATCACGTCGGGACAGTGCGATGGCCAGCCCGCCGCCAAGACAGGCCAATAGCCAAAAGATCGCCGGCAGCGCGAAGACCGGATGCAGCGGCGCGGCCACTGCCAGCAGAATTGCAGGCGCAAGAGCCGCGACGACCATCTGGCGCGGCGCAGGCCCGATGCTGTGCTTCATCAGATTCCGGGCCCTACCTCTCCCGAAGCGGAAATACTGCAATAGCAGCCCGGAAAGCGTGCAGCGCGGGAAATAGTCCAGCCCGGTCTCGGCCGTCAGCCAGAGCCGGAAGCCCGCAGCGCGAAAGCGGTGGTCCAACTCGGCATCCTCGTTGTGGCTGAAACTGTCGTCATAGCCGCCAACCGCCTGGAATGCGGCAATTCGCATCAGCGCGTGGTGGCCGTGACCCACCCAACGCCCGCCCGCGCGAGTCCGGTGCGCTGACCCGCCGTTGCCAAGGCGCGAATTCTGCGCAACGGCGATCAGCCGCTGCAGGGCACCTTCGCCTACCGCGTTCATGCTGACGACCACGCTGTCCGCCCCGACGCGCCGGGCATCTTCCAGCAAGCGGTCGCCGTAATCCTCTGGATAGGCGCTGTGCGCGTCGATGCGCAAAAGCCATTCGGCTGAACTGCCGAACATCTTCACGGCCAGGTTCATGGCGGCGCTTTGCAGGCGTTTCGGATTGTCGATCAGCCGTATCGCCGGGTTGGCCGCTGCTGATTGCCGGACAATGTCCTGCGTGCCATCTGTCGAGCCGCCATCGGCCACCACGACCAGCGCCCCGCTTCGCCGCACGAAGGGCTCCAGATCTGCAAGGACAGCGCCGATATGCGCGGCCTCGTTCAGGACGGGGACCACGATCAGGACAGATCTTTCCGTCATGCTGCTGCCCTTTGATCCGGGGCCACAGCCGGCCCCCCACCGCCCAGCAACGCCACCAGCGCGTGGCAGTCCTCCGCTCCGGCCTCCCAGGTCGAGGCTGGAACCGCGGCAAGGCTTGTGCGCAGGCTGGCGATCCTTGACCGGTCAACCGGGGCCAGGGCCTCGCGCAGTTGTGCTTCGGCAGGTCCTGCCGCGATAACGCCGATGCCCAATGATGCCAGGCGCACCGCGACCTCTGTCCCGTCCAGCGCCATCGGCACCGAACCCTGCGCGCTGCCTTCGTAAAGCCGGTTCGGCAGCAGCCAGTCGGAATTGCCGCCCGCCTCGTAGCGGTCGATCAGCCAGGCAAGGTCAATGCCCATGTAGATCACCGCCAGATCCTCGGGCCACTGATAGGGGCCAAGGTATTCAAGGTCCGGATTCGCCGCGACGGTCGCATGAAAATCGGGCACGACATCAAGCGCCGGCCGACCGCGCAAGGTCACCTTCCAGCGCCCCGGCTCGGCGCGGGTCAGCTTGTCCAGCATCGCCAGCGACCAAGCGCAGCGCAGGATGCCGAACCAGCCGATCCGGATCGGTCCCTCGGCATCTGACTGGATCGCCTTGGCCGTGGGAAAGGGCTTGTTCTCGACCAAGGCCACCTGCCGGGCCGGGCGTGAAAACGGGGTCAGATAATGCCGCACAAAGCCCGGCGATGACACGACGACCAGCGCCGCGCGACGCATCAACCCGGCCTCCATCGCCCGAAGCGCCCGCGACACCATTCCTTTACCGAGCAGCAGGCGGTGCACGTCCAAAAGCTCGTAGACGATCCGGGCATCCGGATACCGGCGCCGCAGCGACACCGCCAGTGCCAGCATCTCCAGATTCCGTGCGATGATCACGTTTGGCATGGGCCCCGCTCCAAGCCTCCCGGCAAGGCCGGGGACAGAGCGGAGCACTGCAGCCGCCCGCGCCGCCATCCGTCCGTTCCTGGTCCGGCCAAGCACGATCGCCGGGGCTCGCAAGTCGCCCTCGCCACGGCGGAACCCGGCCAGCCGCACTTCGGCACCGCCCTGGCGCAGCATGTCGTACCTGCGCCAGATGGCGCTGTCATCCAGATCATGCGCCAGATAAAGGATCCGGACGGGTTCACTTTTTGAGATCAATGGCTTATTCCGCCGCCGATATCGCCGCGCGCGGAGGGATCGGCGCCATGTCAACGTCAAGGAACTCGCGGAACTCGCCACGCAGCTCGGGATGGGCCAAAGCGATGGCGACCGTTGCTTGGACCAGCCCGGCCTTTGACCCGCAATCATAGCGGGTACCCTTGAACCGATAGCCGATGACCGAACCTGGATTTTCCGTCATCTCTTGTGCGATGGCGTCCGTCAGCTGGATTTCGCCCCCCGCACCGGGTTTCTTTTCGTTCAGGTGCTGCATGATCGCGGACGTCAGGATGTAGCGCCCAATCACCGCATGGTTTGACGGCGCTGTGCCCGGAGCGGGCTTTTCGACGATCCCCGTTGGCCGCAGCACATCGCCGATTGTCTCGACGACGTCGAGGATGCCGTAGGACGACGTCCGCTCGGGCGACACCTCCATCGTAGCAATGACATTGCCACCAAACTCTTCGAACACCTCGACCATCTGTGCGAGGCAGGATTTCTCGCCAATTATCAGGTCGTCCGGCAGGATGACTGCGAAGGGTTTGTCCCCGACAATTCGTCGACCGCACCAGACGGCGTGGCCAAGGCCTAGCGGCAGATGCTGACGGATGCTTACCAGATGGCCGCTGCCGACATTGGTTTGCTTCAAGGTGGCCAGAAGGGCAGTCTTCCCGTCTTTCCGCAGCTGCTGTTCCAGGTTGCGGTTAACGTCAAAGTAGTCTTCAAGCGCCGACTTGCCGTGCGCTGTGACAAATACGAAATCGGTGATCCCGGCCTCACGCGCTTCGTCCATCGCGTACTGGATCAGCGGCTTGTCGACGATGGAGAGCATTTCCTTGGGCACGGATTTTGTAGCAGGAAGAAACCGTGTGCCCAGACCGGCGATAGGAAAGATGGCGGTAGTGACCTTGTTCGGCACGATGCATCTCCTGGTTGTTGAGAAGTTCTCTGTAGATCTTAAAAGGATACTAACAGAGATTTGCGACGACCGAAGCCGCCAGCGGCACTCGATTGCTGCGCTGCGGCAAGAAGCTGCCGATTCCCGCAGTGCAGCAGCATATGTCCGCCGTTAGTGCAAGATTTGAGCAGCCAGCACGGTACCTTGTCTGGTGTAGCGCCGAGAAATCAACTCCAGGCCCGACTGGCACTGTGGCATGATCCTGCGGAGAGTGGTCCAAGGTCCGTCCTCGATGCCCGCACGCTTGGAATTGCTTCCAACCCGGTGACCGGCCGCGGTTTCATACGATAGATGATTCGGACGCGCCTTTCCCGGCCTAGCGTCGCGAAATGGCTGCTATTCGAGATGCCACCGGACCGACTGCGCGCTCTCCTCAAACGCTCGTCCGCTTTGAACGGTCCCAGGCGACATCCGGAAAACTCTGCCTTGAGGCAACGAAAAGTTGGGTCAGGATCAACTTACCAAAGGGCTCGGGCTACATTGGGATGAAAGCCCCGTAGCTGGTCACCTCGTACAGAAGGTCTCACGCAGAATCTGCATCGGAATCAGTGCACCTAGATGGCATATTACTTGAACCGCGACAGCATGGCCCGCGCGGACAGCCGTTTCGGTATCTGCGCCGGTCAACAGGGCCGACAAGAAACCTGCGTTGAAACTGTCGCCAGCCCCGGTCGTATCCAGGGGAGAGACATGGGGAAGATCGTCCACGGTCCAGATCTTGTCGTGATCATACAGCGTCAGGCCGCGTTCGCCATTCTTGATGATCACAGTTGAGGCGCCCGCGTCGGCATACCGTCTGGCGGTGACCTCGGGCGAGATATCGCCAAAAAGCGTGGCCTCGTCGTCGAAACTTGGCAGGACGATTGTCGCAGCGCAAGCTGCCTGTGCGATGGCGTCGGCAGCATCCTGAGGGGCGGGCCACAGCCGGGGCCGAAAATTCGGATCGAGGACCGTAATTGCGCCGCGTTTCCGGGCCGCTGCCAGCGCCCCTATCAAATGCGAGCGGCCTTTGGGCGGCAGTATTGCCAAGGTGATGCCCGACGTATGGATCACATCCGCATCGGCCAGGGCTGACTGAAGCACCGATGCATCGTCGGCCAGCGTGCGCGCGGCCGAACTGTCGCGCCAATATGAAAAGCTGCGTTCGCCGTCCTTCAAAGCGATGGCGTAAAGCCCGATACTGCGGCTGGGATGGCGAAGGACAAAATCGGTCTCGATCCCGTTCTCCTGCATCAGATCCATGGCACGATGCGAAAACAGGTCGGTGCCAACGCTGGTCAGATAGGCGACCGACCAATCGTCGGGCAGCAGCGCCCGCGCGTACCAGGCCGTGTTGAACGTGTCCCCGGCAATGCCAATCTGCCACTGGTCGCCGTATGGTGCCAATTCGACCATGCATTCACCGACGGATACAAAACGCTTCATGCGCGGCCTCTTTGGGGCAAGGGCAGTCGTGCCTGACGTCGCCATATCTCAGGGTTCGAACAGGTCCGGGTTTTCGGCCTCGATCCCGGGCAGGTCGGAGAGGATGCCGTTCAGGTGCGATTGCATTGCGGCCTGGGCGCGATCGGCGTCGCGGGCATCGACGGCGGCCATGATTGCCTCATGTTCCCGGATCAGGCCCGCCATGGATTCCGGCTTGCGCAGCTGCAGGTTGCAGACCCGGTCGATATGCGCCTTGATGTCGGCAATGACCGACCATGCCATGGCGCAGCCTGCCCCGCGCGCCAGAGCCATGTGGAATTGTTCATCTTCGCGGCGGAACCGGTTGTAATCCATCGCGTCGCGCGCCGCGATCTGGCGGGCAAGGATGCCTGCGATGGTTTCCCGCATCCAAGGATCAAAGGACGTGCAGGCGCGGCGGGCCACTGCGGTTTCGATCGATTCGCGGACGAACCGCGCCTCCATCATCTGCCGCGCCGAGATCTTGACGACCATGGTTCCGCGTTTGGGCTGCACCGCAACCAGCCGCGATTTGACAAGGGCGATCAGCGCCTCGCGCACCGGCTGGCGCGAGACGCCAAAAGTGTCGGCAATCTCTTGTTCCGAAAGGCGCGTTCCGGGCTTGAGGTCCAGACGGATGATGGCGTCGCGCAGGTCCTGTTCGACCTGAGCGGCGGTTGATGACCCGTTTCCGGAGGGTCTGTCCTGTTTGAGCGACTCTATGTTCATGGCTCTTCTTAGCAGGTTGACAGCTGATATGCACTACCATACCGTACCATACAACAAGGCCGAAAAGCCCGGCCTGCAGCAAGGGCGATGACCAGAATGAACCATTCGACCAGCTTCATCAAACCCGATCACGACGATCCGCGTCTGGCCACTGGCCGCAGCTATCGCATGGTGATTGGCGGGAGATCCGTCGATGCGGGATCAGGCAAGGTTATCGACCGGGAGAGCCCCGGCCATACCGGTGTGGTGGTCGGGCACTGGCCGGATGCCACGGCCGAGGATATGCGGCAGGCGATAGGGGCTGCGCGCATCGCGTTTGACAGCGGGCCCTGGCCGCAGATGTCGGGCGCGGAACGGTCCTATGTGATGCGTCGCGTTGCGGCGGCGATTGTAGAGCGGGCCGATGAACTGGCGCTGGCCGAGTGTCTTGAGGTGGGCAAGCCAATCTCTCAGGCCAAGGGCGAGATCCTGTTTTCGGCGGACCTGTGGGAATATGCCGCCGGGATGGCGCGCGGTCTGGAAGGCCAGACCCACAACAACATCGGCGCGGACCGGCTGGGTCTGGTGTTGCGAGAGCCGGCCGGGGTGGTGGGGATCATTACGCCGTGGAATTTCCCCTTCATCATCGCATCCGAGCGGGTGCCGTGGGCCATTGGCGCGGGTTGCACCGTGGTGTTGAAACCGTCCGAGCTGACCTCGGGAACCTCGGTAATTATGGCCGAGATCGCCCGCGACGCCGGGTTGCCCGATGGCGTGTTCAACGTGGTGACAGGCTACGGTGTCCCCGCCGGGCAGGTTCTGGCCGAAGATCCGCGGGTGGATGTGCTGGCCTTTACCGGATCGGTCCGCGTTGGCACCAAACTGGCCGAGATCGCGGCGCGGCAGGTCAAGCGGGTTGGTCTGGAACTGGGCGGCAAGGGGCCGCAGATCGTCTTTGCCGATGCCGATCTGGATGCGGCAGCGGATGGGGTGGCTTACGGTGTCTACCACAATGCCGGGCAATGCTGCATCTCGGGCAGTCGGCTGATCGTGCAGGACAGCATTCGGGACGAATTGCTGGAGCGGATTTTGGACATCTCACGCCGGCTGCCGTTTGGCGATCCGTTGGACCCGCGCACAAAGGTTGGCGCCATGATCTCGCGCGCGCATCTGGACAAGGTCGAAGGCTATGTCCGCGCAGGCGAAGCGGCTGGCGCAGAAATCCTGCATGGCGGGGCGGCACTGGACCAAAGCGGGCTTTATTACGCGCCCACCGTATTTCGCGGCGTGCGCCCAGATATGTCGATCGCCCGCGAGGAAATTTTTGGTCCGGTGCTGTCGACCATGACATTTCGCACGCGAGAAGAGGCCGTGGCGCTGGCCAATGACTCGGACTTTGGTCTGTCAGCCTCGGTCTGGTCGCGCGATCTGCAGAACGCGATGCAGACGATCCGGCAGGTGCGCGCCGGGCGGTGTTGGATCAACAGCGTGATCGACGGCACGCCCGAGATGCCCATTGGCGGCTACAAAAGCAGCGGGCTTGGCCGTGAGCTCGGCCGCTATGGCTTTGACGAATATTCGCAGTTCAAGGGCATCCACGCCACGCTGGGCAGCCCGCCGCGCTGGTTCAACGCCTGACGTCCGGCAAGGGCAAAACAGGATTACCGGCAGCGGCGGAGGCTGCCGGACGGAGAGGTATTCTGCCTCGCAATCGAACAAAGGGAGGAGTGAGGAATGACAAGAACGATTTTGGCGAAAGCCGTCGGGCTGACAGGTCTGCTGCTGATGGGGACCGCGGCGATGGCGCAGGATGCGCCGGTCAAGGCGACCATGATCATCTACCTTGACCCAAGCGTGCAGTTCTTCAACCCGGTGGTGAAGGGTGCCCAAGATGCAGCGGCAACCTTCAACGTCGATCTGGACGTGCAGTATGCCAACAACGATCCGCTTCGCCAGAATGACCTGATCGAAAGTGCGACGGCGGCGGGCGTAGACGGGATAGCGGTGGCAATCTCCAGCTCTGACGCCTTCGATGCCAGCATCTGTGCAGCGGTCGACGCGGGCATCGTCGTCATCGGCTTCAACAATGACGATCTGGAAGGCGCCCAAGGCAATTGCCGCCAGGCCTATGTCGGCATGGATGAAGAGGCTTCGGGCTATGAGCTGGGTCAGCGCATGGTCAAGGAGTTCGGGCTGAAGGAAGGCGATATGGTCTTTAACCCGCGCGAAATTCCTGAAGCGACCTTTGCCGTGGCCCGTGGCGGCGGGATCGAGCGGGCGATGGCCGAGCATGGCATCAGGGTGGAAACCGTGCGGGCCGGGCTTGATCTGGCGGAGGCGCAGAACATCATGACGCAGTTCCTGATCGCGAACCCAGACACCAAGGCGGTGTTCGGGACGGGATCGGTTACTTCGACCGTCGGCGCGGGCGCGATCCGCGATGCCGGGATCGACGTGCCCTTTGCAGGCTTTGATCTGGCGGTCGAGATCGCCGAAGCAGTTCAATCCGGGGCGATGTTCGCGACGATGGACCAGCAGCCCTATCTGCAAGGCTACTACCCGATTGCCCAGATCGCCCTGTCGGCCCGCTATGGCCTGACGCCGACCGATGTGGACACCGGGCAAGGCGCCTTCCTTGATCAGTCGCGCATCGGCGAAATCATGCCCCTGATCGGCACCTATCGCTGATTGCACCATCGGTTCCCGGGCGATGCTGTCGCCCGGGAACAGTCGTCAGCCCAAGGGTATTTTCCATGACCGATGTCGCCCATGCCGGTCCGGCCAGAAGCCGGACCAAACCGAGAAACGCCCTGCGACGGTTGCTTGCGCATCCGGCCGGGTCGATCTTTCTGGTCTTCGCCCTGATCCAGGTCTGCTGCATCACTTGGGCGCTGCTGAACCCGGAAGAGTTTCGCTATCTTTCGCCGCAGAACCTGGCGATCCTGATGCGCGCGGTCCCGGTTCTGGGCTGCCTTGCTCTGGGCGTCGGCATCCTGATGATCGCGGGCGAGTTCGACCTGTCGGTCGGCTCGGTCTATGCGCTGACCTCAATCGTCATGGCGGTGCAGGTCTCTGCCGGGATGAGCGGCTTTCTTGCGGCACCACTGGCCATCCTGATCGGCGTTGGCATCGGCGTACTGAACGGGATGATAACGCTTCGCTTCAACCTTCCCTCGTTCATCGTGACACTGGGCGGGCTTTTGTTCTGGCGCGGCGCGGTGCTGTTCTACAACGGCGCGGTGCAGGTACGTTTCGACCCCGAGCCTGCCTTTACCGCGCTTTTCGCGGGATCACTGTTCGGCTTCAATGCCGCCTTCCTGTGGTTGCTTGCGCTGACCGCGGGCTTCTACCTGCTGCTGCACCATCACCGGCTGGGAAACCACATCTTTGCGACGGGCGGCAACCGGGCGGCAGCCACAGCAATCGGCATCAGGACCAAGCGGGTCAAGATCATCGCCTTTGCCATCGCCGGGGGCATGGCGGCTGTTGCGGGCATCCTCGCCTCGGCGCGGGTGGGCAGCGTGCAGCCGGGTCAGGGCACCGGGCTGGAACTGCAGGCTATCGCCGCCTGCGTGATCGGCGGGCTGTCGTTGCGGGGCGGGCGCGGTTCGGTACTTGGCGTGTTTCTGGGCGTGTTGATGATCCACACCATGACCAACGTCCTGCTGCTGATCCGCGCACCCGGGTTTTATCTTGAGATGTTCATTGCCGTGCTGATCGTCGGAGCCGCGATCCTGAACCAGCTGATCGAAAAGCGGGGGGCGGAGTGATGTCGGGAACACCCATTCTGGAACTGCACAGCATCGGCAAGCGGTTTGGCGCGCTGACCGCGCTGAGCGATCTCAGCTTTCATATCGGTGAGGGCGAAGTGGTCGGCCTGCTGGGCGACAATGGCGCAGGCAAGTCGACCACGGTCAACCTGCTGTCGGGCATCCATCGGCCAACCTCGGGGCATCTGAGTGTAGATGGCACCCAGACATTGTTCACCTGTCGGACGGATTCCGCCAATGCCGGGATCGAGACGATCTATCAGAACACAGCACTGGTCGACAGCCTGTCGATCACCCGCAACATCTTTATGGGCCGCGAGAAAACCAACCGGTTGGGATTTCTGAAAGAGGCCGAGATGCGCGAGATCGCGATGGAGGTGTTGAATTCCGCCGTACATATCTCGGGCATTGACAGCCCGGACCAGCTGGTCGGCGATCTGTCTGGCGGGCAGAAACAGGCCGTGGCGATTGCCCGGGCGGTGTTTTTCAAGCGTCGAGTCCTGTTGCTGGATGAGCCGACCTCGGCCTTGTCAGTGCGCGAGACCGAGGCGCTGCTGAACCAGGTGCTGAAGCTGAAGGCCGAGGGCGTGTCTTCTGTGCTGGTCACGCACAACATCTATCACGCCTATCAGGTCTGCGATCGCTTCGTGATCATGAGCCATGGAACCAAGGTGTTCGATGTCGCAAAGGCGGACACCAGCATTGGCCAACTGACACAGTACGTGGTGCTGACATGACCCAAACCCGCATCACCTCGCGCCATGCCATCGCGCCCGAGCAGGCCCGGGCGATGGACACGGCGTCGCTGCGCGCGGCCTTTCTGGTCGAAGACCTGTTCGAACCGGGCATGATCGCGCTGACCTATACCCATTACGACCGCATGATCGTTGGCGGCGCGCTGCCTGTTGATGCGCCGTTGCCCCTTGGTCCGGTCAAGTTGACGGGGACACGTGGCTTTCTGGACCGGCGCGAGATGATCGTGGTGAACATCGGCGGCGAGGGGGTCGTCACAGTTGGCGGGGATCGCTTTGATCTTGGCACGCGCGACATGATCTATATCGGCATGGGCGGTGGCGATGTGGCCTTCGCCTCGGCCGATGCGGCGCGGCCGGCCAAGTTCTATATCGTCAGCGCCCCGGCGCATCACGCCTATCCGACCCGGCACATCCGGATTGATCAGGCCAAGCGGGTGGATCTGGGCAGCTCTGACACCTGCAACGAAAGGTCGATCTTCCAGTTCATCCACCCTGAAGGCGTGCAGACCTGTCAGCTTGTGGTGGGCATGACCACGCTTGCCCCCGGTTCGATCTGGAACACCATGCCCGCGCATATCCATTCCTGCCGGATGGAGGCCTATCTCTACTTCGATCTTGATCCGGCGCAGCGGGTGTTCCACCTGATGGGAGAGCCGCAGGAAACCCGGCATCTGATTGTGGCGAATGAACAGGCGATCCTGTCGCCGCCCTGGTCAATCCATTCCGGGGCCGGCACCGCCAGCTATACCTTCATTTGGGCGATGGCCGGCGACAATGTCGATTACACCGATGTCGAGATCTGTCCTCCGGCAGTCCTGCGATGAGCGGGGCGCCGTTTTCGCTGCAAGGTCGGCGAGTGCTTGTCACCGGGGCCAACACCGGCATCGGTCAGGGCATTGCGCTGGCAATGGGGCGCGCCGGGGCCGAGGTACTGGCCGCGGGCCGGTCGTCGATGGAGGACACGGCCGCGGCCTTTCGGCGCGAGGCCCCCGCCGCACGGCTGGTGCCGGTGCAGGTCGATCTGGCCGAACCCGGCGCAGGGGCCGCAATGCTAGATCAGGTATGGAACGAACACGGGCCGATTGATGCGTTGGTCAACAACGCGGGGATCATCCGCCGCGCTGATGCGGTGGATTTTACCGAAGCCGACTGGGATGAGGTCATCGATCTGAACCTGAAATCCGCCTTCTTCCTGTCGCAAGCCTTTGCGCGCAGGGTGCTGGCGGCAGGGGCGCGGGGCAAGATCATCAACATTGCGTCGATGCTCAGCTTTCAAGGCGGCGTCCGGGTCGCCTCCTACACCGCGTCGAAAAGCGGGCTAGCCGGACTGACGCGGCTTCTGGCATGCGAATGGGCGGCGCGCGGGATCAACGTCAACGCCATTGCACCGGGCTATATCGAGACGAACAATACGGCGGACCTGCGCAAGGACGCCAAGCGCAGCGCGCAGATCCTGGACCGCATCCCCGCCGGGCGTTGGGGAAAGCCGGAAGACATTGGTGCCAGTGCCGTCTTTCTTGCATGCCCTGCTTCTGACTATGTTCACGGAACCATTCTGGCTGTCGATGGCGGCTGGCTGGCCAGATGAAAGGGCGCCCGATGGAAAACTCAGCCACCGGACCTTCCGACTGGGTGGATGCCGGACCCGGCGTCCGACGCCGTATCATGGGCCATGTGCCCGAGATGATGTTGGTCGAGGTCGTCTTTCAAAGCGGCGCCGTTGGCCATATCCATTCGCACCCCCATACGCAGGCAAGCTATATCGCCGAGGGCAGGTTCGAGGTGTCGATCGACGGCGCGACGCAGATCCTGTCCGTCGGTGACAGCTTTGTTGTCGCACCGGGGTTGCGGCATGGGGTGCTTGCCCTTGACGCGGGTCGATTGATTGATTCTTTTGCGCCCCGCCGTGACGATTTTCTCTGAAGACGTTGACCTTGGGATGCCGGTCAGGGCCGGTGGCAGGTTTGCCAGATCTATAACGCCTGGCGCAAACGGAACGGTCGCTACAGCACCGGGATCCAGATCGAGGGGGAAGGCGACTGGACTGCAAGCAAGCATGTAGTGCGTCAATCTGGCGACTGCCAGGGTCGCACCGGGACTGATGTCGAGGGTTTTTTCGCCTGCCACACTCTCGGTGTCCCTTCAGTATGTCTGTTTCCGGACCGCTCGCTGACGTGGTGCTCTCGTTCTAGAGCACGGTAAGCACGCGGCGTCAGCGGAGGAGATCCCTGAATTTCCGTAACATCTATAAGCACGCGCATGTAGGCGCCGAAGTCGAAGATGGTCCTCTCGACCTACCACTGGTCTTTCATCCAGTCAGTCATGATCTTCCCCAGCCCCCCCTTCCTCTCAGACCGACGTAATGCGGACGGTTGGCTTGCTTTTGTTCCTGTTATGTTCTATGTTGGGACTCAAGCAAGCAAGGAGTTTCCCGATGGACAACACCACATATGCCTTGCCCGCGACGCCCAAACAGATCGCCTATGCGCGGTCGCTCGCTTTGCGTAGCCAGACCCTCCTGCCCTGGGATGTTCAGCAGGACCGGCGGTCGCTGAGTGTCTGGATTGAAGCACAGGCCCAACTGAAGCCGGTGTCGGACATGGATCGGTTGCCGACTTCCAAACAGGTGGCCTTCGCGGAGAAACTGGCTCGGATCAAACGGCGCGCCGTCCCGGATGAGTGCTTCCGCGACAAGGGGCTCATGTCGAAGTGGATCGACGGCAACAGGTGACGAGTATCAGTCGTTGGATGGCGTGTCGGCACCCGGATCCACAAGGGTTTCCTTCCGCCTGCGAAATGCTGCCCGTAGTGCTTCGCTGGGTGAGGGCGGAGAGCCCAAAGCCTTGAAGAATGCCCTATGGTCGCATGGCTTCTGACCTGCCACTGGTCTTTCATCCAGCCACGACCGGAGCCCGGTGGTCATTTGCGCCAATTGGCGCGGGTTGAGCAATCGTCCGGCGGGCGGAACTTTCATCGCGTGCAGCGTGACGGGCGTTTGCGGTGGTCAGGTGCAGGGCGAAGCCTGCCGGGGTTTGGTATCCGAGGGCCGAGTGAGGGCGTTCGGTGTTGTAGTCGGTCACCCAAGCCGCGATCAGATTGCGCGCATGGGCGAGATTGCGGAACAGTGTTTCGTTGAGAAACTCATCCCGCATCCGGCCGTTGAAGCTTGCTACAAGGCCATTCTGCATCGGCTTGCCCGGCGCGATATAGTGCAATTCGATCTTGGTCTTGGCGCACCACTTCAAGATAGCGTTCAAGGTCAGCTCGGTGCCGTTATCACTGACGATCATCCCGGGCTTGCCGCAGCGCTCGATCAGCGCGGTCAACTCCCGCGCCACCCGGTGGCCCGAGATCGACGTATCCGGGATCGCCGCAAGGCATTCCCGGGTCACATCATCGACCACGTTCAGCACGCGGAACCGTCGCCCGCAGGCGAACTGGTCATGCACGAAGTCCAGAGACCAGCGGAAATTTGCACGAGCTTCGACCAGGATCGGCGCCCGTGTCCCAATCGCCTTGCGGCGTGCTTTGCGTTTACGGACGGTTAACTCTTCTTCGCTGTAGAGCCGGTAGATGCGATTGATGCCCGACGGCCCGCCTCTCGCCTGAGCAGCACGAACAGCCGCAGATAGCCGAACCGGCGCCGCTCGTTGGCCAGGTCCCGCAACGGACCCCTCAGCCCCGTGTCCAGCGCACGCCGCGACTGGTAACAGATGGTCTTCCGGTCAGCCCGGAATCTGGCACGCCCGCCGCTCCGACAGCTCAAGAGGGGCCTTCAAATGCGCGACAGCCTCGCGCTTTGCGATATCGCCATGGCCTTGAACCAGTGGCGGCTCATGGCTCTACGTCACCATTTTTTTGACAGAAGTTCCTTCATCGCCGCCATGTCGAGCATCTGCTCGGCCAACAGCCGCTCCAGCTTTGCGTTCTCGTCCTCAAGTGCCTTCAGCCGCTTGGCCTCCGACACCGTCATCTCGAAATACTTCGCCTTGCAGGCATAGAACGTGCCTTCCGACATGCCATGCTTGCGGCAGAGATCGGCACACGTCGCGCCTGCCTAATGCTCCTGCAAGATCCCGATGATCTGCTCTTCGGTTTGTTTTGTTCGCTTCATTGTCTGTCCCTTCCTTGGGCTGAACTCTAGTCGCAGTTGGAGGAAAAATCCCGTGGCAGGTCAAGGGCCAGACGAACCGTCCCTTCTCCAGCCGCTTCAGGAACATGCACGCGCCCTGACCATCCTATCAGATCACCTTGACCAGATCGCCCCGGCGGCCACGGAAGACGAACAGATGTTCGCCGAACGGGTTTTGCTTCACTACCGCCTCGGCCAGCGCCGCCAGCGCCGTAAAGCCCTTGCGCATGTCCGTCACCCCGGCTGCCAGCCCGACCCGCATGCTGGCCGGAACTGGGATCACGCTGTCAGACCCCGTATCAGACGCGCCAAGGCATCAGGATCATAGCTCCCGCTGATGCGCATTCGGTGCCAGCCAGCCAGCTCGATCTCGATGCAGTTACTGGCGACGGAAGCTGCGACAGGCGCCCTCGCCTCCGCGACGATCTCCACCGGCAGGAAAGCGCTGACCGGCTTCCTCTGATCCCGTTCCGGACTTGGGCCGATACTTCGGATCGCGCAGCCATTTGAAGATCAGGTTCACATTCACCGTAAAGAGAAGCGCCACCTGGGCCACGGATACGCCAGGCGCAGTCGTCTGCAAGCAGATCGACCGCTTCTCCGGACGTTTACGGCGTTGCGCCAGACGACCGTGTTCGTCGAGACCCTGCTTCGGTTGATTGTGCGCGCAACGAAGCTGATCCAGATCAGGGCACCTTCGGACCGGATCCGCAATAGTCGAGTATGTGCATGGCGGCATTCTTCCCGGCGTGACGCAATTTCCCGCGTGAGTACCTGAATTGCCTGTATGCAGCTCACTTCCAAGTTCCACTTTAGTCGGTGCGCACGGACTGGCATCCGGCTGTTCCTCCCTTGCTCGGTGGGTAGCAAATGTCAGAAAAAACCATATCGCAGACCGATGAATCTTTCGGCGGGGTGCGTGACGCCGGGTTGCCGGCTATGGCTGGTCAACTTACGGTTCCGCCCGTTAAAGTTCCGCCCTCGTCGATAAAGCCAGCGCCCGAGAAACGGTCACGATGGCTATGGGCGGGCTTGGCCGCACTTGCCATTGTGGCGGCCGCACTTTGGTATTTTCAGCCGTGGGTCAGCAAGGGCTTGGCCGTCACGGTCGAAACAGTCGCCCCAGCGCCGTTGATGCGGGTGCTTGCGGTGAACGGGCGGATCGCCCCGCTGCATCTGGTAGCGGTGAAGCCCTCGGTGGGCGGCGAACTGACGGAAGTTCTTGTCGAAGAGGGTGCTATAGTCGAGCAAGGTGATATTCTGGCGCGGATAGATTCGTCGCGCCAACAGGCGTTGGTCCGCCAAGCGATGGCTGGTCTGGACGCTGGTCTGGTGGGGCGGTCGCAGGCCGATACTGATCTTGCGCGGGCCGAGGCACTGGGACAAAACATCGCCCGCACTGCGCTTGGCACCGCCAGATCGGCCCAGCAGACTGCCATGCAAGAGGTTGCGCGCCTGACGGCCATCTTCGATCAGATGCAGATCGACCTCGAAAAATTCACTATTCTGGCTCCGCTTTCAGGTACCGTCCTGGCCCGAAATGCCGAAGTTGGGCAGTCGATAGACCAGACCACGCCGCTGTTTTCGATAGCCGATCTTGAGCAACTGGTTGTCGAGACTGACGTGGACGAAGGCTATGCCGCGCTGATCACGCCGGGTCTGGAGGCGGTGCTGCAACTGAAAGGAGATACCAAAAGGCTGGACGGCAGCGTCAGCTTTGTGGCCGCGCAGGTTGATGCGGCAACTGGCGGCCTGGCGGTCAAGATCGCGTTTGATGATCCGGTGGTGGCCCCGGTCGGGTTGACGGTGACGGCGAATATCATCGTTGACCGGCAGGACGCGGCCATTGCGGTGCCCCGGGCGGCCCTGGTTGCAAATTCCACCGTCTTCGTTGTGGTCTCGGGCATTGCCGAGGAACGGACTGTCACCGTAGTGGACTGGCCCGCTGACCGGGTGCAGGTCACCCAAGGGCTTGCCGCAGGTGACGTCGTCATCACCGACGCCACGGGCGTGTCAGCGGGGCTGGCAGTCGTGGTGTCACCGGCGATGTCCGACCCCTGATGCTGTACGCCCTGAAGATCGCCAGCCGCTACCTTTTGTCCAGCAAGGCGCAGACCGCACTTTTGCTGCTGGGTGTCGCCCTGGGCGTGTTCATCTTCATTTTCATGAGCGCGCTGATCGGGGGGCTGGCAAACTATATTCTGGACAGTATCGCGGGTGATCTGAGCCATGTCAGCATCACCGCCGAGGTTGAAGATCCTGCGTTGCTGATCGACCCAAGCACCGGGCAGATCCTGCTGGTGCAGGAGAAATCGGCGCTGCGGCAGGCGAGCGTACGCGACGAGGCGATCTACGTGCCGATGATCGCCGCCCTGCCGGGGGTCATCGCCGTGTCGCCTCAAATCACCGGCAGCGGGTTCATGACGCGCGGTGCGCAGGTCTCGCAGGTATCGGTGATCGGGGTGGAGCCGGGGCAAGAATCTGCGATCGTGCAGCTGAAAACCTACATGGTTGCAGGGTCGGTCCGGGTGGGCACGGGGCTGGTGGTCATCAGCCAGACGCTTGCTGACGATCTGGATCTTGCGGTGGGCGACAGCATCCGGTTGGATACGGGGCCGGGGATTTCAGCGCTGATGACCGTGTCGGGCATCTACAAGATGGGGCAGGGCGGGTTCTACGCCTCCAGCGCTTATGTCAGCATTGATACCGCCCGCACGCTCTTTGCCCTGCCACAGGGCGTGACGGGGATCGAGATCAAGCTGGCCGACCTGATGGACGCAGACGCAACGGCGCTGCGGATCATCGCGGTCACTGGCCTGAGTGCCGAGTCATGGACGGTGGTGGGCGGCGAGGTTCTGTCGGCGCTGCGCGCGCAGGACCAGACCGGCATCCTGCTGAAAACCTTTGCCATGGTGTCGATCGTGATCGGCATCGCCTCGTCGCTGCTGCTGTCCACCTACCGACGCAAGGCCGAGATCGGGATCATGCGCGCAATGGGTGCCAGCCGGAGGTTCGTGGTGTTCGTGTTCGTCAGCCAAGGGGCACTGGTCGGCCTGCTTGGCGGGGTATCGGGGGCGGGCCTCGGCTATCTGGTCCTGTCGCAGTTTCCGCCCCGAGGTGACGCCAACCCCGGTGCGATGCCCATCGACATCACCGAAGGCGCGTTCGGGCTGGCGATCCTGCTGACGGTTGTGATTGCCACGCTGGCGGCAATCCTGCCCGCGCGGTCGGCGGCGCGGGTCGACCCGGTGACGGCGATCGGGCAATGACCGACCTTCTGATGGTGGACAATCTGGTAAAGACCTACGGCACCGGAGAGGCCGAAACCCGCGTCTTGCGCGGCCTGTCGCTGCGGATGGACCGGGGCGAATTCGCGGCGCTGCTGGGCCCGTCCGGATCGGGCAAAAGCACGCTTTTGACCATTCTGGGCACGCTGATGCAGCCCACATCGGGTAGCCATGTGATGCTGGGCGTCGATCTTGCCACCGCAGGCGACCGCGCTTTGACCGACTTTCGCAATCGTCACATCGGGTTCGTGTTCCAGTTCCACAATCTGCTGCCCGATTTCACGGCACTGGAGAACGTGATCTTTCCCACCGCTGTGCGCGAAGGTCGCGAAACCGCCGCCGCCCGCGCGCGTGGCCGCGATCTGCTGGGCCGCATGGGCTTGGCGGACAGGGTGGACTTTCCGTCGACCAATCTGTCGGGCGGCCAGAAGCAGCGCGTCGCCGTCGCGCGTGCGCTGATGAACAGCCCGGAGTTGGTGCTGGCGGACGAACCGACCGGAAACCTCGATCGGGCCTCGGCGACACAGGTGATGGAACTGATCGACCAGATCAACCGGGACGAAGGGACCACATTTCTGATTTCCACGCATGACGAAAAGATCGCGGCGACCTGTCGGCGGCAGATCGTGGTGGGGGACGGGGTGGTGACAGGGTGAAGGAGGCAGCGGCAAATCACCGCTTCAATGGGGTTCCGGCAACAATTGACGCTGTCGGCAAAGGCTGGTCGGGACCTGTCACCAGCATTGCCTCCCACATCGGCGGCATGAATGGAATTGCAGTTAATATTCAAGCCCGCTCTGGCGCAATGCAATGGAATCGATTTCGTGTGATTGCAGATTGCAGCCTTCGCCGAGGCATAAGCCGCCGCCATTGAATGATCCACCAAGCTGGAACATGAAGACATGTTGGCTTGGCCGATGCCGCGGCTAGCGCCGGTCACGAGGCATATTTTGGCGATCATTCTTGGCATCTTGCTTCTTCGGGACAGGTTTGAAAGTGCGTTGCGCTCTGCGTGCAAGATGCTTGAGGGTGTGAAGACCCAGACCTCAGGCGGCGAATGAGTAATCCAGAGCGGTGATCGTACCTTTGAAGTACGGCCGCTCACCCTGTGGGGTGATATAACGCGCCTCGCCCGTCAGCGGTACACGCATGCCGTCGCGGGTCTGGTAGTTCGACATCCAGCATTCCCACGGCATCAGCACGGTCTGGATGCCCACCGTTGTCGCGCGACCTTCAACTGAGATGGCAGTAACCAGACTATCCGCTCCAAAGCGGAACAGTATCGTCACGCTGATCGGCCCGTCCGTCATCGTGGCGTTCGCCGATGTTTCATCGACCGCTTGCCAGACCACTCCCTGACTGGGAAGAAGGGCGGTCGGAAACCAGATGCTTTCGGCAAAATGGCGCAGAAGTTCGCCGCGCGCAATCTCGCCTGTGCCCTGCAAGGTGCCCATGGCATAAAGCCCGAGGATCGCAGGCCACAACAGCCCTGCGCCCGCAACAAACGCATCCACCACCCGCACCGGAACACCCGGAAACAGCGTGATGTTTGCATCCCAGACAAACCCCGGCCGCGTAGAGGTAAAGTGTTGCGTTGCGGTGAAGGGCTTCCACTGGTCTCCCGTGACGCTCAGGTTGAAACGTCCGCTTTGGGTCAGCTTTACAGCAGTGACAATCGGCTGACCATCGGTCAACGCAGTGCGGAAGTAGCGTTGCACGGGGGCGGGCAGGTCTGCCAGTTCGGCGGCATCATAGCGGCTGACCGCCGGCGCCACGCGACCGTCATTCAGCCGAGCCACCAGATCGCTTAAGGCAGCCGACCAGCGCCACGCTCCAAAGGCCAGGACGGCAGCATATGTGACGCCAAGCCCCGCAATGACGACAAACGCCCCTGTCAGAATTTGCATTGTTCTTCCCTTCAAATTCAGTCTGGATTTGGTTTGCGCGACCAAAGGATGCAAATTCCGCCCACGCCCAGCGTGACCGCACCAATAATTACCCAAGCGACCGACGGGCCTTGCAACGGCGCGCAATCGGCAAAGCACAGGATCGGCCGCAGATGAACGATCCCCAGCCCCTGCAACAGCCAAAGCCCGCCGAGCGAGACAGCAATGACGCCTAAAACCAAAGCGATGATGCGTATCATTTCTGCAAATCCTCTATCTGTAATTTCGGGTCGGGTTTGAGGAACACGACGAAGGCAATCTCTAGCAACAGGCCCATCACCAGATAATAAGGCTGCAGGACGTCGCCTTTTGGGGAGACCGGGATGACCCATGACCACGCGTTGATCGACCAATGCGTCGCAATTGCGGGCAACACGCTAAAGCCGGTAATGACCGACAGCCGTGCGAAGATGATTGAAAGTGCAACGTTACTGGCCATGAACAGTGCCATCGGCATCTGCTCCTGCGCTGTCCCGGGCATGCGGAACAACGGGATATGCCACAGGGCCCAGATCGCGCCAAGGATCAGGCTGGCCCACCGCCAACGCAGTTTTTCCACGATCACAGGCAGGGCATAGCCGCGCCAACCGAACTCTTCGCCCACTGGGCCGCCAACAAACAGGACCATAGCAAACTGCAGCAACGCCAGTCCGAGATGTCCATTTGCGGGCGATGCGGGCCATGTCCCGCCAAGGGCTGCATTCGGTACGAGGGCCGCCAGCATGACAAGCGGAGGGCCCACGAACGCAGCGGCATACCAGCGGGCGGCCAGCCTCCAGTGAAAACACCGCCGCAGCCACAGTCGCAATCCGGTCCCACCATCAAAGACCCAGATGACAACACAGGCGGCAATTGCAGGGCCAAAGCCTAACAATAGTGAGATCGTGACCAAGAAAGCGGGTGGCCGCGGCCCGCTTGTGCTGATGATCCACCAAAAACCCCAAGTCCAGACAAATGCTATCGCGAAAAAGATGACGAGAGCTGCGGTGCCTCCGGAGGCAGCGTTTATTGCGTCGGCGACGACCCGGCGGACGGCGTGGTCGCCGCCGGTGCCAAGCTCGCTCACGGTGCAGCGCCTTCTGTTGCTGTCAAAACCAGGGCGGCAATAGCTGTCATGACCTCGTCGTCATGCCCGACCCAAGTGTGCCCTCCCGTCTGGAACCCCAGGAATTCGGCCCCGGCGATCTGGCTGGCCGTGTATTCTGCGCTGGCATAGGTGCCGTACCGGTCATCTCTAGCCGAGATGATCAGGGTCGGCGCCTGCACCAGATCCAGCCGCGCCGGGGTCATGGACTTGCTGGCAGCCGTATCGTGGCGCAATCCAGCAGCACGGGCGGATACCGGTAGGATATTGTCCACCATCGCGTTGATCCGCGCCTGTTCGGCCGGGCTGGCCGTATCCAGCAATTCGGGCGGTGTGGCCAGAACCGTGCCGATCAGTTGACCGCGCGCCACTTGCAAACCCGACCAGAACAGAAAGTCGGACCCTATGGCCGCCATCATCAGATTCTCCACCCAGGGTGCCATGGGTACGACGGAATTGGCTTCATCCAGTGGTTTGTAGGCCAGCGGCATCAGCAGGATCAGCGCGGACACCCGGTTCGGATGCCGGATCGCCATCTGCAAAGCGGAAAGTGCCCCGGCAGACCCCCCAATGACGGCTGCAGTCTGAAGATCAAGCGCATCCATCAAACAGACGAACGCATCGGCCTGCGTTTCCGCCGAGGCGTCAGCTGGCATCTGCGTGCGCAGATACCCAAAGCGAGACATCGCGATGACCCGGATGCCGCGCGACGTGAGCGGTGCAGCAAAGGCCATTCCTTGATCATAGCCACCGCCGCTGCCGTGTACTGCCAACAACGGCACGCCAGTCCCTGAATCGGCGTATTCAATAGGTCCGCACGGGGTTTCAACCACGGTGCTGCCTTGTGCCACCCTCGCCTTCGCCACGGCAAGCTCGGTCCGGAACTGCCACGAGACCGCCGCCGTGATGAAAGCAACGACCAATACGACTAAGAAAAGTACCTTGTGACCTTTGGCAATCATGCAGCATTCTTCGCGACAGGCGTTCGCAAAGCCCGATCATTCCAAGCCAGCAATCCCAATGTCACTGCAAGCGGGCCCGCAACCGGCATCGCCAAATCCTCCGGAATACCTAGTTGAATCGCTGCGGCCAGTCCGATCAACGACCACAGAAACGGTACGAATGACAGCCAGATCACCCAGTGTCCGCGCGCTATCAGCAAGAAGCCGATTGTGAAGATCGTCGTAGGGCATGGGGCAACGCCAAACATGGGCCCGGACAGCCCCCCATGCCCAGCCCATATCCCCAAGATCGGGTAGATCGCCACCGCATAGGCGATGGTTACCAGCCCTGCCACTGAGCGAAAGTCCCGCCCGACCCGCAGGCGCAGGTTGCCAAGTCGGACTGCGCTTGCGATCAAAAGAGCGGCCTGAAGGACGAAAAGCGCGGCAAACATCGGAGCAATCGGATTGATGGTGGCAAAAAAGATCAAATGATAGCCGATGCCGGTGAATGCCCAAAGCACGGCCAATGAAATAAAGGCAAGCCTCAGCAACGCACCTCGCTGAACAAAAATGGCAATGACAACCATCAGGCCCAAGCCATAGGCTGCGAGCTGAAACGGCCAGATCGCGGCGTTGTAGGCAGCGAACACCGCCAGAAATTCGGCAATCGTGAAAGGCGGGGTCATGACATCACCTCATCTATCGGCCTGCGTGTCGAAAATGGCATCGCCGCAGCCCGCCCGAAGCGCATCACCAGATCGGGCCTGCGGCCCGGTATCCCCAACAATTCTGCGAGGTCGGGTCGCAGGGCCGCGACCTCGACCGGCTGGTTCAGAAAGGCATGTTTCAAGCTCAGGGCCGTGGCCTGCAACGCAAACCGCTGACAGGCGCGCCCAGCTTGTATCCATGCTGCAGGCTCGGCTTTGGCCGCTACGAAGACTGCAATTCCCGCCGACGTCGCTATCTGTCGCGCGATTTTCTCGTTTTCCGCCTTGGCTGTGAAGGCCCAGTCGAACATCAGCGGGCCAAGCCAGTCGGGCAAGCTGGGGTTGCCCGACGTTGCAGCGAACAGACCGTCCCCCGTTGCCAGCGCTGCGCGCGGATTGAACCGAAGCCAGTTTTTCAACTCGGCAACAAAGGCAGGGTCGGCAATCTGGGCAGTGTTTCCGGCGATGATCAGATCGCGCATCTGGTTGATCCGGGCGCGGTCCGTGATCAGAATCAGATCAACGCCGGGCACCGTTGCGGCAGCGGCCAGTGCCGAAAGATCGGCGGCAGAAACCGCTGACCCGTCAAAGTCCGCGCGTGTGGATTGACGTAGCGGAATGGCATCGCAAAGCGCGGCGTCCCGGATTGCCCCTGCGGCGTAGTCAAAACGGACCGACCCACCCCCAGCTGCGCCGAACGTGACTTCCCCCGGCAGGCCGCGTGCGGCAGCGGCAATGGACAGGTTTTCCGCCGCACAGCCTAGCGACGCGAACAGGTGGTGATCGTCGGGGTCAACGGCGGGGGTGCGGCGTGCTGCATCGGGCATAATGTCGATCCGGCCGTCGCTTGCGCGGAATTTCCACGCTTGAGTGTTGTGGCTGTTGGCGGCCAGAGTGGCAAATCGGATCAGATCGTGCACGGCGGGTTCGGCAGGCAGAGCGCTGCGAAGCGGGGCAATGTCGTCGGCATAGTCATCCAACGATCCCAGGCGACGAACGCCTGACCAACCCGCCAGTGCGAGGCCTGCGGCTGCCGCTCCTGTTGCCAGCAGCGCATGTCGTCGGTCAACCATTGTCCAGTTTCCTTGTGGAATTGGGGACTTGCGCCATCAAGCAACCGCAGGATCACGGTACAGCAGCAGCCCGCGGGGCAGCGCAAAAGCGGCAAGCGTGCCGATACCAAGCAGCGTCAGCGCCAGCACAAAGAACCAGCCGGCAATGGGGACCAGCCACGCCAGCCCGGCGATGAATGCGCCAAGGCAGGCTAGGCCGAATTTGCCCAGAAGGCCGTCGGGCATAGGCCTGCCCACGCCCAGCCAAAGGCCCACGCCCAAGACATATGACCCAAGCGCATAGCCTGCGAAGATCGCCACGCAGGTGATGATGAGCATCACCGGCAGCAGGAATACCCCGATGATGGTCAGCATCAGCACAAAGCCAGACCCGGCCAGTGCCGAGGTGACCAGAAACCCTGACCAGATCGCGCGACCGGGATGCAACAGTGCCAGCGCGCGCCAGCCTTGCACTGCCTTGGGGGCGATGGCGATCACCAGCGCTGCGATCAGGCCGGAAATTAGGACGCCCGAAAGAAAGCCTTGCACGATGCGCCAGAACGGCACCTTGATCGGCATCCGTTCGCTCCATTCGCCGTTGTCATAGCTTTCCAGTGTCTCGATCTTGACCCGGGCTGCCGTGGCCACGCTTTCGGGGACCACAATCTCTGCCGGGTCTTTGGCATAGATGGTCAGTTCCCCGGCAACAGTTGCGCCCGGCGCAAATTCAATTTCGTCGGCCACCAGCACAACATCGCCTGCGATGGCTCCATTGAGCGTGACTTCAGCCCCGGTAATCAGCGCATACCCGCCCACAGGACCGACAATAACCTCGGACCCGGCAACCCGCAGGTTGCCACCAACAGACCCGATCGTCACCTCGTAACCGGTGACTGATGCGTCACCGGTGACAGCGGCGCCAACCGTCACACTGTACCCTGCCGCAAAGAGATCGCCCGCCACGGTCGCATCGACCGTCACGCGCCGCGCCGCCAGATGCGCCGAACCGGCGACTGGCGCGGCGACCGTCACACGGTTGCCCGCCATGAACAGATCGGTCACTGCCGGGCCCTCAAACCGGACTGACTGCCCGGCTTGATAGCGGTCCTGTGCAATGGTCAGGACAGCATCTTCGGCGAAAGCCGGGCCCACCATCAGGCAGCCGGTCAGGATCAGGGCGCGCAACATGGCAGCTTTCCTCGCATGGGTTCGTCGCCACATTGCCGAAGTTTTGATGACCCGTTCCTGACCTGCATCAATCAATGACTGTTTTGGGCGGTTGCGTGAGAACGGTTTCCTTCGCCCGAGCCGAAATGGCAGCACCCGCGCGGTGGCGACGAACAGCTATTTGTCGGCGAGGTTGTCTTCACCCGCCAGGACGTCCTGTTGCAGGACAGATCGCACCTGCTGAGGCTCTTCGAAAAGCGGGCTGTGGGCTGAGTTGCCGAAGGTGTAAAAACCCCTCGCCGGGGCCTTGATCTGGTCGAAAAGCACTCTCGCGAGGTCACAGTGCGCTGTGTAGTCGTAAAGACAGCTGAAGAAATATGTCGGCAGATTTAGCGTGTGGATCTGACTGGTGAGGTCCGTCTGAATGAAATCCGCCCAGAGCAGCTTTTTGGAAAAGGCTATGCCGCGCCAGATATCGACTCTTTCCGCTACCGTGTAGGCCCGGCACCGACACACCGGAATAAACACCCCGGTGATGACCGATCTCATATCGCGCGTAGTGCCTACTCCCAGCCGGTGCATGGCGCCATCGCGCAAACGCAGCCAGTCTGGCAGCAGGCCTCGCGCCAAACTGACAAGTGCTGCACCCAGTTTGCGCACCATCGCCACGTCGCCCTGCGCCAGATACTGATCATGACAATGGCGGTGGGCCTCGACCTCTGATCGCAGCTGGTAAGCCACTTGCCCCATGCCGATGTAGGCATGATAAAGTTCGGGCGCTGCCGCCGCGACCTGACTCCCCAGAAAACTCCCCCCGCAAGTGACCGAGAAGGATGAACTTCTCTTTCGCGAACCGCGGCCGCAGGTACTGCGTAACTGTGACCGCGTCCGAGATCAGTTGCGCGACCGTCATGCTTTGCGGCGGAGTGTCCGGACTGTAGGACAGGCCTGACCCCCGCTGCTCCCACCAGACCACGGTAAAGTCATTCTCCAGACCTGTCGGGTACAGATCGTTCAGAAAGAACTGCGGCATCCCCGGACCGCCATGCAAAAACAGCACGACCGGAAGCGCGACATCCCGGCTTTGAATGAACATCCCTTGGCGTGAACCGTTGACGGTGATGAATACCCGTTCGGAAATGTTTCCCTCAATCGGGATACCGTCGCTATCTACCAGCTCTTCTGGCTCACCGGCGTTCCATGCTCTCAGATACGCGCCAAGCCCAAGGAGGGACGTGAGGATCGATACTGTGACGCCGATGAATAGATCGCGTCGGTCGACCATCGTAGCACCATCGATGAGAGTATAAAAAATGCGCCCACCGGTTTCCCGGTGGGCGCAATTCGGTCAGAATCAGTTCACCAGAATGTCGTTGCTGACCGAGGTGGTTCCAGCCGCAGCCCACGCGGTGGCGGCGGCCAGTTCGCGGTCATGCCAGCTTTCGACATTGCCGGTCAGATGAACCTTGCCACCTGTTGCACTGACCTTGATATTCTCGTCAAACATCCACGACCGGTGCAGTGCGTGACGGATGTCATCACTGATGGTCAGGCTGTTCGGCTGCGGCTTGACTGTGATCTGATTGTCACGCCGGTCACACCCATCAGCGGACGGATGTCCCATGCTGCGGCATCCTTCTGGTAATACTGGCCGACGGTGCCTGTCAGCGTGACATGGCCTTTTTCTACCTTTACCTTCACCGCGTCCTGCGGCACCGACACATCCCACGTCATCCGGTTCAGCGCGGCGGCGGCAATTTCGTCATCACCGTGCTTGATGTGCAAAGGCAGGCGCACCTCGATCTCTTCGGCCAGGGCCTTGACACCCTTGACCCGTCCGGCCGCAGTCTCGGCTGCCGTTTTCTGCCAGTAGGTCTCGACATGGCCTGACAGGGTCACAATGCCGTTCTTGGCGGTCACACCGATATGATCGGCGGAAATTCTGGGCTCATATGCCAGTTCAGCAAGCACGTCGGTTTTCAGCTGATGATCGTTGTTCATGTTGGTTTCCTTTGAGGTGTCAGGTTGTTGCGTTTTGCATGGCAGGCCGTTCGGTCGGCACGCCGTCGAAAACCTCGTGTGACGCTTCGGCGTCGGATTTCTTGACCTGCACCAGTTGATCGACGTGGTTGGGCGGGCCGTAAAGCGTGTACAGTCGCAAGGGCTTTTCGCCGGTGTTCTTCAGATTGTGCCTGGCACCGGCAGGCACGATGATGCCATCACCGGATTTTATCGGGGTGGTGGTGCCGTCGATCACAATCTCGCCGCGACCTTTTTCGATGCGAAAGAATTGGTCATGGGTTGAATGGATCTCGGAGCCGATGTCCTGACCGGGGGTCAAGGCCATCAGCACAAGTTGAAGATGCTGCCCGGTGTAGAGCACCTGCCGGAATTCTTGATTGTCTTCGGTCAGGTCTTCGATGCTGGCGATATAGCCATTCATGATGGTCTCCTGTGGTGACGGTGACTTGTGGCGTTTTCAGTTCGCCGCTTTCGGATACCCTTAAGCGTGTCAGCATGAGACCGGGTTGACCGAGATCAGCCTGGCCCGTGTTAAACGGCCGTGGCGGCTTGAGTCGGCTGTGATCCGCTGGTTCTCGATGCCGTGCGCCAGATCGGTTTCAACAGTTCCAGCACCACCAGAACCGTCACCCCTGCACCCACCGGCACCACCAGCCATTGTGCCTCCAGCGCGCCAAAGCGGAACAAGTCCCGCGCCGGGGCCCAGAAGATTGTTACCGCCAGCAGCACCGCCACGACAGGCAGCACAAAGGCCAGTGCGCGGTTCGGGCGGGTGATGGCGGTGATGATCGAGGATGAGACGGAGCGGTCGACGAAGATCAGCGCCACCACACACAGCACTAGCGAGTGAAAGGTCAGGGCGCGCACCTGATCTATATCAAAGCCGTATCCGGGGGCCAGAAACAGGATCGTAGTTACCACGCCCAGCACGAGGGCACCTTGCAGCAGGCTCCAGATGATTGTGGGCGTGGAAAACAGCGGCTCTGCCACCGGGCGGGGCGGGCGGTCCATCACGCCGTCTTCTTCGGTTTCTGCTTCGAACACCAGGGAACAGACCGGGTCGATCACCATTTCCAGAAAGGCGATATGCACCGGGCCGAACAGCAGTGGCATGCCGAAGGCGAGCGGGATCAGCGCAAGCCCTGCGATGGGCACATGCACGGCAAGGATGAAGGACATGGCCTTGCGCAGGTTGTCATAAATGCGCCGACCAAGCCGCACGGTGGTGACGATGGACCCGAAATCATCATCCAGGAGCACGATGCTGGCGGCCTCGCGCGCCACATCAGTGCCGCGCCCGCCCATCGCCACGCCAATGTCAGCCGCCTTCAGCGACGGCGCGTCATTCACCCCGTCGCCGGTCATTGCGACGATGGCACCTTTGGCCTGCAATGCCCTGACGACACGCAGCTTTTGTTCCGGCTGGATGCGGGCAAAGACCGTCGCGGTCTGCAGCGACGTTGCAAGGTCCGCGTCCGACATTGCGGCCAGTGCTGCACCGTCGATGACGACCTCCCCGCCGATCCCTGCATCTTTCGCAATCGCCAATGCGGTGGCCGGATAGTCGCCCGTGATCATGATCACCCTGATCCCGGCAGATTTGCACTGCGCCACCGCCGCAGGAACCGAGGGGCGCAAGGGGTCGGCCAGCCCCACCAGACCCAGATAGCGATGGTTGAAATCGTGCTGTTCGGGCGGCAGGTCCTTGCCCTCAAAACCTGCCTCGGCAACGCCGAGGACGCGCAGTCCGCGGGCAGCCATGGCATCGACTGACTTCAGCATCGCCGCACGGGCTGGGCCATCAAGATGGCATAGATCGGCAATCGCCTCGGGGGCGCCTTTGGCCGCGATCATGTGCCCGCCTGTGCCGGCCACACGGTCCCAGACCTGTGACATGGCCAGCAGTCTGGGCGACAGCGGATAGGACCGGATCAACCTGCGGCCGTCACCCGGCAATGTCTCGTCTGGCCGAAGATCGGCCTTGGCCAAGACATGAAACGCTTTTTCCATCGGATCATAGGGTTCCGGGGCCGACGCCATGACCCCGGCCGCCGCCAGTTCGCGAAACGCATCAGGCACGGGCTTTTTGCCAATGGTGAAAGCCTGACCATCCGGCAAGTGCAACGCCGCTATTGTCATGCGGTTTTCGGTAAGGGTGCCGGTTTTATCGGTGCAAAGAACCGATGCGGCCCCCAAGGATTCAATAGCGGATGCCCGCCGGGTCAGCACCCTTGCCTTGGATATCCGCCAGGCGCCCATCGCCATGAACACCGCGAGCACCATGGGAAATTCTTCAGGCAGCATCGCCATGCCGACGGCGATCCCCGCGAGCACCCCTTCAAGCCAGTCCCCGCGCAACCAGCCGTAAAGCCCGACCACCAGCAAGGCCACCGCGCCGCCGATCAGGGCAAAGGCCACGACAAGGGTCCGCATCTGGCGTTGCAGATGCGGCGTGCCGGTTTCCAACTGGGTCAGCGATGCGCCGATCTTGCCGATTTCACTGCGCGCACCCGTTGCCATCACTTCGGCCAAGGCCGTGCCGCGCACGATCAGGCTGCCGGAATAGACCAAAGGCTGATCCTCGCCACCCGGTCGGGCAGTGTCGGCGCTTGGCCCCACCGCCTTGCGCACGGGAACGGCCTCACCCGTCAGCAGGGATTCGTCCGCCGACAGGTCTGACGCCTGCAACAGCCGCGCATCGGCGGGCACGCGGTCGCCTTCGGCCAGCACGATCACATCGCCCCGCACGACGTCCGCCCCGGCAACCCGCAGCCGCTCTCCGCCCCGAACCACGAGTGCGCGCGGGCTGGTCAGGTCGCGCAGGGCTTCCAGAACGCGTTCCGTCCGCGCCTCTTGCACCGCCGTGATGCCGATCGACATGCAGGCAAAGGCCAGCAGGATCAGCGCCTCGGCCCGGCTGCCCAGCAGCAGATAGACCACGCCACCGGCCAGCAAGAGCGCCAGCATCGGTTCGCGCAACACATTCAGGATGATCCGGAACGGTGACCGGCGCTTGGCATGCGGCAGGGCATTCGGGCCATCCGAGGCAAGGCGGGACGCAGCTTCTGCTGTGGTCAGGCCCGAGGGGGACGCAGAAACGGCTTGGGTCATCTGACCTTTCCAGCTTTGGGCAGAATGTTGGATTGCCAAAACCCTGCCACAAAGCGGCGGGGCGCGGCCTTGATCTGCATCAGTCCAACGAAGCGTTCACGGTGGTAGCGGTTTGGATGCTGGCAGATGGCAAGGCGTTGCAGCCAGTCTTGTCCCCCTGAAAGGTCGAGTTGATGCGTCTGCGAATCGGCCTGCTTCTGGGCGTCCTGAGCGCGGCCGCAATATTTGCGATCACCCAGACCCGCCTTTGGCAGACCGGTCGCAGCACAGTGGCGCCGCTTGACCTTGTTGCCGTTGGCCCCGTGGTTGCTCCTGTCGGCCGCATCTGGATTGATACCGATGCGGCTTGCGGGGCGGCCCCTCGAACCGACCCGGATGATTGTCTTGCGATTGTGTGGTTGGTGGCGCGCGGGGCCGATGTGGTGGGCATTTCCACCAGTTTTGGCAACGCGTCCGGTGAAGTGGTCGCGAACACGGTGGCCGGCCTTGCCCGCGCGATGGCGCAAGACGGAATGGCCGTGCCGCCGGTGTTTGTCGGCCACCAGTCCCCACTGCTTGAGACCAGCAGCGTCTCACCGGGTGCAGCTGCACTGCGTGATGCCTTGCACGATGGGCCGCTGACAGTGTTGGCGCTTGGACCGTTGAGCACGATTGAATCAGCCTTAAATGGCCAGCCTGGCCTTCAGGCCAACGTCACGCGGCTGGTGGCGGTCATGGGGCACAGACCGGGTCATTTGTTCCACCCCTCGGAAGGGCGGGGCTCCGGTGCGCTGCTGGGG
>JANPJU010000134.1:0-15915 GCA_031425675.1 Paracoccaceae bacterium | reverse complement strand
GATACGGTCGTGGAGCCCTGGCCGGGGTTCTACTTCGGATCAGCCCTGCCCAATGCCGAGCGGACGAATTACCCCCTGCGGGAAAAGGTGCGCGCCTTGGGCAAGGCTTACGCCGGGGGGCCAACGGCGGTGTCCTGCTGCGGGGCCAATCCGGGGATGGTGTCCTGGCTGTTGAAAGAGGCGCTGCTGCGGCTGGCAGCGGATACCGACGTCGCGGCCGATCCTCAGACCCGTGAGGGCTGGGCTGCGCTGATGCAGGGCCTGGGCGTGAAGGGCATCCACATCGCCGAACGCGATACCCAGGTGTCGGCACGGCCAAAGCCGGTGGGGGTGTTCGTCAACACCTGGTCAGTGGATGGGCTGTTGTCCGAAGGGTATCAGCCGGCCGAACTGGGCTGGGGCACGCATGAAAAGAAGCTTCCACCGAACGGCCATGCCTTTGACCACGGGCCGGGATACGCGATCTGGATCGACCGGCCCGGCGCCGATACCCGGGTGCGGTCCTGGTGCCCCGAAGCCGGCCCGCAGTTCGGCTATGTCATCACCCATAACGAGGCGCTGTCGATCCCGGACTACTACACCGTCTGGGATGGTGACCGCGCGGCCTACCGCCCGACCTGCCACTACGCCTATCACCCCTGCAATGACGCAATCCTGTCGATGCACGAAATGAACGGCGCCGGCACGCGGCAACCCCGGCAGCATATCCTTACAGTGGACGAGATCGTGGCCGGGGGCGACGATCTGGGCGTTTTCCTTTATGGTCACGCGAAGGGCGCGATGTGGTTTGGCTCGCGGTTGTCCTGTGAAGAAGTGCGGACCTTGGCGCCCTACCAGAACGCCACCGGCATGCAGGTGACCAGCGCTGTGCTGGCGGCAATCGTCTGGGCAGCGGAAAACCCGCAGATGGGATTTGTCGAGGCCGACGAGATGGACCATGTCCGCTGCCTGGAGGTCCAGCGCCCCTATCTTGGTTCGGTGGAGTGTCACTACACCGACTGGACCCCGCTGCAGAACCGCATCAACCGCTTTGCCGAAGACCGGGACGAAGCAGACCCCTGGCAGTTCACCAACTTCCTCGCTGTCTGAGCGGGGCTGACCAAACGGAGCGCGTTCCGCGCGCAACTTTCTGTCTCGCCTCTGGCGCGCAAGCGCGCCAACCGGCTCGGGCAAGCGGGGGTTTCACACCCCCGCACCCCCGTGGAGTATTTGAAAAAAGCGCAAATGAGCTTGCCCTTTTCTCAAATACTCTCAGGGGGTTTGGGGGCAGGATGCCCCCATCGCCAAGTTCGGTGCCCGCGCTTTGCGCGCAACGGGGGAGCAAACGGCATGCGACGTCGCCGCTCTGCTTTGCGACCATTGGTCTGGGTGGAAGGCTCTGGCCATGGGCGCGCGGGAAAGCTAAGAACCCTAGACGCTTCGGGGGCCAAGATGAGCGACCAGATCAAGCCGCAGCCCGGCATTCTTGACATCGCCCTTTACGAGGGGGGCAAGGCGCATGTGGCGGGGGTGGCCAATGTGGTCAAGCTTTCGTCGAACGAGAACCCGTTTGGCCCGTCCGACCGCGCCAAGGAGGCGTTTGGCCGCACGGTCCATTCCCTGCACCGCTACCCCGTCACGGATCACGCCGCCCTGCGCGCCGCCATTGCCGATGTGCATGGCCTGGACGCCGGCCGCATCATCTGCGGGGCGGGATCGGATGAGATCATCACCTTCCTGTGTCAGGCCTATGCCGGGCCCAAGGACGAGGTGGTGTTCACCGAGCATGGGTTCCTGATGTACCGCATCTCTTCCATGGCCGTTGGAGCGACCCCGGTCGAGGTGCCGGAGCGGGAGCGGACAGCGGATATCGACGCGATCCTCGCTGCCTGCAACCGGCGCACGAAGCTGGTGTTTCTGGCCAACCCGAACAATCCCACGGGCACCATGGTTTCGGCGGCCGAGGTGGCGCGGCTGGCGGCAGGTCTGCCGCCACAGGCCATTCTGGTTCTCGACGGGGCCTATGCGGAGTATGTCGAAGGCTATGACGGCGGAGCCGCGCTGGTCGATGCGCGCGACAACGTGGTGATGACGCGGACGTTCTCAAAGATCTACGGGCTTGGCGGTCTACGGGTTGGCTGGGGCTATGGGCCGAAGCACGTCATCGACGTCCTCAACCGCATCCGGGGGCCGTTCAACCTGTCGACCACGCAGCTTGAGGTGGCAGAGGCGGCGGTGCGCGATCAGGACCACCTGACGCGCTGCCGGGCGGAAAACGCGCGGATGCGGAACTGGCTTGCCGGTGCGATGGCCGAGCTGGGCGTTCCCTCTGACACCTCGATGGCAAACTTCATTCTGGCCCGTTTCGCCAGCCTTGAGGAGGCCGAGGCCTGTGACGCTTTCCTGAACGCGCAAGGGCTGATCGTGCGGAGGGTCGCGGGCTACAAGCTGCCGCATTGCCTGCGAATCACCATCGGTGACGAATCCTCATGCCGGCAGGTCGCCCATGCGGTTGCACAGTTCAAGGGTGTGCGATGATCTACCAGCGCGTTGCCCTGATTGGTCTGGGCCTGATCGCGTCCTCAATGGCGTATGCGATGCGAGCGGGCGGGTTGGCCGGTGAGATTGTGGGCTATGCGCAGTCGCCTGAGACGCGGGCTGTGGCGAAGGAGCTTTTCTGCGACCGGGTGACCGCATCAGCGGCCGAGGCGGTGCAGGGCGCGGACCTTGTGGTGCTTGCGGTGCCGGTAGGTGCGATGGGCGCGATTGCCGCCGAGATCGGGCCTTACCTGAAGCCCGGTGCCACGGTCACGGATGTTGGATCGGTCAAGCAGGCGGTGGTCGACGCGGTGACACCGCATCTGCCGTCCGGCGTGCATTTCATTCCTGGCCATCCGATGGCAGGAACGGAATATTCCGGCCCGCGGTCGGGGTTTGCCACGCTGTACCAGAACCGCTGGTGGCTACTGACCCCGCCCGAAGGCTGTGACCCGGAGGCGCTGGCACGGTTGCGATCCCTGATTGAGGGCATGGGGGCCAAGGTCGACCTGCTTGAGGTTGGTCACCATGATCTGGTGGTGGCCGTCGTAAGCCATGTGCCCCATGCCATCGCCTACACGATGGTGGGTGTGGCCGACCACATGCGGCGGGTGTCGCAGTCCGAGGTCATCAAGTATTCCGCTGCCGGTTTCCGGGATTTCACCCGCATTGCCGCCAGCGACCCGGTGATGTGGCGCGATGTGTTCCTGACCAACAAGGACGCGGTCCTTGATATCCTTGGCCGCTTTGCCGAGGAGTTGTTCACCCTGCAGCGTGCGATCCGCATGGGTGACGGCGATCATCTGCACGCCTATTTCACCCGGACGCGCGAAATCCGGCGCGGGATCATCGAAGCGGGGCAGGACACCGCCGCACCTGACTTTGGCCGCGTGGCCCCAGCCCCCAAGGGCGGGTGACCGGTGCGGCTGGCGCTTGCAGCAGGGCTGTTGTGTCTGGCTGGGACGCTGGCCGCGCAAACGGTTGAGAAATCCCCTCGCCCGGCTGAGAACCCCCGGCTGGTGAGCGCTGCGATTGTGCCGTTGGAGACACTTCCGCTGCCGGAAGAGTTGGCTGACCAAAGCATCAAAGACGCCGGTGAAAGCCTGACGCGGTCGATCCGTCCCTTGCCACGGCCGGCGGTGCTGGCCGAACGGATTGCCGGGCTGAAGGCCACCTCAAACGCGCCAGGGCTGGATCTGTCGACCGGTCAGGTGACGGATCCGGCGGGCGCTGAGGTGGACCTTGCCGCCGTCGCCCCGCCGACCCGCAAGGAACGTCGGCGCAAGGCGCGCGAAGCCGCCTCGATGGTTGGGGCGGTTTGCGGTGTGCCCGCCATCAAGGGTGAGGTGATTGCACCGATTCAGTCAAAGGTTGGCGGTTGCGGGGTGGAGGAGCCGGTGCGCGTGACCTCGGTCGCCGGGGTGCGGCTAAGTCAGGCGGCGACGGTGGATTGCAGCGTCGCGACCGCGCTGAACACCTGGGTGGGCGAAGTGGCACAGCCGGCTTTTGATGGCAAGCTGGCCGAAATGCAGATTGCCGCACACTACATTTGCCGCAGTCGCAACAATGTGAAGGGTGCAAAGGTCAGTGAGCATGGCAAAGGCCGCGCCATCGACATTTCAGCCTTTGTGCTGACTGATGGCAAGGTGTTGACCGTGGCGGGCAATTACAACCGCACCCTGAGACGCATCTACAAGGCGGCTTGCGGCATTTTCCGGACCACGCTTGGCCCCGGATCGGACGGCTATCACGAAGATCACTTCCACTTTGATACCTCGGCCCGGTCGGGTGGGGCCTACTGCCGTTAGCCGCCGGGCGGGACCATCAGCGGTGCGGGGCCAAGCGGCAGCGGCCCAAGTGACACCCGCCCGCCTTCAAGGACCAGCGGCATCTGCAGCAGGTCGGGATCACCGCTGTCTTGCGCAAGGGCGGCCAGCATATTGCCCACGGTCTGCGACAGTTCAGGCTTGATCACCCCGGCGGCGACCAGTGCCGGGACAAGGCGCTGATAGTTGGTCACCGCAATCTCGATCCGGCCTGCCGCGAACCCCTGATCATCCGGGGCAATCCGGCCAGTGGCGGTGACCGACAGATCGCCCCAGGTCACCAGACTTTCGGTCAGGTCAAGGGCGGCAAGCCGGGGGTTCGTGTCGCTGGCAAAGCGGTCCAGCGAGGCAGTCGTGGTCGCGGTGGCGAGCAGCTTCACCACCGCGATAGTCCGGGGCAGCCCCGCCTCGGCCACGAGTCTTTCAATTGCCGCCGGGTCGGGTGCCAGGTCGACGATGTCCAGCGCAAGGACATACGCGTTGGGTGCGTCACCGGCACCCGGCACCTCTTCATCTACGCTAAGCGAGGCGACCGCTTTCGCCGCACCGACCGTCCAGCCTGCGGTAGAGGTGGCGGTGAAAGGCCCGCTTTCGGCAATCACCGCCGCGAGGGGCACAGCGGTCGCAGGCTTGGCGCGCAGGCTGGCGCGCAGGCCTTCGGCTGTCAGCGTCACCGCCTGATCGGGCAGCGTCACCACCTGTTCTGGTGGCAGGGCGGCGATTATGTGCCACGGCTTCCAGGTCATCGCGAAGACCTGGGCGAAGGGCGCCTGCCAGCCGATGCCGCTTTGCGGATCAGCAAGACGCAGGCCTTCCACGGTCAGGTCAAAGCGGTTGGGAAAGCCCGTCACCCGCAGCGCGGTCTTTTCCGCCGTCATTCCGCCAGCGGCCTGATCGACAAACCATTGTTCCGCCCCCTGCCGCAGAGCGGATGAGCCGACAAACCAGTAGCCCGACCAGATGACCGTGGCGAGGATCAGAAGGAACATCAGCTTGCGCATCGGGCGGGGCCTTTTCATTGCGACATGGCCAGTGTTTACAGAGCGAATGGAACAAGAGCCAGTCACGGAACTGCCACTTTGGGTCTTTGGCTACGGGTCGCTGATCTGGGACCCGGGCTTTGCCGTGGCCGAGCGCCGAATCGCGCGGGTGCAGGGCTGGCACCGCAGCTTTTGCATGCGGTCGATCCACCATCGCGGGACCCCCGAATCCCCCGGTCTTGTGCTGGCGCTGGACCGGGCGGCGAATATGGTCTGCGATGGCGTGGCTTTCCGCGTGGCACCAGGAACCGAGGCAAAGACGCTTGAAATGCTGCGCGCGCGCGAACTTGTCTCATCAGCCTATCTGGAAACCACACTGCCGGTGATCACCTCGGACGGCCCTGTGCAGGCCCTGACCTATGTCATCGACCCTGACCATGTGCAGTATTGCCGCCTAGACCTGAATGAACAGGCCCGGATCATCGCGCAGGCTACGGGCGGGCGTGGCGCGAACCGTGATTACCTGTGGGCCACCGCCAGCCATCTGACCGATCTTGGCATCGCCGACCCGGATCTGGAGTGGCTGGCCGCTCAGGTGCGCCGTATCACCTGACAGGTCTTTTTGCCGGGCAGGTGGCCTTTTGCTTGGCAGTTGGCGCTGGCCTGTTAGTCTGCGGATCAGGCAGGCATAGAAGGGCAGTCATGTCCCCATCGGATCAACGGACTATTGACCAGCGGGCGGCAGAGGTTTCGACCACCTTCAGCCAGCCCATTCGCGCGATCACCACGATGCTGCTGGTGTGCCTTCTGGTTGGCGCCGGGGCCTGGTTGATCCACGGCCAGATCATCGACATTCTGGGCACCAACCCGCTTTTGAACGGTCTGATCGCCATGGTCTTTCTGGTCGGCGTCCTGACGTGCTTCTGGCAGGTCTGGATTCTGGCGCAATCGGTGTTCTGGATCGAGAATTTCGTGCGCGGCACGCCGGGGGCGGAAAATGATCCACCGCCACGTCTGCTTGCGTCGCTCGCCACGCTGCTGCGGTCGCGTTCGGCCCGGATGACGATCTCGGCCACATCCTCGCGGTCGATCCAGGAATCAGTGGTGCAGCGGATTGATGAGGCGCGGGACATCACGCGATACCTGATCAACCTTCTGGTTTTCCTTGGCCTTCTGGGCACGTTCTGGGGCCTTGCCACCACGGTTCCGGCGGTGGTGGAAACCATCCGGTCGCTCGCACCGCAGGAAGGCGAAAGCGGGCTGGACGTGTTTGGCAAGCTGATGGGGGGACTGGAAAGCCAGCTGGGAGGGATGGGGACGGCGTTTTCCTCGTCGCTTCTGGGTCTGGCCGGGTCGCTTGTGCTGGGCCTTCTGGAGCTTTTTGCCGGCCACGGCCAGAACCGCTTTACGCGTGAGTTGGAGGAATGGCTGTCCTCGATCACCCGTTTGGGTTTTGCCGGTGATGCGGAGGGGGGCGATACCTCGGGCCTGGGTGCGTTGATCGACCAGATGGCCGGACAGATGGAGCTGCTGCAAACCCTGCAAGAGCAGACCGAAACGGCACGCGAACAGTCTGATGCCCGGATGACAGGGCAGATGGAACTTCTGAAGTCCCTTCACGCGCAGAACGAAGCCGCGCGCGCGCAGTCTGACGTCCGGGTGGCCGAACTGGCGGCGACACTTGCGCGACTGTCGGCACAGCTTGAGGCGGAAAAGGGTCAGGCCGCCAGCCTGACGCGCATTGCCGAGGGGCAGGAAAGGCTGATCGGCGTCATTGCATCTGACGAAGGCGGCGGCGATGCCGAAAGCCGCATGCGCCTGCGGTCGATTGACGTGCAGCTTTTGCGGATTCTTGAGGAGATGTCCGCCGGGCGCCAGGAGACGCTTGCGGATTTGCGGGCCGACATCTCGTCGCTGACCGCTGCGATCCGCCAGCTTGGTCGCACTGCCGGGCGGACCTGACCAATGCGCAGCGCAAGGCGGCGTGACACATCGATCATCTGGGCCGGGTTCGTGGATGCGGTAACGACCCTGCTGATGGTGCTGATGTTCGTGCTGACCATCTTTACAATCATGCAGTCGGTGCTGCGCGACCAGATCACCACGCAAGACAGCGAACTTGACGCGCTGACCGCACAGGTTGCCGACCTTGCCGCCGCGCTGGGGATGGAAAGGGTTCGTGCCACGGATCTTGAGGGTCAGATCGCTGTGTTGCAAACCGGCCTTGCCGCTGCACAGGCCGAAGGCGAACGGCAGGGGGCGCTGATTGCGTCGTTAAGCAGTGATCTTGCCGCGCGAGAGGCTGACCTTGCAGCGGCCTCGGGGCAGATCACCGATTTCGAGGCACAGGTCGCCGCGCTTTTGCTTGAGCGGGACACCGCGCGGGACGCAGTGGCCGCATTAAGCGAAGAACGCACAAGGCTGGTCAGTGAAGCCGAGGCGATGAACTTGGCGCTTGCCCGCGCGCGCGATGAGATTGACGCCAACGCCGAAGCCGCCCGCCTTGACGCGGCGCGGCGGGAGGCGTTGGAGGCCCTGTTGGCCGACCTGCGGCGGCAGGGCTCCGATGACGCCGCCGCCCTTGACGCTGCCAAAGCCCGGATTTCAGCGGCTGAAGCCACGCGCCTTGCCGATGCGGCTGCCCTTGCGGCGCTGCGCGAACGGCTGGCGGGGGCGGACACCGAACTGACGGCGATGACCCTGGCGCTTGAGGCGGAGCGCAAGCGGGCCGAAGAAACGCTGACCCTGCTTGCCGGCGCACGGGCAGCAGCGGCAACGGAAGGGGAAAAGGACGCGGCATTGGCTGCGGCCGAAACCGCCTTGCTGGCGGAACAGGAAAAAGCCCTGTCCGCCGCGCGCGAGGTGGAGCTGTTGAACCAGCAGATCGCCGCCCTGCGGAGCCAGCTTGGCAGTCTGCAGCAGGTGCTGGACGAATCCCAGGCGCGGGATGAAGCGGCACAGGTGCAGCTGGAAACCCTGGGGACGGAACTGAACACCGCGTTGGCGCAGGTCGCGTCAGAACAACGCCGCCGGGCCGAGCTTGAGGCCGCCGAGGCCGCCCGCCTGACGGCCGAAAACCGCGACCTCGCGCGGTTCCGGTCGGAATTCTTTGGCGAGCTATCCACCCTTCTGGCCGGGCGCGAAGGTGTGCGGGTCGTGGGGGACCGGTTCGTGTTTTCCAGCGAGGTGCTGTTCAACGCAGGCTCTGCCGATCTTGCGCCGGAGGGTCGGGCGCAGATTGCCGGGGTGGTTCGGACGCTGGACGAAGTGCGCCAGAACATCCCGGCCGAGATTGACTGGATCATCCGTGTCGATGGCCATACCGATAACGTCCCTCTGTCCGGCGGGGGGGCCTTTGCCGACAACTGGGAACTCAGCCAGGCGCGCGCCTTGTCGGTGGTGCGCTTCATGCAGGATGAACTGGGCTTTCCGCCGGACCGGATGGCGGCCACCGGGTTTGGCGAATACCGCCCCGTGGCCGAAGGCGACACGCCTGAGGTGCGCGCCTTGAACCGGCGGATCGAGTTGAAGTTGACCGAACGCTGAACGCGCCAAAGCGTGAATAGGTCGTAGGTTGAAATCATGCTATGCCTTCACCGTTGCACTTGATGCTGGCCGGGCTTGCCTGGGGCATGTGCCCCGGCACCGCGCCCCCATTCGGGAGGATCAGACGTGCCGAAAACCATAGGGAATCCCCTGTCCTGGACCGCAAATGCGCTGGGTGCCGCGATGAGCCATTCCTCGCAGGCGGTGCGAAGCGTGGGTGCGCTTGATGGTGCGCCGGTGGCGGCTCCGGTGATCCGGACACTGACCGTGGCCGATCTGCGTATCGCCCTGCGCAAGGGATGGGAGGATGTGCAAGCGTTTCGATCGGACGTGGTGTTCGTTTGCCTGCTTTACCCGGTGATCGGCGGTGTGATGATTGCACTGGCCTTGCAGGGTGACCTTTTGCATCTGTTGTTTCCAGTGCTGTCGGGTTTTGCGCTGACCGGGCCAGTGGCGGCGGTGGGCCTGTATGAGATGAGCCGGAGGCGAGAGGCGGGGTTGGAAACCGGTTGGGGCGCGCTTTTCGATGTCATCCGCTCGCCCAGGTTCGGGCCGGTCCTGGCGCTTGCGCTGATGCACGGGGTGATCTTCATGGCCTGGCTGATGGCGGCAAATCTGATCTTTGATCTGACGCTGGGGCCGGAGGTGCCGCGCAGCCTGGCCGATTTTGCGACAACATTGGTCTACACCCCCGCAGGCTGGGCGATGATGGTGCTTGGCGTTGCGGTCGGGTTTGTCTTTGCCGCGATGGTGCTGGTGTTCAGCGCGATCTCTTTCCCGATGCTTCTGGACCGCGAGGTCAGCGTTCCCGTGGCTGTCAGGACATCGGTCGCGGTGGCGCGGGCCAATCCCGGGGTGATTGCAGTTTGGGGCGCAATCGTTGCGGGGGCCTTGATCCTTGGCACTTTGCCGGCGCTTGTCGGGCTGGTGGTGGTGTTACCGCTTCTTGGGCACGCAACCTGGTACCTGTACCGGGCAGCGGTTGGCTGACGACCACTGATCGGAGGGGTTGGTTGAGGGCTGCAGGCAGCGTCAACCGGCCGTTCCCGATGCCAACTTGACGTTTGTCAGAACCCTAAGAGCACGGTCATGATGTCCGCGACGTCGGATCTTGCCATGGCAGGGCAATCTGTGCCGGCATTGATCTCGCGGCACCCATCAACGGGGCTGGCTTAGGCGCGCAGTAGGAGGGGTATCGGCCGGGGGGCAAGCGCCACTCCGGCCGACACAGATTTACTCAGCCGTCAGCAGCGGTGGCTTCTGACCGGTCAGCCGGGCTTTCGCCGGCTCTTCGATGTCCAGCACGATGGCGTCGTCCTTGACCTTGACCTTGACCACGCCACCCTTTGTCAGCTTGCCGAACAACAACTCCTCGGCCAGCGGCTTCTTGATGTATTCCTGGATCACGCGGCCCAGCGGACGCGCGCCCATCTTGTCATCATAGCCCTTTTCACCCAGCCAGCGCGCAGCCTCTGCCGACAGTTCGATATGGACATTGCGGTCCATCAACTGTGCTTCAAGCTGCAGCACGAACTTTTCGACCACCTGCATGATGACCTCTTTGCCAAGCGAGGCGAAGCTGATCACCGCATCCAGACGGTTGCGGAATTCCGGGGTGAACGTCCGTTCGATCGCTGCCGTATCCTCACCCGTCCGGCGTTCACGGCCGAAGCCGATGGCCGACTGCGACTGTTCGCGAGCCCCGGCGTTCGAGGTCATGATCAGGATCACGTTACGGAAATCCACCGTCCGGCCGTTGTGGTCGGTCAGCTTGCCGTGGTCCATCACCTGCAGCAGAATATTGTAGACATCCGGGTGCGCCTTTTCCATTTCGTCCAGCAGCAGCACGCAATGCGGGTGCTGGTCGACGCCATCGGTCAGCATGCCGCCCTGGTCAAAGCCGACATAGCCGGGCGGCGCGCCGATCAGGCGCGAAACCGCGTGTTTCTCCATGTATTCCGACATGTCGAAGCGGATCAGTTCCACGCCCAAGCTGGAGGCAAGCTGCTTCGCCACCTCGGTCTTGCCCACACCCGTTGGCCCGGCAAACAGGTAGTTGCCGATGGGTTTTTCGGGCTCGCGCAAACCGGCGCGCGCCAGTTTGATGGCCGAGCACAGGGCCTCAACCGCCTTGTCCTGCCCAAAGACCACGCGTTTCAGCGTTTTCTCCAGATCACGCAGCGTTTCGGCATCGTCCTTCGACACGGTCTTGGGCGGGATGCGGGCAATCTTGGCCACGACAGCCTCAATCTCCTTCACCCCAAGCGATTTGCGGCGCTTGATGCCTGACAAAAGGTGCTGCGCGGCCCCGGCTTCATCAATGACGTCGATCGCCGAGTCTGGCAATTTGCGGTCATGGATGTAGCGCGCGGCCAATTCGACCGCCGACTTGATCGCTTCGCTGGTGTACTTCAGGTCGTGGTGTTCTTCGAAATGCGGCTTCAGACCCATCAGAATCTTGATCGCATCCGGCACGGACGGTTCATTCACATCAATCTTCTGGAACCGGCGGGAAAGCGCGCGATCCTTTTCAAAGTGCTGACGGAATTCCTTGTAGGTGGTTGACCCCATGCAGCGCAGCTTGCCGCCCTGCAGCGCAGGTTTCAGCAGGTTCGAGGCATCCATCGCCCCGCCGCTGGTAGCGCCAGCGCCGATGACGGTGTGAATCTCGTCAATGAAGAGAATCGCGTCCGGGTGATCCTCCATCTCTTTGACCACAGCCTTCAAGCGCTCTTCAAAGTCGCCGCGATAGCGGGTGCCTGCCAGAAGCGCACCCATATCAAGGCTGAAGATCGTGGCCTTGGCCAAAACCTCAGGTGTTTCACCGTTGACGATTTTCCGCGCGAGACCTTCGGCGATGGCGGTCTTGCCAACGCCCGGGTCACCCACGAGGAGCGGGTTGTTCTTGCGGCGGCGGCAAAGCACCTGAATGCAACGCTCAACCTCGGACTCGCGGCCGATAAGGGGGTCGACGTCGCCCTTGCGCGCCTTCACGTTCAGATCGACGCAGTATTTGGACAGGGCGGATTCCTTGGCCTCACCCGCCTCGGCCTTTGGCGTCTCATGCGGTTCATCGGACCCCTGGACAGGCCGCGCTTCGCCATAGGACGGGTCTTTCGCCACGCCATGCGCGATGAAGTTGACCGCGTCATAGCGGGTCATGTCCTGTTCCTGCAGGAAATAGGCCGCGTTTGACTCACGTTCGGCGAAGATCGCCACCAGCACATTCGCGCCGGTCACTTCGGTCCGGCCCGAGGATTGCACATGGATCGCCGCGCGCTGGATGACGCGCTGGAAGGCGGCGGTGGGCACAGCCTCAGACCCTTCGACATCGGTGACGAGCGTGGACAGATCATCGTCGATGAAATCAGTCAGGGTCTTGCGAAGATCATCTAGGTTGACCGAGCAGGCCTTCATGACCCGCGCGGCATCCGGTTCTTCGATAAGCGAGAGCAACAGATGCTCCAGCGTAGCAAGTTCGTGGCGACGCGAATTGGCCAAGGCCAAGGCGGCGTGAATGGCTTGCTCGAGTGTGGTCGAAAATGACGGCACCTTTTGTGCTCCTGTCCTGCGGGTCGGGTGGGCTTTGGGCCCTGTCCAACCGTGGCCTCATAAACTTAAAGATCGGTTTTCCTGGCCGCACTTCAAGCAGTATTTGATACGGAGTGATCTTTCCCGGCAGTCATCACGGCATTTGTGATATTCGGGGGTCAAAACCTGTCTTTTCTAGCCCGAATTTCAGCGAAAACCGTGGCAGCGTCGGCGTTCGGCAGGCCAACGGCTGCTTTAAGGGCGGGCAGATGCGCCCGGAGGTATGGGTTGGTGTCAAGTTCGGTACGCAGGCTGACCGGAATGGTTGCCTGTCCCTTGGCGCGCTGGGCGGTGACCTGCCCAACCCGAGAGATAAGCGCTGCGTTGCCGGGTTCAAGGGTGACCGCAAACGCAAGGTTCGATGTGGTGTATTCATGACCCGAACAGATCAGCGTTTCCGGGGGCAGCCGGACGAGTTTGCCAAGGCTGGCATGCATCTGTGCGGGGGTGCCTTCAAAGAGGCGGCCACACCCGGCGGACATCAGGCTGTCGCCGGTGAAGGCATACCCCGATAGCGGAAAGTAAAACGCGATGTGGCCGACGGTGTGGCCAGGCACGTCAATGACGCGGACCTGCTCGGCGCCGATGGCGAAACTTGCCTCCTCGGTCAGCGCATAGTCCAGCGGGGGCAGGCGGTAGGCATCGGCGGCGGCGCCAAGGACCATGGCTCCGGTGGCGCTGCGCAGGGTTTCCACGCCCGAGATGTGGTCATCATGATGATGCGTGATCAGGATGTCAGACAGTTGCCACCCACGGGCATTGAGCGTCGCAAGAATGGGCGTGGCGTTTGGCACGTCTATCACGGCAGTCTGCCCCGAGGCTGCGTCATGCACCATATAGGCATAGTTGTCGGCGCGGCAGGGGATGGTCACAAGTTCAAGGGTCATGGTCTTTGCAACGCTCCGGGGTAAGATGGCGCAAGGATTGACCGCCGGGTAAAGGATCACAATGCACCTTGACGTGCTGGACCTGAGAAATTTCTACTACCGCACGGCGTTGGGTCGGGTGGCGCAGCGGGCCATCCGGGATCAGGTCATCAAGCACTGGACGCCGGGGCCCGGGCAGACGGTGGTGGGTTTCGGCTTTGCGGTGCCGCTGCTGCGTCCCTATCTTGCGCCGTCGCGCCGGGTGATCGGGTTGATGCCGGGGCCGCAGGGCGTAATGCCGTGGCCTGCGGGCATGGAGAATGTCAGCGTCCTGTGTGAAGACACCGCCTGGCCGCTGCCCACTGGCCTGGTGGACCGGCTGATCCTGATGCACGGGCTGGAGACGTCGGAAAACCCCTCTGCCGTGCTGGAGGAGGCGGGGCGCGTTCTTGGGCCGGGGGGCAGGGCGCTGGTAATCGTGCCGAACCGGACCGGCCTGTGGGCGCGCAGCGATGCCACGCCATTTGGGTTCGGGCGGCCCTATTCGGTGGCGCAGCTAGAGGCGCAGTTGAAACGTCACGGCTTCACCCCCGAACGCAGCCAGTCAGTGTTGTTTGCGCCGCCGTCTTCAACCCGGTTCTGGCTGCGCACGGCCGATTTCTGGGAGGCGATTGGCCGCAAGATGCCCTGGCTGGTCGGCGGGGTCCTGATGGTCGAGGCGTCAAAGCAGGTTTATGCCCCCACACGCGGTGGCCTTGGTGCCGCCGTCCGCCGCCCGTTGCGGGTGCTTGAGGGGATCGCGCAGCCCGCGCCTGCCCCGGCCCCGGCGCGGGGCTAACCCTGGTTCGCCCCGAGGTCGGCCGTGGGCGCGCCTCAGATCACCCGGACCTGGGTGCCCACGGGACACAACGCAAACAATTGGGCGATGTTTTCGTTGTAAAGGCCGATGCAGCCATCCGACGACTTCCGCGCGATCTTGCGCGTGTCATGGGTGCCGTGGATGATGTAGGCGGGCCAGCCAAGATACATCGCATGGGTCCCCAGCGGGTTTTCCGGGCCGGGCGGAATTGGCTTCCAGTCGGGATACCGCTCCATCTGTGATGCGGTGGGGGTCCAGGACGGGCCCTCCTTCTTGCGGACAATTTCGGTAAAACCGCGTTTGGTCAGGTCGTCCGAAATCGGGACGGAGGTTGGAAAGATCCGGTGACTGCCATCCGTCGCTTCCCAGAAGTGCAGCGCGCGCGAGATGGTGTCGGCCACGATCACGCCCTTGCCCAGACTGTCGAAATGGTCGCGCCAATCCTGCATCTGAAAGCTTGAGACGTTGTTGCGCGCCGGCCCGTCGGCGGTTTGTGCGCGGGCGATGGCGGGCAGGAACAGCGCGCCTGTTCCGGCCAACCCAAGGGCAAGAGTGTGGCGACGGTTGATCATGGTCATCGGCGGGTTCCTTTCCATTTCGGGTCCATTTCGGGTCCATTTCGGGTCCATTTCGGGTCCATTACGGGTCCACTACGGGCAAAAAACAAATGAATGGGTGGGTGTCTGCCGTCCCGTGAAAGGGGTCAACCGGCATGAGGGCGATGTGCCGTTCATTTGAAGCAGCGTGATGGGGGAAGCCCCGCAGCGGAGGGTGCGCGACACCCGTCAAAACCGGTGGCTGGCCAGGCCGTTCTGCAGCGCAGCGACCATATGCCCCAAATCCCCCGTCGAAAGGGCGACCAACCCGGTTGCGGGGTGGTAAAGCCTCTGCTAAGGACGCCCCCGAAGGCAGGCATCTGCGGCTCAAAGTGCATTTGAGGCGCATGTCATAGGTCCGCCCGGTCCAAACGGGCCCAGGGCAACAGGCAGCGGAAGGTTTGACGTGTCAGAAACGGCTTCAATCTCTCTGGGCATTGCCACACGTTACGCGAAGGCGGTGTTCGAACTGGCGAAGGAAGGCGGGGCGCTGACGGCGCTTGAGGCCGACATTGCTGCCTTGTCCGAAGCCCTGTCGATCAGCCCCGAGCTGCGCGCCGCCATTGCCTCGCCGGTGGTCACGCGGGAGGATCAGGGTAACGTCATCAAAGCCATCGGAGCCAAGCTGGGGATCAGCGATCTGCTTGCCAACACGCTGGCGCTGATGGCGGAAAAGCGCCGCCTGTTCGTGTTGCCGCAACTGCTGGTCAACCTTGCCGAGCAGATCGCGGTTGAAAAGGGCGAAGTGACCGCCGAGGTTACCGCCGCCCGCGCGCTGACCGCCGCACAATCCAAGAAACTTGCCGAGACGCTGAAGGCCCGCGTCGGCAAGACCGTGAAACTGAAAACCACCGTCGATGAAAGCCTCATCGGCGGTCTTGTCGTCAAGCTCGGCTCGACCATGATCGACACCTCGGTCAAGGCGAAGCTCGCGGCACTCCAGAATGCAATGAAAGAGGTTGGGTGATGGGAATTCAAGCTGCCGAGATCTCTGCGATCCTCAAAGAGCAGATCAAGAATTTCGGCAAGGACGCCGAAGTGGCCGAAGTTGGCCGCGTGCTGTCGGTCGGTGACGGGATTGCCCGTGTGCATGGCCTCGACAACGTGCAGGCCGGCGAGATGGTCGAATTCCCC
>JANPJU010000133.1:0-2579 GCA_031425675.1 Paracoccaceae bacterium | reverse complement strand
AAAAGCGGCCGCATCGAAGCTGTGGCGTAAGCCGCCCCTCTGACGGAGTCCAAGGATGAAGGCACTTATCTTCGATCAACCGAACAAGCCCGTCGTCGCCGACATCCAGATGCCCGGCATCGGCGACGACGAGGTGATGGTCCGGTCGCGCCGTGTCGGGATCTGCCATTCGGACTATGAACTCCTGTCGGGCAACTACATCATCCCGATTTCCTACCCCGTCACCCCGGGCCACGAATGGGTGGGCGAGGTGGTCGAGGTCGGGCGCGCGGTCAAGGGTCTGCGCGCGGGCGACCGGGTGGTGGGCGAATGCGTGATCCGCACGCCTGAGCGCATCCATCATTTCGGCTTCTCGATGGACGGGGCCAACCGCGAATATTTCGCCGCCCGGCCGGAATGGCTGCACAAGCTGCCCGATGGGGTGGACGATGCCAAGGGCGCGCTGATCGAGCCGTTCACCTGCGGCTACTATGCCGTGTTGCGCCATGGCGGCGTGGATGCGTCGCGGACCGTCGTTGTGTCTGGCGGGGGCACCATCGGGCTGGTCTCGGCAGCCGCGGCCATCGGCATGGGCGCGCAGGTGATCGTGGTCGATCCGGTTCCCTTGCGGCGCGAAATTGCGATGAAGCTGGGCGCGGTCGGTACGGTTGACCCCACGGCGGGAAACCCGGTTGAGGCGGTGACGGAGATGACCAAGGGCGGTGCCGATCTGGTGATCGAGGCAGCGGGCCATCCATCATCCTTGGCCAACGTTTTCGACTACGCCCGGCCCGAGGGGTTCGTCTCTATGGTTGGCATCAGCATCGGCCAGAACATCCCGGTTGAACTGGGCAAGATCCAGATCAAGGACCTGACTGTGCGCGGCTGCATCGGGTCACCCGGTGTCTGGCCGGCCGCGATCCGGTTTCTGGAGAGGACGGGGATCGACCTGGCGCCGATCCAGACCCACAGCTTTGCGCTGGATGACGCGATCACGGCCTACGCGTTGGGCAAGGACCCGACCAAGGCGGTGAAGATCACGCTGGAAATTGCCTGACGCCAAAGCGCGTACCGGGGGGGGAGGCAGATCGTGGCACAGTATCAACAGACGGCGGGTCAGGATGGCCGTGCCCTTGACCTGTCGTCGCTGAAACCGGCGCGAGGTTTTGTGACGGTCGTCATCTCGACGCTGATGCTGATCGTGGTCTGTGCGATCTTTGCACCTTCGGCGATTTCGGCGGGCGGACTTGCGGGCAGCCTGCCCTTTGCCGCCATCATCGCGATTGTGGGCCTTGGGCAGATGCTGGTCGTGCAGCAGGGCGGATTTGATCTGTCGCTGGCAGGCGGCGTGTCACTCGCCGTGGTGATCACCACGCACATGTCGGGCGGGAGTGACGCCCAGCTTTTCGCCTCTATTGGCTTTGCCTTTGGCTGTGCGGTGATCGCCGGGTTGGCAAACGGCATCCTTGTTGGCGTCCTGCGCCTGAATGCCATTGTGGCCACCATCGGGATGAATGCGCTGCTCTACGGCGCGGTCTTCGCGGTGTCAGGCGGTGTGCCGCGGATCACCACACCCTTGATGGCGCAGATTGCGGGCGGCAAGACCCTTGGCGTCCCGAACTCTGTCCTCTTTGCGCTCGCCATCATGCTGTTGGTCAGCTTCGTGCTGAAAAAGACCGTGACCGGCCGCCGGTTTGAGGCGATTGGCGCCAACCCGGCTGCGGCCCATGCCGCCGGCCTGAGGGTGCAGCTTTATCAGGCGATGGCCTATGTCTTTGCCCAGCTTCACTATTGTGTCGCAGGCATCCTGATTTCCGGGATCACCCGGGAACCCACCGCCTTTCAGGGCGACAGCCTGCTGCTGCCATCAGTCGCCGTGGTGGTCCTGGCGGGAACGTCCCTGCTGGGCGGGCGCGGCTTTCCCATCTCGACCGTGATCGCCGCGTTCTTTCTGAACCAGCTGAGCCAGTTCGCGCTGGCGGTCGGCGTGCCCTTCTCGGCCCAGACCATCATTCAGGCGCTGGCCCTGGTTTTCGGGATCGGAGTCTATTCGTTGCGCTGGAAACAGGCGGCAACGACACGTGCACTAAAGTCCACAACGGAGGAAACGGACAATGTTTAAGGCAATGACGATGACTGCCACATCTGCGGCAGCGACCCTGACCATGGCGCTTGTCGCCACCACATCCCTCGCCCAGACCCCATCCTGGTGCGGCCCCAACCAGGCATCGCTTGCGCTGCTGGACGGGTTCGGCGGCAACAGCTGGCGGCTTGTCACCACCGCTTCGGGTGCGGAAGAGGCGGCCAAGTGCCCCAGCATCACCCAGTATGAATATGCCGATGGCCAAGGCGACACCCAAAAGGCCATCTCGGACATCAACTCGATGGCGGCGCGCGGCATCAACGCGATGGTGGTGTTCGGCGATGCCGGCCCCGCCGTGCTGCCCGCGCTGACCAACGCGCACCGCGCAGGCACCATCGTGGTGCCCTACCGCGTGAACGTCGGCGGCGAGGAAGGCGTGAACTACGCCAAGTTCATCGGCTCGTCCTTCGTCGAGGATGGCATCAGCTGGGGCAACTGGATCAAGGAAGTCCTGCCC
>JANPJU010000132.1:0-1503 GCA_031425675.1 Paracoccaceae bacterium | reverse complement strand
CGGCGGTTTCGGGCGGCGGGGATTGCGCCGCTGGCGACGGCCAGCGGGCAGGTGGTGGCAAGCACGGCGCTGATCACGCCGGTCTGGCTGTGGGTGGACCGCCCTTGGGCGATGGGCTGGCCGGGAGCGGGGCCGCTGCTTGCCGTCGTGGCGCTGGCGTCGCTGTCGACGGCGCTGGCCTATGTGATCTTCTTCCAGATCCTTGGGCGGGCCGGGGCGACAGCGGTGTCCCTGGTGACCTTCCTGATCCCGCTGAGCGCGGCCGGGCTGGGCTGGCTCGTGCTGGGAGAGGAATTGGCGTTGCGCCATCTGGTCGGGCTGGCACTGATCCTGGTGGGGCTCGCGGTGATCGAGTGGGGCGCGCGTCCGCCGGGTTTGGGGCGCCCGCGTTGACCGGGCCGCACCATGCGGGCAGGCTGGACGCATGAGACCGGACTTCATCCTGGAAAGCGCGCTCTACGCATCCGACCTTGCCGCCGCCGAAGCGTTCTATGGCGGGGTGCTGGGTCTGCCGGTGCTGGCGCGGGTGCACGGACGGCATGTGTTCTTCCGGGTAGGCGCTGGCGTCCTGCTGGTCTTTGACCCGGCGGCGACCGAGGTTCCTTCCGCCAACCCGGTCTTGCCGGTGCCGGTGCATGGTGCGCGCGGGCCGGGGCATGTCTGTTTTGCCGCTTCGCGGGAGGAGATCGCCGGCTGGCGCGACCGGCTGGTGGCGGCGGGGTTTGAGATTGAGGCCGAGTTCGACTGGCCCAACGGGGCGCGGTCCTTGTATGTCCGTGATCCGGCCGGAAATTCGATCGAGTTTGCCGAGCCGAGGCTGTGGCAGGTCTAGGGCGCCCAGCGCAGGAAGTTGGCGATCAGGCGTAGACCGGCGGCCTGGCTTTTCTCCGGGTGGAACTGGGTGCCGAGGATATTGTCACGCCCGACGATGGCGGTGATCGGGCCGCCATAGTCACAGAACGCCAGCCGCTCTGCGGGGTCCGCGACGTGGAAATGGTAGGAGTGGACGAAATAGGCGTGGTCGCCGGTCTGAAGCCCGTCCAGCACCGGGTGCGGGTGGTCGATGACCAGATCGTTCCAGCCCATGTGCGGGACCTTCAGCGCGGGGTTCGTCGGGTCGATCTTCACCACGTCGCCCGCAATCCAGCCGAAGCCCTTGGTCAGGCGATGCTCATGCCCGCGCGAGGCCAGCATCTGCATGCCGACGCAAATGCCGAGGAACGGGCGCGCCTTGTGGGTCACCGCCTCTTCGATGGCCTCGAAGAGGCCGCCGTAAGCGCCGAGGGCGGCGCGGCAGGCCGGGAAGGCTCCGTCACCCGGGAGCACGATCCGGTCGGCGCGGGCGACATCCTCGGGGCGGCTGGTCACGAGGACCTGGCCGCCGCCGACTTCGGCCGCCATGCGCTGGAAGGCCTTCTCGGCAGAGTGGAGGTTGCCGGAATCGTAGTCGACGAGGACGGTGAGCATGTCTGGACCGGCGGGTTGGCGGAGAAGGTGGAGCCT
>JANPJU010000131.1:0-3244 GCA_031425675.1 Paracoccaceae bacterium | reverse complement strand
GCCTTGCGCCAGCCGGGCGCGATCCTGCTGGTTGATGGCCCGGTCCTTTGGTCCGACCTTGGGCTGCTGGCGAAACGCTTGACCAAAGCTGCGGGCGCGCGGTTGATGCAGCCGTTCTTCGTCAGCCGCTTTCGCCGGGGTGCGGGTGCGGTCAGGATCGAACGAATGGCCTACCGCATCGAAGACAACCTCAAGCTCTTGCGCGGCGCGCCGGCGCTGGTCTTGTGCGGCACCACGCGGCCGGCCGGGTTCTTTGCCTATCCGGGCCTGCCCTCTACCCCCGATGACCCCGATACCCGGCTGATCGACCTTTGCACCCGCGAGATGGACATTGCCTGGACCTTGCAAGCGCTGGCGGAGGAGTTGGGTGAGGCTGAACTGGGCCCAGAGGATTTCACCCCCCTTGACCTGCCCGCGCTGCCCGAAGGCTCCCTTACCCTTGCAAAGGTGGGTGAGGCGATTGCCGCCCTGATGCCCGACAATGCGGTGGTGGTGGATGAAGGCATCTCAGCCTCATACCATCTGGCACCTGGGCTGAAGCGCGCGCGGGGCCATGATGCGCTGACCATCACCGGCGGCTCTATCGGCTTTGGACTGCCCAACGCGGTGGGGGCAGCGGTGGCCTGCCCGGACCGCAAGATCGTGGTTCTGGAGGGGGATGGGTCGGGGATGTACACGCTTCAATCCCTGTGGACAATGGCGCGGGAAGGGTTGGATGTGACCGTCGTGATCTTCGCCAACCGTGGCTACCAGATCCTGCGGGATGAATTGGCCGCCGTGGGTGTGACCGAGGTTGGCCGCAACGTGGTGCGGATGTTTGACGTGGTTGAACCGACGCTGGACTGGGTGGCCCTTGCAAAAGGGCATGGGGTTCAGGGCGTGCAGGTGGCCGACATGGCCGGATTCAACGCGGCGTTCGCGCAAGCGATGGCGCAGAGGGGACCGCGTCTGATTGAGGTTATTTGCTGAACCGGCGGCTGCGGTTCGTTCAAGGAAATTGCTGCGGAGCCTTCAAAGGCTCCGGACCGGAATTTTTGAAAACTCCGGCGCTGGTCCATGCCGGTCAGCCTGCAACCGGGTTCAACGCCTTGTTGTAGGGGTGCCAGTCGGCGATGTCCGGATAATGCAGCTTTCGCCAGGCCTTGACCCGCGGATTCATGATGCGCTTCCACAAAGGCGGGTTCATTGCGACAAAGACCATCAGCGGATAGCCCAGCGGCAGCTGGGGTGCTTCGTCCTGCGAATAGGTCTGCAATAAGGGAAACCGCCGGTCAGGCTTGTAATGATGATCCGAATGGCGCTGCAAGTTGATCAGCAGCCAATTTGACGCAGTATGCGCCGCGTTCCAGCTGTGGTGCGGGCGGACGTGTTCGTACTTGCCGTTCCCCAGATGGCGGCGGGTCAGGCCGTAGTGTTCGACATAGTTCACCGCCTCTAGCTGCCAGATCGCCACCAGGGCCTGATAGATGAAAAGCCCCAGACCCAAGCCCCCCCCCAACGCAAAGGCAAGCGCCAGCATCCCCGCCTGCAGCACGGCGTAGCGCCAGAAGGGGTTGGTCCGGTGCCACCATGGCTGGCCGCGTCTTGCCAGCAGCGCCACCTCAGCCCTGAACGCCGACTGCGGACAGGACCAAAGGACGCGCGGGAAGAACCGGTGAAAGCCTTCGTTATACCGCGCTGTCACCGGGTCACGCGGGGTGCCGACATGCAGGTGATGCACGCGCAGGTGTTCCGACCGGAAGTGCGAATACAGGACCGAAGCAAGCAGCAGATCGCCCAGCCACCGCTCTACCCTAGATTTCTGGTGCATCAGCTCGTGGCTGTAGTTGATCCCGACGGTTCCGGTCAGGATGCCGATCCCGAAGAAAAGAACTGCAAGCTCCACGCCCCCAAGATGGTCGGCGCGGGTGGCATACCAGATCGTGCCGAACAGGATGATCATCTGTACCGGGAACCACACCAACGTCAGAAGGCGGTACCACAAAAGGCTTTCCTCTGAATGCGGGTCGGCGTTCGCCTCATTCAAGCCGGTCACCGCATCCAGAAGCGAGTAGAACAGGATTGAACAGGCCGGCACCAGGGCCGTGTACCATCCCCCCTGCGTGGCGCCGATCACCGCCAGCGGCACCATGCCAAGCGCAAACCAGAACGGCAGGGCGTTCAGAAAGCCAAGTTGCTGGGTCGGCGGATTGGGCATGGCAGGTCCAATATGGTGTGCTGTGAAGTATCCCTTGAAACGCGCGCCCGCTCAACCACCCATGCTGTCGCGGGCCAGGGCGAAGGCCTTTCGCATGACCGTTGGCAGGTCAGAGGGGCGGAAGTGCTGGATCGCCACCCATTCCCCGCGCTGGGGCGGGTTGTCGACTTGGGCGGTCAGCACCTGCAGGTCAAGGTGAAAATGGGTGAAGGTATGGCGCACCTCGCCCAGCCGCTGCCAGTCGGCGGGGGCAGGGGCAGGCCCACCAGCGCCGTCCCAGCCGTCGCCAGGAAAGCCCAGCATCCCGCCCAGCAGACCTTTGTCCGGCCTGCGTTCCAGCAGAATCGCACCCGGTCGAAGGCCAAGCCACAAGGTGCCGTGGCGGATCGGCTTTTCCGCCTTTGGCGATTTGCGCGGCAGGGAGGCCTGCATGCCTTCGGCGCGCGCCTTGCAGGCATGGGACCATGGGCAGATCCCGCAAGCGGGGTTGCGGGGGGTGCAGATCGTGGCGCCAAGGTCCATCACGGCTTGGGCATAATCGCCGGGGCGCTGGGCCGGCGTCAGGCTTTCCGCCAGCCTGGTCAGTTGAGGTTTCGCGACAGGCAGGGGCGTCTCGACGCAGAACATGCGGGCCATGACGCGTTCCACGTTTCCATCGACCACGGTCGCAGCCTCGTCATGCGCGATGGCGGCGATGGCAGAGGCCGTGTAGGGGCCGATGCCGGGCAGCGTCAGCAAGCCCGCGCGCGTGTCTGGAAAGACGCCACGGTGATCGGCCACCACCGCACGGGCGCATTTCAACAGGTTGCGGGCGCGCGCATAGTAGCCAAGCCCGGCCCATTCGCCCATCACCTCGGCATCAGCGGCAGCGGCAAGGGCGGTGACCGTCGGCCAGCGCGCGGTGAAGCGGTGGAAGTAGTCCTTCACCGCCGCCACGGTGGTTTGCTGCAACATCACCTCGGACAGCCAGATGCGGTAGGGGTCCGGGCGGATCCCCGCTGCGCGGTCTTGCGGTGACACGCGCCAGGGCATCGTTCGGGCGTGGGC
>JANPJU010000130.1:0-36187 GCA_031425675.1 Paracoccaceae bacterium | reverse complement strand
CGAGCATCGGCATCAGGGCAAGGCTGAAATCGCGGAGCGACCCCGACGCGCCGTGGATCAGCACCAGATCCGGCCCCGCGCCCGTCTGAAGGTAGTGCACCCGCCCGCCATCCACGCTGACAAAGGCCCCGCCATCGCCGGACCCTTGCAGCGCCGCAGTTGCGCGTGACTGCGCTCGCCACAGCGTCGCCCCAGCCGAGACTGCGACAAAAAGAAGTGCGCTAACCGCCAATCGCCGCGATATCATAGGGCGTCGCCTGGTAGATTTCGTTGATCCAGTTGCCATAAAGCAGATGTGCGTGGCTGCGCCACCGGTTCAAGGGCGGACGCGACGGATCGTCGTCGGGAAAGTAGTTTGCCGGCACATTGATCGCGACGCCGGCGGCGACGTCGCGGTCATATTCCTGTTTCAGCGTGTCGCTGTCATATTCCAGATGGTTGATCAGATACGCCGCCCGATGCGCGGGATCGTCCACCATGCAGGGTCCGGTCTGCTCCGAGGTCAGCAGCGTCCTCAGCCCTGCCTGGTCGATATCGGCCTGCCGCATCTCGGTCCAGCGGCTGACCGGCAGCACGAAATCGTCCGAAAATCCGCGCAGCAGCGGCGAGGCGGGCGCAAGGTTCTGGTGGCGGAAGCAGCCGAACGCCTTCGCCGGCAGCATGTGTTTCTTCACGCCGTGGAAGGGGTTGATCATCGCCATCCCGCCCCAGCAGACGCCGAAGGTGGACTGGACGTTGGTTTGCGTCCAGTCCATCACCTCCTGCAGTTCACTCCAGTAGGTGACGTCCTCAAACGCCAGATGTTCGATGGGCGCGCCGGTGATGATGAGGCCGTCGAATTTCTGCTCCTTCACCTCCTGAAAGGGGCGGTAAAAGGTCTCCATATGCTCGGCCGCGGTGTTTTTGGTCTGGTGTTCGGACATGCGGATCAGATGCAGGTCGATCTGCAAAGGTGTGGCGCCAATCAGCCGGGCAAACTGGTTTTCGGTCTGGATCTTTTTCGGCATCAGGTTCAGCAGCGCAATCTTCAGCGGCCGGATGTCCTGCCGTGCCGCGCGTTCAGGCGACATGACCATGACGCCTTCGCCCTTCAGGACGTCATAGGCGGGCAGGGTCTCTGGCAGTTTGATCGGCATGGGTCACGGGTCCTGGGGTCACGGGTCCGACAAGAAGCGGGCGAAAATTAGGGGATGTGGGGGACGGCTGCAAGGGCCGCCCTCAGCGCCGGTCGATGGCCGTGGCGATCATTCGGTCGAAATCGTCGGCATCGCGGACCTTCGCCACCTCTTCGGCCGTGACCGTCACCCCCCATTGTGCCATGGCGGCATAGCGGGGCTGGCGGTGGGCCAAAGCGCGGGAATAGGTCCAGCGCACAAAATCATCAGGATCGCAGGTTTCTTCGCCAACGGAATGGCTTGCGCGGTAATCTTCCCATGCGGCATGAAGAAAGGCGGGCTGATAATACATCGGCTTTGGCGCGCGGTCAAAGCGGCGCACAAGCTCGGCTGTGTGGTCGTCGGACCCCTTGATCCACACCAGAAGCAGCGTGTCCGACAATTGCCGCATCACCGGATCGGCGGGGTTTTCGGGGGTCACCACCTCGCAGATGGAGCCTGAGGTATCGCAGACAAAGTGCGGATAGCCGTAGATGCCCGTGGCCCGGTCGATGAAATGGGCGGTATCCAGCACGGCGGATACTTCGGCCTGACGGTGCTGGTCCTGCCGATTCATGTACTCGGCAAAAGGCAAGCCGCCCTTGGCCGGATTACCGGGCTTGCCAAGGTAGGTGGACAGGGGGGCAAGGTTGTGGAACGTGATGTTCGACGCGATATAGACGCTGTCGGTCATCAAAAGCTCACGCAAAAGCGGGACCTTCATCGCCTCACGCTTGAAATTGTCGGCGATGTGTTCGTTCATGTACCGCGTGCCGATCCGGTAATCGACCGAGTAGTGGAACCACGACCCCCGATCGCGCAGCATGGTGGCGAGATGTGTCTTGCCAAGGCCCGACATGCCAAACAGAAGCACCCGCTTGGCGGACGCTGCCAGATAGTCCTTGCCGGTCTGATGGATCATCATGTCACCTCACGCGCCCCTGTTAGCGCTGGGTTTGGCGCTTCACAACGGAAAAACCCCGCCCGGGTGGGGGCGGGGTTCTTGTCATGCCGTCGAAAGGATCAGAACGTGTAGCCGACCCGCAGGCCGATGCCGACGCCCGAGTTGTCGGTGAAGGGCGCGCCAGGACCGATGTTCGCCGTCGCATCGCCGATGTCGACATAGCGGACACCGCCGGTGATCTTGACGCTGTCCATCGTGTAGGTCGCCGCAAGACCGATGCTTTTGAAGCCGTCGGTCGGGCCAAGGTTTCCGGTCAGCTCACCGTCTGACGGCTCATACCCGATAGTCACCGCGCCGGACCAGTTGTCGTTGAATTTCCGGCCGACGCCAAGGTTGTAGGTCACCCGGTCGCTGGCATAGTCGACAAGCGCCGTACCGGTCGCACCAGCGTACACCGGTGGGGCGATTTCGAAGGCCGACCATTCCTGCCAGCGGATCGACCCGAACAGAAGCGTATCCTTGGCAATGCCGGTTTGAAACTCCAGGTTCACCGACTGCGGCACCTCGGTATCAAAGCCCGCTGTTGGACTGCCAAATTCGACCGATTCCAGGCTGTGCGTGATGGCGGAGTTGTAGGTCAGAGCGACCCGCGCCGCAATTTCTGGTTTTTCCCATGCGAAACCAACCACATAGCCCAGCTCTGAGTCGTTGTTGGTGTCAAGCGTGTAGTTTAATACTGCCGGCCCGAGCGACACTTCCCCATGAACAGTCTGGTAGCGAAGGCCACCGTAGACCGACACATTGCTTTCGAACTGGTATCGCAGCAATGCGGTAATCGCGCTGGATGTCAGCTTGGCCGTCGCGCCTGCAAGCGGGTATCCTGTGCCCGTCGGATAGGCCACGTCGGCCCCGATCGGCTGGTCAATGATCAGCGCAAAGTCCAGCGATTCGCCGATGTCCATCTTGTAGCCAATGCTGAACGTGTTGTAGGTCGACGTCATGTCGCCAGACGACACGCCAAGCGTGCCACTGACATCCGGCGAGAATGTCCCAAAGCTCAGCTCGGCATAGCGGCCCTGTTCGAACAGGATTGCCACCGATTGGGTCGACCGTTCCACCCCACCCGCCTGCGCGGCCGAAGCAACGGCAACCATCGCGGCGGCGGTTGTAAGTATGCGTTTCATGTCCTCATCCCCGATAAAGGATTTCCCCTGACAAGAAGGCTACGGCCCGGTCTCCCTTGGGTCAATCAATGACGCGGCGTCACGGTTTTGTGACGACTTTGCCCTGTGGCCCAGATGCGCCACCTCTCAGATTGATCCAGATGCCAAGGAAAATCAGCCCCGCGCCAAGAAAGAGCGTGATCTGCACCGGTTCCGCGTAGAAGACCGCGCCAATGGCGGCGATCACCGGCAGGCGCGCGAAATCCACCGGCACCACCATGCTGGCCGGGGCCAATGACAGCGCGGTCGTCAGGCACAAGTGCGCGGTGACCCCGGCCACGGCGATCAGCGTCAACCAGGGCAAGGTCGCACGTGTCGGCAGCGCCACCTGACCATCCGCCAGCATGGCCACGGTGCCAAAGGCCGCCTGCATCAGCGTCAGCCAGAACAGGATGCCAATGATCGCCTCACCCTTGGTCAGCACCTTGGTCATCAGCGTGGTGGCGGCAAAGAAGAAGGCGGCCCCGATGGCGGCCAGCACGCCAGGATCAATCGCGGTGAAATCGGGCTGCGCCACGATCCAGACCCCGGCAAAGCCAAGCGCAGCGGCGGTCAGGCGGGTTGGCGTCAGCCGCTCGCCCAGCACCAAGGGCGACAAAAGGATCACCCAGATCGGCGACGTGAACTCAAGCGCGAAGACCTGGGCGAGGGGGATCATCGTGATTGCCCAGAACCACAGCGACTGGCCGCTGAAGTGAAAGACATTGCGCACAAGGTGGCTTCCCAGCCGGTCGGTGCGGATGCGGTTCAAGTGGCCAAGTCCGGCCCCGACGGCCACCACGATCAGCCAGCCGATCATTGACCGGAAGGCCAGAATCTCGAACGTGTCATGCGCGCCATTTATCTGACGGGTGGCCACGGCCATGGCGGTGAAGGCCGCGATGGCCCCGGACATCCACAGGGCGGCGGCAAGTGGTCGGTAAGGGGTGCTCATCGACGCAGCCTTGCCGCCGCATGCGCCGATTGTCCAGAGCAGCACTCAACCCGCAGCAATGCCAATCAGGCGGCACAGCTCATCGCGCACCACGCGGTTACCGGCAACCTGGCCCTGCTGGATGGTAAAGATCGCCTCGATCGTGGTTTTGCCGGCCCGTTCGGTGATGATGAACCGCAATTCCTGCGGGCGGCCCGAGCCGGAGGTCTCCTGCAACGCCGTCACAACCCCACCGGACCGGCGCACGCGGGCATAGCCTTCAGCGGCAAGACGCGCGGCGATGCGCTTGGCGGCGGTGGTCTGGCCAAGGCCCTTGTAGGTTTCGGACGTGCGGTATTCGATCTGGCTGAGAAGCGGCAGGCCCAACGTGGTGAAGTTCTGTTTGCAGGCGGCCTGGGCTGTGCCGGCAATGGCAAGCGTGGCGGCAAGGATCGACAGGGAAAGGCGCATCATCAACCTCCGGTTTGTGCGGGGGTGGAGCATACCGCCGCCCGGCAATTGCCATGCGTCAGGTATTCCACAGCGGCGTTGCGTTCAGGGTATGGAAAGCCTGCCATGGGTCTACCGTGCGGACGAGCACAGGCACCCTGCGACGCGGCGCTTGTCGTTTGGCAGGGTGCGGCCTACGTCCTGCACAAACGGAATGAAGGATGCCCCGATGTCGCTTGATCTTGCCCACGGCCGCCAGCCAGACCATCCGGTCGACGCGCAATTCCCGGCGCGTTGGTCGCCCCGGTCGTTCACTGACCATGCGCTGACCGAAGCCGAGGTGCTGACCGTTCTGGAAGCTGCCCGCTGGGCGCCTTCCGCGTCAAACAACCAGCCCACGCGCTTTGTCTGGGGTTTGCGCGGGGATGTGGGGTTTGCGGCGATCCTTGGCGCTCTTGTGCCTTCCAACCGCGATTGGGCGCAGCATGCCGCGGCCTTGGTGGTCGTTGCGTCGCGCGATGTGACGGTGGCCGCGGACGGAAAGGTCAACCCCAACCGCTGGTCCGCGTTCGATGCTGGTGCGGCCTGGATGAGTCTGGCGTTGCAAGTGCAGACCATGGGTCTGGCGGCCCATGCGATGGGCGGCTTTGATGCGCCCGCCCTTTCCGCCGCCGTGGCCCTGCCAGATGCGCACAGCCTGCACGCGGTTGTTGCCATCGGCCAAAAAGGCCCGGCGGATAAATTGCCCGAACCCTTCCGTGCGCGTGAAACGCCAAACCAGCGCAACCCCTTGACCACAAGCGCCTTTCGCGGCCGGTTTTAGTCCCCGGTGACCTTGAAATCGCGCGCCAAACCAGCGGTTGCAGCAAACCAGTCGCTGGATCGAGTGCGGTCCTGATGGGCCTCAAACGCGGCGCGGTCGGTGAAGCTTTCGTCGAGCTGCCAGACCAGCGGGTCTTGGGTTGGGTTCACGTCAAACGTCAGGCACCCGGGTTCAGCCCTGCTGAGGGCGATGTGTGCGGGCAAGTGGCGGCACACGATCTCTGCCTCAGCTTCTGTCGTGCAGGTCAGCGTGCCGGTGACGCAGATCATTCCAGTTCAATCGTTCCCGGCGGCTTTGACGTGCAGTCGTAGAACACGCGGTTGATGCCCTTCACCTCATTGATGATCCGTGTGGCGGTTTCGCCAAGGAAATCATGGGTGAATGGGTAGTAATCGGCGGTCATGCCGTCGACGGATGTTACCGCGCGCAGCGCCAGCGCGTAATCATATGTCCGCCCGTCTCCCATCACGCCCACAGTCTTCATTGGCAGGATGGCCGCGAAGGCTTGCCAGATTTCGTCGTAAAGACCGTGTTTGCGGATCTGGTCGATGTAGACCGCGTCAGCGCGGCGGAGGATGTCGAGTTTTTCGGTCGTGATCTCACCCGGGCAGCGGATCGCAAGGCCGGGGCCGGGGAAGGGGTGGCGGCCAATGAAGCTGGCGGGAAGGCCGAGTTCACGGCCCAACGCGCGGACCTCGTCCTTGAAGAGCTCACGCAGCGGTTCGACGAGTTTGAGGCCCATTTTTTCCGGCAAGCCGCCGACGTTGTGGTGGCTTTTGATCGTGACTGAGGGACCACCAGAGAAGCTGACGCTTTCGATCACGTCGGGGTAAAGCGTGCCTTGGGCGAGGAACTTCGCGCCCCCCACCGCAGTCGCGTGTTTCTGAAAGACATCGATGAACAGGCGGCCAATGGTCTTGCGCTTGACCTCGGGGTCGGACACCCCCTCAAGCGCTCCAAGGAAGAGCCCGCTTTCATCCGCGTGGATCAGCGGCATGTTGTAATGGTCGCGGAACATGGTCACGACCTGCTCTGCCTCACCCAGACGCAGAAGGCCGTGGTCAACGAAAACGCAGGTAAGCTGGTCGCCGATCGCTTCATGGATCAGGACGGCGGCGACAGAGCTGTCGACCCCGCCCGACAACCCGCAGATTACCTTGGCGTCACCGACCTGAGCACGGATCTTGGCGATAGCCTCGGCGCGATAAGCGCCCATTGTCCAGTCACCCTTTAAGCCGGCGAGCTTGACGAAGTTTTCGTAAAGTTTGCCGCCCTTCGGGGTGTGGTGCACCTCGGGGTGGAACTGGACGGCGTAGAAATGGCGCGAGGGGTCGGCGGTAATGGCAAAGGGCGCGTTGGGCGAGGTGCCGTAGACGCGGAACCCCGGTGCGATCTGGCTGACATGGTCGCCGTGCGACATCCAGACCTGCTCACGCGCTTGCGGGCCGTCTTCGGGCGGGAACCAGCCGGACAGGATTGGGTGGGTCTCATCGGTGGGGGTCACAAAGGCGCGGCCAAACTCGGCCGTGCCGTGGCCGCCTTCGACCAGTCCGCCCAGGCAATGCATCATTACCTGCTGGCCATAGCAGATGCCAAGGATCGGCACGCCAAGATCAAACACCCCTTTGGGCGGCATCGGCGCGTTTTCCCAGTACACGCTGGCCGGCCCGCCGGAAAAGATCACCGCTTTCGGGGCGAAAGCTGCAAGGAAGGCGTCATCCACACGGTTGTAGGGGTGGATTTCACAATAGACGTTCAGTTCACGCAGGCGGCGTGCGATCAGCTGCGTCACCTGGCTGCCGAAGTCGACGATCAGAAGGCGGTCGTGGGTGGATTTTGGCGCAAGTTGGGTCATGCTTCCGCGTAGCCAAACCATTGCGGCGATGCAAGAGGCTGCGCGGCCCTAGCTTTTGATCAACCGCAGCAATTCATCACTCATCCTGTCGCCTCCCTGCCGCATCAGATCGGGGCGCGCGTGCAAGTAGCCCGGAGTGCGGTTGGCATCGTACAAGACCGGTCCGTCGGGACCGATTGCAAAATCGAACTTGCCGTAGTCAAACCCCAGGCGCTTGCGGTGGGCTCGCAAGGCATCTGGCACCTCGCTGGGGCCAAACTCCACGATGTTGCGTCCCTTGATGATGGTTTCCGGGGATGCGTACCAATTGCACCGCTCATAGTCGCCCATGAAGTTCCAGACGCGCATGACGTTGTTGGGGCCGCGTCTCTCTGGCAAATAGCGTTCGACCACGCGGGACGCATCGTCCCAGATCGGAACCGGGACGTCGCTGATGCTGTCAAAAAGCTGATATTCAGGCGCCGCAGATTTTTGCAGAGTGTGGCCTGTTGCAGTTGCGATCCGTCGTGCCAAAGACACTTCGGGCCGACCGTTACTGTTCAGGTCGCTTTTTACCAGAACGGGCCCTGTCCAGCTTGCGGTTCGGTCGACCAGATTGCAGCTGACATGGCGCTTTCGGATATCGGCGACTTTTCCGTTGATGGTCACCCGATACCGCGCCGCCAGATCAAGATATGCCTGCGGGATCAGGGACAGGTCGACATGAAGCACCGCAGCATCGGCGTTGCGGAACGGTTGGCCGGGATCCGTGTAAAACCAGCGAAGGCCTTTCAGGCGGGCTGCAAGCAGGATCGGATCAATCTGATAAACGGGCTTGGAACGCAGCACCAAGCCATCCAGCCACGTGCGCAGACGCGTATCCTTTTCATGCGTGATGACTGCAATCCGCATGTTGACAAACCGCCGGTTTTTCATAATGGTTCCAATAAGTTGTTATAATAAGATCATTCAAAACATGCAAGAACATTGGGCCGGTCTCGGACGCCGAATTGCCATGATGGGTCCGCCGCAGGTCCCCGGGCCAGAACTGGCTGCGCAGGTCGCCGGCCTTTGCGGCGGTTGCCATGGAACGACAGTCCTGCTGGGTGTGACACCAGCATATGCCGACCTTGGCGAACCGCTGCTGGCGTTCGACGCGTCTTCCGACATGATCGCAGCAGTCTGGCCCGGCGACACTGCGCGGCGCCGGGCGGCTTTGGCGGATTGGACAGCTTTGCCGCTTCCAAACGGCAGCGCGGCTCAGGTTCTTGGTGATGGGTCGTTGAATGCCCTGCCTGACCGCGCCGTGGTGCGGGCGGTTCTGGCCGAAGTCCGGCGCTGCCTCGCCCCCGAAGGCAAGGCGGTGATCCGTGTGTTTCTGCGCCGAGACCCGGAGCTTTCGGTCGATGAGGTGCTGCAGGCGGCCCGCGATGGCCGCATCGAAAGCTTGAATGTCCTGCGATGGCGGTTGGCAGCGGCTTTGGCCGAAGCTCCGGCCCATGCGGTCCCTGTGTCAGACGTGTTGCGTGCAGCGGAACGGCTTGGTGACTTGGCAACCTTCGCGATGGCGAGAAACATGATCCCCGAGCAGGCCGAACATTTTCTGGCCTATCGGGGTATGGATCTGCGCTACGTATTCCCCAATCGCAAGGCCATGGTTGAAGATGCGGGTCGTGCCGGGCTTGATTGCGATTGGACCGACACCGTCGGGTATCCCGGCGCGGAAGACTGCGCGCTGGCGGTACTTTCGCCGCGACGTTGAAATGCATCCCGTCCGCGTGTCGTTTCCGGCCAAAGCGAATGTCGGTTTTGGAAGGCAAGCGGCGGTTTCGAGGGGCGGGGTGGGGCGGTTTCGCGGCATAAGTCGGCACAGCTTTGGAGGCTTGAGATGAACGAAGTGGCAGGGCGCAGGGCGCGCAGCGGCGGCGGGGCAACACGTCGGGCGGAACGGACGGCGGTCAGCTTTGAAAGCGCCCGCTTCATCCAGCGCAACATCCCGAACTTCGAGATCCTCAACGAAGAGGCGTTGCAGATCATCGAATGGAACGCGGAAACCGTTCTGGAAGAGATCGGCGTGAACTTCGTGGAAAACCCCGCAGCGCTTGACCTTTGGCGCGCAGCGGGCGCGGATGTGAAGGGCGAACGGGTGCATATCCCCCGCGGCCTTGCCCGAAAGCTGTGTGCGACCGCCCCGTCCTCGTTTACCCAAGCTGCCCGCAACCCGGAACGGAACATTGAGGTTGGTGGCCGCAATCTGGTGCTGGCCCCGGTCTACGGCCCGCCGTTCGTGCGCGATGCGGAAGGTGGGCGACGCTATGCCACGATCCACGATTTCCAGAACTTCGTGAAGCTGGGCTACATGTCGAAATGGCTGCACCATTCCGGCGGCACGGTGTGTGAACCGACGGACGTTCCGGTGAACAAGCGCCATCTGGACATGTTGCTTGCCCACATGACGCTGAGCGACAAGCCCTACATGGGGTCTGTCACCGAACCGTCACGCGCCGAGGATTCGGTGGCGATGTCGAAGATCCTGTTCGGCGACGCTTTCGTTGACCAGAACACGGTGATGACCAGCCTGATCAACATCAACAGCCCCCTGACGTTCGACGGCATCATGATGGGTGCGCTGGAAGTTTACGCCCGCGCCAACCAGGCCGCGATCATCAGCCCCTTCATCGTCGGTGGTGCGATGGCCCCTGTCACGGTGGCGGGCACCCTGACGCAGGTGCTGGCCGAGGTTCTGGCGGGTGTGGCCTACAGCCAGTTGGTGCGCCCCGGCGCGCCGGTGATCTTTGGCGCGTTCGTGACATCCATCGACATGAACTCGGGCGCGCCGACCTTTGGCACGCCTGAGGCTGCGCATATCACCTATGGCGCGGGGCAACTCGCGCGGCGGCTGAACCTGCCGTACCGGTCGGGCGGCAGCTTCTGCGGGTCGAAACTGCCCGACGCGCAGGCGGCCTATGAGACGGCGAACAGCCTGAACATGGCGCTGCTGGCCGGGGTCAACTTCATGCTGCACGCTTGCGGCTGGCTGGAAGGGGGGCTTGTCTCCAGCTACGAGAAGTTCGTGATGGACGCGGACCAGCTTGGCACGCTGCACCACCTTGCCCAAGGGGTGATGATGGACACCAACGGTCAAGCAATGGACGCGCTGCGCGAAGTGGGTCCCGGTGGACACTTCCTGGGGTGTGAACACACGCAGGCGAACTTCAAGTCGGCGTTCTGGCGGTCGGACCTTTTCGACTACAAACCGTTCGAGACCTGGGCCGAAGAAGGCGCGCGCGACACGCAGGCCCTGGCTTCCGAGCGGGTGAAAAAGCAGCTGGCCGACTACGAAGCCCCAGACCTTGACCCCGCCACGCGCGAGGCGCTGGAAGCGTTTGTTGCCGGCCGCAAAGCCGCAGTGCCTGACGCTTTCATCTGACGGCTGGCATCGGCTGGTGGAAGAAAGGGGCGGTTCTCCGCCCCTTTCTGCATGGCTCAGACCACACCCGCCCGGCGCAACAGCTGTGCTTCGGCCAGAAGCGCGATCAGCACCTCGATGTGGCGGGCCACAGAATAGGACGCATCGCCCGCCAGCCGCGTTTGTTCAAGATCCGCCTCGACCGACATAAGTGAGGGCACCGTATCCTCTGGCGACAGGCCACAGCGGACCAGGCGGCGCAGGTCCCTTTCACGGCGGTAGTCACACAGGCCAAAGCGGGCGGCGCGCATCAACAGGCGCGGGCGGCGCAGGTTGGCAAGGCCCGCTCGAAAATCTGAGATCATGCGAAAATCTGACATTTGGTCCTCCGGATTCTGGAGGGCGCATCATGCACCGGGTCAACCCAGCGTTGCGTGATCGGCCTTTGCACCGCGCGGAGGTTACCGAGAAGTTTAGGAATTATGCGCAATTGTTCAAACCGACCGAGTGTTTAACCAACAGGTAACCAATTCCACCCAAGGTTGCGAATGTCCAAGGCTGGACGAAGCACACCCCGGGTGGCGACAAGGACGGGACGACTGAATTGCCAGAGCTTACTGCCGCCAGCCTGCCAGACTGGCTTCCTGCTGCCGTGCGCCACTACCTTCACCACATTGAGGACGGCACGTCACTCAGGGCCCTGGCACGACGTGAGGGGCTGCACCCCTCGACCATCCTGCGTCAGGTGCGCCGGTTTGAAATCCGTCGCGAAGACCCGCTTATGGATGAGGCTTTGTCGGCAGTGTCCCGTCATTCCCAACGATCCACCCAAGACTTAGCGAATGACCCAGCCCGAAAGGAAGACCAACCCATGTCCGTCCATCCTCGCAGTGCCTCTGCCGCCGCTGTTGCGCCACAGCTGTGTGATGAACAGTCCCTTGCCCGCGAAGGCTGCCGCGTTCTGCGCAGGCTGGCTGAACCGGGGGCAATGATGGCCATTGCCCCGGAAATGGACAAGGCGGTCGTCCTGCGCGAAATGCCGGATGGACGCAACCTGCGCACGGCGGTGCTGGAACGCAGCGTCGCCCAGGCCTTCACGCTGAAGGACTGGATCACCTGCCGCAAGCCGGGCCGGGTGTCGACCTATGAGATCACCTCTGCAGGCCGCGCGGCCTTGCGCCGGATGGTGGATGAGGAAGACCGCCGCCGTCAGGGCCAGGCCACTGACGCTGCATTTGGCGACCAGCACCGCGTCTGGGGCGAACGTGAGGTAGTGGATGACGACGGCCCGCGCCGGGTGCGCTATAATCTGGCGGAAAGCCCGGTCGGCGTGTTGGGTCGCAGGCGGGACCGGGATGGCAAACCCTTCCTTGAGCCAAACCTTGTCGACGCCGCAGAACGGCTGCGTGAAGATTTTGAACTGGCGCAGATGGGCCCCCGCGTGGCGCAGAACTGGGACCGGTTCCTGACCGGTGGTGACCGGGGGGCGTTTCAACCCGACAGCGGCCTTGGCGAAGGACCGGGTCAAGCGCGGGCACGTGTGGGTGCAGCGTTGCGTGACCTTGGGCCTGGGCTTGGCGACGTGGCGCTGCGCTGTTGCTGCTTTCTGGAGGGACTGGAGGTGGCCGAAAAGCGTATGGGCTGGGCGGCGCGGTCAGGCAAGATCGTGTTGCGGATCGCGCTGATGCGGCTGCGGCGGCATTATGACGAAACCTATGGCAGGTCAGGCCCGCTGATCGGCTAAGGGTCAGGCCGCCACCCCGCGCAGGACCAAAAGCACCGACATCCCCACCAGAAAGACCGAGGCCAGCCGCCGCACCAAGAACAGCGCGCGTGGCTGGCCCCCAGATTTGCCGCGCAACGCGGCACCAATCCCGGCCCAGAACAGCGCGACGGCGATCACAAGCGTTGCAAAAAGCGCCACGTTCGCACCCAGCCGGTCGGCTGAGGGCAAGAGCACCAGTCCGAAGATCAGCCCCTTGGGATTAAGCGCCGTGGTCACAAACAGCGACCGTGCATCAATGACGCCCCTTTCAGCTCCGTCCGGCACCCGCCACAGCCGGAGAGCGAGGATTGCGACCCAAACCGCCGCCGAAAGCGTCACGATCAGTCGCAGGCCGGGCCAGGCCGACAGTGCCGATTGTCCGATCAAGGCCAGCGGCACCACCGTCAGCAGATATCCCGCCAACTCAGCCGGGATCAGCCGGGCGGCCTGGCGCAGCCCACGCTCGGCCCCAGCCAGCAGCATCAGTGAATTGGTCGGCCCTGGCGTCAGCAGCAGGGCAAGCACGGCAAGCGCAAGTTCAAGACCGGTCATCATTCCCCCCTGATAGCCGACCTGTGCCGAAGCGACGAGGGGGCTGCCTTGATCCGCGTCAATCTTGCACAGCATGCGGCGGCTGCATGGGGCTGCGGCGGTGGATCGCGGGACTGCCGCGTTGCCATTCTGGCGAAACAGGCCTATTTCAAATGGGAGACTGAAGGGGGATGACCTGTGCGCGACCTCAAACTTCCGGACGAACGCCACCCCGAAAAGGCGCATCGCGGCGACAATGCCCAGCCGAAAAAGCCCGATTGGATCCGTGTCAAGGCGCCGACTTCGGAAGGCTACAAGCGCACGCGCGACATTCTGCGTGAAAAAAAGCTGGTGACGGTCTGCGAAGAAGCCGGTTGCCCGAATGTCGGCGAATGCTGGAGCCAGGGCCACGCCACCATGATGATCATGGGCGAGATCTGCACCCGCGGCTGCACCTTCTGCAACGTCGCCACCGGCAAGCCGCAAAGCCTTGATGCATTTGAGCCGGGCCGCGTGGCCCATGCCGTGGCCGAACTGGGGCTGAACCATGTGGTGGTCACATCCGTGGACCGCGATGACCTTGCCGATGGTGGGGCCGACCACTTTGCCCAGACGATCCGCGCCATCCGCCACCGTGCGCCCGCCACCACGATCGAGGTGTTGATCCCCGATTTCCTGCGCTGCGGCCCTGACGCGCTGGAAACCGTGGTCGCCGCCCGGCCCGACGTGCTAAACCACAATCTGGAAACCGTGCCCGGCCTTTACCCAGAAGTGCGCCCCGGCGCGCGCTACTTCCACAGCCTGCGTCTGTTGCAGCGGGTGAAAGAGCTGGACCCGACCATGTTCACCAAATCCGGCATCATGGTGGGCCTTGGTGAAGATCGCCAATCGGTGGGGCAGGTGATGGATGACATGCGCGCGGCGGATGTCGATTTTCTGACCATCGGCCAATATCTGCAACCTACGCCAAAACACCATCGGGTTGACCGGTTTGTGACCCCCGATGAATTCAAGGCCTATGAAACTGCGGCCTTTGGCAAGGGGTTCCTGATGGTGTCCGCCACGCCGCTGACCCGTTCATCCTACCATGCCGGCGACGACTTTGCCCAAATGAGCGCGGCCCGTCGGGCGCGGGGCTGAACGCAAAAGGGCGGCCCATCGCTGGACCGCCCCTTTCGTTAACCGGATGGGCAGGTTCAGAATTCGATCCCAAGCCCAAGGTTGGCCTGGCTGCTTGATCCGCTGCCTGAGAATTCGCCATATCCGGCTTCGACAAAAGCGCCGTAAGACGCGGTGTATTTGGCGCTGAGACCGTAGGCCTCAGTGTCAAAGCTGCCCGATTCCAGCTTCAGGTAGGTGGCAGTGAAGTCGAGAGCGTCGGTTGGGCTGTAGACACCGTAGACTTCAATGGCGTCCACACCGGACGCAAGCGCTTCGGGCTTGCTGTACTGAAAGCCAAGCATGAACTGGTCAAGTGTCGTTTCCGCGCCAAGGAACACGCTGGTCCGGCTGGTGCTGCCGGCCGAGATGTTTTCAAGGCCCGCAATCAGGACGGTGTTGCCAAGGCTGTAATTCATACCGGCAGTAATGAAATCGATCGTGCTGGATGAGCCTTCGTCGATGCTGTGATACGACACGCCGATAGAGGCTGGGCCAAAGGTTCCATCATAGCGCAGGCCCAACGGCGTTTCTTCGAACACGACCGCGATCAGCGACAGATAGCTGCCGGTCAGCGCGCCAAGTTCGCCAAACTCAAAAAAATCAGCCCCGCTCAGAATGGGAGCGCGGAGATAATCGTCCAGTGCGACACGCGGGGCACCGATCTGAACCTTGCCGAAATCGCCCGAATAGCTGAGCGCGCCGTAAAAGACTTTCCGGTCGTCTTCGTCAGCGAACAGGGAGTCGATGCCGACAAAGCCGCCAAAACCCGTGGTTGCGGACTGATAGCTCAGATCGACATCGCCGAAGAGATAGGTTTCGTCCGACGAGTCTTCGATATCAGTATATTCAAGTTCGATCTTGCCCTCGGCGGAAAAGCCGTTGCCGAAGTCAAGGGCGAGGGTTGGGGTGGCGGCACTGGCAAAAAGGGCCGCAAGAATGGAAAGATGACGCATCAAGAACCTCCAAAAATTCTGAGGTTAAGATGCATGAACTCAAGGATTCCCGCCAGTGCCGCCCTGACGGAATACGGACCGCGTTGCCAAATCGCAACTTGGTCCGTCCGTACCCTATTGGGCGTTTGGCACTGCCAGCAGATATTCCGCCACCGACAGCCGGTCACCTTCCGGCAGCCGTGCCATGTTTTCCACCACATGCGCCATATGCCCGCCGACGCTGTCGAACTCGGGCGTGAAGCCGGTGGTCAGATAGGCCACGATGTCGGGTGCGGTCCAGCCAAGGGCTGCAGGCGTGATGTTCGGGATCCTCCCCTGACCCGAGGGGTTCGGCGCCCCAGCCAGCCAGCGGGCGGTGTCCAGTCCGCCCAAAAGGTTGCGCGGCGTGTGACATTCACCGCAATGGGCCAGCGCCTCGGCGATATAGCGGCCACGGTCGGCGGTGGGGGTCAGGTTGCCGGGCAGGGACCAATTGTCGGACAGGAACAGCAATTTCCACACCCCGATGGTTTCGCGGCGCGAAAATGGAAAGGCCAGCTCATGCGGCTGGCTTGGGGTGGCATCGGCAGGCAGGGTTTGCAGAAAGGCATGAAGGTCGGCCACATCCTGCATCTGCATCTTGGCGTAAGACCCGTAGGGCAGGGCGGGATAATAGTGCTGCCCTTCCGGGCTGACGCCACGCTTCAGGGCGTTGGCAAGGTCCACCAGGGTCCACCCGCCGATGCCATGGGTGGGGTCTTGGCTGATGTTCGGGGCGATGAAGGTGCCGAACTCCGACGGAAACCGCTGGCCGCCGACAAGCACAAGTTGTGCGTCACCCTTGGCCTCGGCCGCCATGTGGCAACTGGCGCAGCCTGCGGCCCAGAAAACCGCCTCACCCGCCACGGCATCCCCTGACAGGCCTGCCACATCGGCCTCATCCATGGGGTGCGGTCGCGCCAGCACCCACAGACCGCCCGCCCCGATCAGACCCAATGCCAAAAGCCAGCCCAACAGCCGCATCGCAAAACCCCGCCTTTGTGGAACACTGCGCAGCCTAATGGTCCTGGGATGTCTGTCCAGTCACGGTTTCGCATCCAGGCGATTCAGCACCAGCCAGTCGGGCCAGCCAAAGACCCGCTCCAGCCCGAAGATCACCAGACAGACGGCGATCACCCCGAAAACCAGTTTGACCTGGCCCGCCGAGGGCGGGTTCTGCGCCCAGCGTTTCGCGCGGATCAGCCAGGCGGTGATGTTCATGCCGCACCTGTAAAGCGGACCTTGCCGATGTAGGGCAGGTTGCGGTTCCTTTGGGCAAAGTCGATGCCGTAGCCGACCACGAATTCATCGGGGATCTGGAACCCCGTCCAGTCAGCCTTGACCGCCACCTCGCGCCGTGTGGGTTTGTCCAAAAGCGCGCAGACCTTCAGCTGACGCGGCCCCCGCGCCTGCAAAAGGTGGATCACATGGTGCAGCGTGAAGCCGGTATCGACGATGTCTTCCACAACCAGAACGTCACGCCCGGCAATCTCACCCCGCAGGTCTTTCAGGATACGCACCTCGCGGCTGGAATGCATCGCATCGCCGTAGGAGGAGGCTTCAAGGAAATCCACCTCCACCGGAAGCTCGATCTCACGCACGAGGTCGGCGATGAACACGAACGACCCGCGCAACAGGCCCACGACAACCAGCTTGTCGGTGCCAGCGAAATGCGTGGTGATCTCACGCGCCAAAGCCTCAACCCGGGCGGCGATGGCCTTGGCGCTGATCAGCTGGTCGATAACATAGGCCGTGGCGGGTGCGGGGGCTGCAGGCATTTCCGTCATGGGCGGTGTTCCAAAGCTGGTTTCAGCCCTTCCTACAGGGGCTGGCCCTGGATGGTAAGGGGCACATGCCTGCCTGCTCGCGATTGCCGCACCCGCTTGATCTTGCCGCCCAAGCGCGCCACATGTGGCAAAACCGCGTGAGTCATGCCCACCCATACCGAAACCAAACGCCTGCCCTACAGCGCCCAGCAGATGTATGATCTGGTGGCCGATGTTGGATCATACCCGAAGTTCCTGCCCTGGAACGCCGCCGCCCGCGTCCGCACCCGCAAGCCCGGCGCTGACGGAAGCGAGGTCATGGAGGCGGACCTGGTCATCTCGTTCAAGGTTTTCCGCGAACGGTTCACCAGCCGCGTGACCCTTTGGCCCGAGGTGCGCAAGATCGACACAGAATACCTGGATGGCCCTTTCCGCCACATGCTGTCGAACTGGGCTTTCCGCGACATTCCCGGTGGATGTGAGGTGGATTTCTTCGTCGACTTCGAATTTCGCAATGCGATCCTGCAAGGGATCATCGGCATGGTCTTCAATGACGCAATGCAACGGATTGTGCGCGCCTTTGAACGCCGCGCGGCAGAACTTTATGGGCCAGCGCCGCTTTGACGCGACGGAAAGCGGTCACGGATGCGTGAAGGGTGGGATTGTCCCGCCTGAAAGGTGTGCCCCATGCGCTGTAGTTTGTCTCTGATCCTTCCTTTGATCCTTTGGGTCACGCCCGCCGCCGCCGAGACTATTCGTCTTGGCGACCGCACTTACGAGATCGAGGTTCCCGCAGATGCGCGTGGCGCGCCCTTGATCCTTGTCCTGCACGGCGGGGGCGGCAATCCCGGCCGGACCGAGGCCGTCACCGGCTTCACGCGGGTTGCCCTGCGCAAAGGCTATGCCGTGGCTTACCCGGCCGGCACCGGGCGCAAGCTGCTGTCCTGGAATGCCGGGTATTGCTGCGCCGGGGCGGCACGGACCCGGGCGGACGATGAGGGCTTTCTGGCCCGCGTCATTGCCGACGCCCAAGGTCGCTACGACCTTGGGAATCAGGTCTATGTCACCGGCATGTCCAACGGATCGATGATGGCCGAGACCTTTGCCGCGCGGAATCCGGGCACAGTCCGTGCGGTTGCTGGCGTCGCGGGTACGATGGACACAGGCTCTGTCCGCGTTTTGGGGCCGGTGCCAGCGCTGATCATCCACGGCACTGCCGACCCGATGGTGCCCTATGAAGGCGGACAGGGTGAAAGCAGTCTGACCCGGACTGATTTCGCCTCGGTCGCTTCGGTCGTGCAGGCCTTTCTTGCCCCCTGGGGCGGTGGGCTGGTCGAAACCAACCGCACGATCGAGCGAAAGCCGGACGAAACGTCTGTCATCGTCACCGACTATGCCAGGCAAGGCACGGTGGTTCTCCGCCTGATGACGGTCGAAGGCGGCGGCCACAACTGGCCGGGTGGGCGCAAGCCCCGGTCAGAGATGGCGATGACCGATGAGATCGACGCCAACACCGAAATCCTGCGTTTCTTCGCACTGCATCCCTGACAGGCCACGGTTTTGACAGGCCAAGCTTTTGACAGGCCAACCTTTTGACAGGTCAGGCTTTTGACAGGTCAAGGGTTTTGACAGTTCAAGGGTTTCGAAAGCACTTTCGCCCTATTCCAACGCCGCAGCGAGAAGGGCAAGGGCATGCCCGGTCGCGGCCTTGCGGACCTTGGCCCTGCCAAGTGCCCCGAACTCGACCGTTTCGAGCCGGGTCGGTTCATTACGACGCGCAAGGCCAAAGCACACCCGGCCCTCGGGCTTGAACTCCGACCCGCCGGGGCCGGCAATCCCGGTCACCGACACGGCCAGCCCCGCCCCCGACCGGGCAATCGCGCCCTCGGCCATCTCCAGCGCCACCGCCTCGGACACCGCGCCATGCACGGCCAGCGTTTCGGGGCGCACTCCCAGCATCTGCACCTTCGCCGCGTTGGAATAGGTGACAAACCCGCGCTCAAACACGTCCGATGACCCTGCCACATCGGTCAGCGCCACCGCGACCATGCCGCCAGTGCAGCTTTCCGCCGTGGCGATGCGCAGGCCCCAGTATCGGGCGCGGGTCAAAAGGTCAGGAAGGCTTACCCCAGCCACGGCTGCACCACCCCATGATAAAGCCCCGCCAGCGCCACCGACCCGATCCCGGCGAACAGTCCGGCCAGCAGGTCATCCAGCATCACCCCTGCCGTGCCCCTCATCCGGTCGGCCCGGCCGATGATCCAGGGTTTCCAGATGTCAAACAGGCGGAACAACAGGAACGGTGCCACCCAGGCGGGCCAGGCGGCCAGCACCATATCCTCAACCCCGTGCCGCCAAAGCGGGATCACGGTAAACGACAGAGCCAGCCATTGCCCGGCAAGTTCGTCAATCACGACCTCTGACGGGTCCTGATCCACACTGCCGCGCAAGTATCCCGGCAAGGCCCAGAACCCGATCACGGTCGCCAGCACACATCCTAACGGCACCAGAAGCGCCAGCCCCGCCTGATATGCGGCCACCGCCAGCACCACCGCGATGGCGCTGGCCCAAGTGCCGCTGGCCGGGCGCAGGTGCCCGATGCCAAAAACCGTGGCGATGGCCGCGTTCATGGCCGCACCAACAGCGCGGTTGCCAGGGCGGCAATCCCCTCCTCACGCCCGGTAAAGCCCAGCCGTTCGGAGGTCGTGGCCTTGACGGACACGCGGCCTGCGTCCACCCCCAGGATCCGCGCAAGTTCTGATTGCATTGCAACGGCATGCGGACCGATCTTCGGGCGCTCACACACCAGCGTCACATCGCAATTTCCAAGGTCATAGCCGTGTGAGCGCGCAAGCCCGATGGCATGGGTCAGGAAAACATGGCTGGCTGCGCCCTTCCACTGTGGGTCGATGGGTGGGAAATGGCGGCCGATGTCGCCCATCGCCAGCGCGCCGTAGATCGCATCGGTCAGCGCGTGCATCCCCACATCGGCATCGGAATGGCCCAGAAGGCCCTTTTCGTGAGGCACGCGAATCCCGCACAGCCAGACATGATCGCCGTCGCAAAACGCATGCACATCATAGCCGTTGCCCAGTCGAAAATCTGGCCGCATCTCCATCTTGCGTCCCTTCAGGATCGCCTCGGCCCGGGCGAAATCACCCGGGTAGGTCAGCTTCAGATTGGTTTCCTCGCCTTCTACGATGGCCACGTCAAGACCCGCAGCCCTTGCCACCTCTACATCGTCCGCGGCTCCGCCAGGGTGGGCGCGGTGTGCCGCAAGAATCGGCGCAAAGCAGAACGCTTGTGGTGTCTGGGCGCGGAAAAGGCCGTCACGGTCCTGCGTGCCGGTCACCAGGCCGTCTGCGCCATGCCACAGCGCATCGGTCACCGGCAAGGCGGGAGCGGCGGCGTCATGACTGTCCAGCGCTGCAATCAGCCGATCAATGAGGGCTTTGCTGACCAGAGGGCGCGCGCCGTCATGGATCAGGACGCGGGTAACCCCCGACCCCTCCAGCGCCTGCAGGCCTGCAAGGACCGAAGCTCCGCGCGATGCCCCGCCGTCAACCAATTGCACACCAGACCTCAGGTCCAAGGCGTTGGCGCGGCTTTGGTCGTCGGGGTGTATGACCAGGACCACCGGAAACCCGGCAAATGCCGTCAAGGTATGGGCCAGCACCGGCTGCCCGGTCAGGGATTGCCATTGCTTTGGCACGTCTCCGCCCATGCGGCTGCCCCGACCTGCGGCGACGATGATGACAGCTGTGCCCATGGGTTCCCGTCCTTTGCGTTCTGATTAATCCAGCACGGGCTGCATGACAATCTGGCGCGGAAGCGGGCGCTGATGCCTAATTATTGTGCACTGCGTGTTTATCGGTCATTATTCGGGCGTCATGCCTTGGACCTGCCATCCAGGCAGCCTACCAGTATCGGTGTGCGCACAAGGAATAGGCAGTTGCCAATCGCTCTCGGTCCTCTGGTCATCGAACCGCCCGTGATCCTTGCCCCGCTTGCCGGGATCACTGACTTGCCGTTTCGCCGGCTGGTCGCGCGCTTTGGTGCGGGTCTTGTGGTGTCTGAGATGGTGGCCAGCGAAGAGGTTGTCCGTGCAAGACCGGAGGCGCGGGCGCGCGCCGAACTTGGCCTGGGAGAGCAGGCGACCTCAGTGCAACTCGCCGGCCGCGATCCGTATTGGATGGCGGAAGGTGCGCGCTTTGTCGAAGCGCAGGGCGCGCGTATCATCGACATCAACATGGGCTGCCCGTCCAAACGGGTGACGACCGGGCTTTGCGGCTCGGCCCTTCTGCGCGATCTGGACCTTGCGCTGACGCTGATCGAGGCGGTGGTGGGTGCCGTGGACGTGCCGGTCACGCTGAAGACCCGGCTGGGCTGGGATGACACGCTGCACAACGCGCCAGAGCTTGCAAAGCGGGCCGAGGGGGCAGGGGTGCAGATGATCACCATCCATGGCCGGACCCGCTGCCAATTCTACAAGGGGTCTGCCAACTGGTCCGCGATCCGCGCTGTGACAGAGGCGGTGACCATTCCCGTCATCGCCAATGGCGACATCATTGATACGACCACCGCGCGTGAGGCTTTGCGCCTGTCGGGGGCCGACGGCGTGATGATCGGACGTGGCGCGCAAGGGGCGCCGTGGCGGCTGGCACAAATTGCCCATGATCTGTATGGCACGCCCGCGCCGAAGGTCCCGCAAGGCGGTGCGCTTGGGCGGCTGATCCTGGATCACTACGACGATATGCTGACCTTTTACGGCACCGACCTGGGCTTGCGCATGGCACGCAAGCATCTGGGCTGGTACCTGGAAGAGGCAGGCCTGCCCCATGCGCGGGAAGCGATCCTCACCTCAACCAACCCGGCCGAGGTGATCCAGCTTATAGAACAGGCCTTCGCCGAACTGGAGCTGGCCGCATGACCCCGTACCGGCTGCCCTATCCGGTGCCCGGCGTGATTTGGGCTTCGTTGCCGCTGCCAACCCTGCTGATCGACCCCAAGGGCAGCATCCTTGAGGCCAATCCGGCGGCGGAAACCTTCCTCAACACGTCGAACAAGGCGCTGCGCGGACAGCCTGCCTTTGACCGGCTTGCAATTGATGCCCCGATGGAAGAGGCAATGGCCCGCGCCCGTGCCAACCAGTCGCCCCTGAACATCAATGATGTGGATGTCACCACCGGTGAACGCCCACCCGTGCAGTGCACGATCCATATCGCGCCGATGCATGACAACCCCGACGTGGTCATGCTGATCCTGTCCCCGCGTGAGATTGCCGATCGTCTGGGCCGGTCGATGGGGGTGAAATCCGCGGCACGCTCGGCCATCGGCATGGCCGAAATGCTCGCGCATGAGATCAAGAACCCCCTTGCCGGGATTTCGGGGGCGGCACAGCTTTTGTCGATGAATCTGCCGCCCGAAGATCAGGAAATGACCGATCTGATCGTCGAGGAAACCCGCCGTATCGTGAAACTGCTAGAGCAGGTGGAGCAGTTCGGCAATATCCGCCCGCCAGACCGCAAACCGGTGAACATCCACGACGCGCTGGACCGCGCCCGCAAATCCGCGCTGGTAGGTTTCGCCGCGCACATGTCGATTGTGGAAGATTATGACCCCTCGCTGCCCTCAACCTTTGCCGACAGCGATCAGTTGATGCAGGTCTTTCTGAACCTGATCAAGAACGCGGCCGAGGCGTGCAAGACCGGAGGCACGATCCGGCTCCACACCTTTTATGACCTGTCCCTGCGCTTGCGCCGCAAGGATGGCGCGTCGGGCACGCTGCCCCTGAATGTTGAAATCATTGACGACGGCCCCGGCATCAAACCGGAGATCGCTTCAAGTATCTTTGAGCCCTTCGTCTCGGGCCGCGAAAACGGAACCGGCCTGGGCCTCGCCCTCGTCTCAAAGATCATCTCTGACCATGAGGGCTGGATCTCCGTCGATTCCACCCCCGGTCGCACCGTATTTCGCGTGTCGCTGCCCATGGCGCCGCGCGACAGGAAGAAGGAAGCAAAGTAATGGATGGCACCGTCCTTGTGGCCGATGACGACCGCACGATCCGCACAGTCCTGACGCAGGCGCTGACCCGCGCGGGGTGCAAGGTGCATGCGACCTCCAGCCTGATGACCCTGATGCGCTGGGTCGAGGAGGGGAAGGGTGATCTGATCATCAGCGACGTGATCATGCCCGATGGCAACGGTCTGGACGCGCTGCCCCGCATTGCCAAGATGCGGCCCGGACTGCCGGTGATCGTGATTTCCGCGCAAAACACCATAATGACCGCCATTCAGGCCGCCGAAGCCGAGGCGTTCGATTACCTGCCCAAACCCTTTGACCTGCCGGACCTGATGAAGCGCTCCTCCAAGGCGCTGGAACAGAAACGCCGCGCGCCCAAGGTGGTGGTGGCCCCCCGCGATGCCGGTGATGACCTGCCGCTGGTGGGCCGCACCCCGGCGATGCAGGCGCTCTACCGGCTGGTGGCTCGGGTGATGAACACTGATCTGCCGGTGCTGGTCACCGGGGAAAGCGGGACCGGCAAATCGCTGATCGCCCGCGCGATCCATGATTTTTCCGACCGTCGCACGCTGCCCTTTGTCGTGGCGCAAAGCCCTGACCTGCAAGGCGTTGACGGCCCGTCTACCCTTTTGGCCAAGGCGCGTGGTGGGTCGATCGTGTTCGATGAGGTGGCCGATTTCGACGAAGACACCCAAGGTCGCGTGGTGCGGATGCTGGACCTTCTGGGCGACAACGCGCCCCGGATCATGTCGACCAGCCAGACCGACCTTTCTGCCCGGATGGAGGCGGGCAGTTTCCGTCAGGATCTTTTCTACCGCCTTGGCGGCGTCAGTCTGCATGTCCCCAGTCTGCGCGAACGGGTGGATGACATTCCGCTGTTGGCTGACCACTTCCTTGCGAAGGGCGAGCGTGATCTTGGCACTGTCCGCCGCCTGTCGCCTGAGGCCACCGAACTGGTGCGCGCCTATTCCTGGCCCGGCAACGTGCGCCAGCTGGAAAACACCCTGCGCCGCCTGCTGGTCACCGCGTCCGAATCTGAAATCTCGCGCGCCGAGGTGGAGCAGGTCCTTGGCAACCAGCCCAGTCCCGAACCCCGTGCCGATGGCGGGAGTGGCGAGAAACTCTCAGCCTCTGTCGCGCGGCACCTGAAGCGCTACTTCGACCTGCACGGCGGCCAACTGCCGCCCGCCGGCGTCTATCAGCGCATCCTGCGTGAGGTTGAGATGCCCCTGATCGAGATTGCCCTGGATGCCACTGCCGGCAATCAGGCCAAATGCGCCGATCTTCTTGGGATCAACCGCAATACCCTGCGCAAGAAGATCACCGATCTGGATATCCGCGTGACCCGTCGCCGGAAATTGATGTAAAGCCGCCACGCCACATGTGTCTTTCCGGTTTCACCCCGGCCCACAACAAGATATGGTGCCTCCGTGGGGTAGACACCCCCGGTTAAGGGCAGGGGCGGTTGGACCGGGTCGTACAAAGCGATGTCTGGGCAAGGTTCTCGCGGCTGCGGCGGCAGCGGCGGGTGCAGACTGCCTTGACGCTGGGCCTGGTGTTTCTGGGGCCGGTGCTGGCCGTGGCCACCTTTCTTGCCATGGGGCCGTTCAGCCAGGATGCAGCGTCCCCCACACTGCGGCTGATCCTGCTGTCCGACCTTGTCTATGTCATGGTGATCGCCGCCCTGGTGCTGGCCCGCGTCATGCGCCTTGTGGCGGACCGGCGGTCCAAGTCCGCCGGATCGCGGCTGCACATGCGGTTATCGGGCGTGTTCATGCTCATCGCGCTGGTGCCCACGGTTCTTGTCGCGGTCTTTGCCGTCCTGTCGATCAACATCGGGCTTGAAGGCTGGTTTTCCGACCGGGTTCGGTCTGTTGTCGGCTCGTCCCTGTCAGCCGCGCAGGCGTATGAGGCTGTGCAACGCGATGACCTTGCCGCCGACGTCATCGACCTTGCCGAATACATCAACAGCGCCAAGCGCCAGACGGTGTTCCTGCGCGATGACCAACTGCGCCCGCTGCTGAGCCAGGGGCAGGCCGTGATCCAGCGTGGGTTGAAGGAAGCCTACCTTGTTGATGGCGATGGAGAACTCAAGACGCGCGGCGAACGATCCTACCTTTTCGATTTCGAAGCTGTCAGTCCTGAGCAACTGCGCCTTGCCCGTGAAGGCAACACCGTCCTGATCCCGGATTGGCCGAACAACGAATTCCGCGCCCTGATCTATCTTGAGGCGTTTCCCGACCGTTATCTTTATGTCACGCGGATCGTCGACGGCACAATCCTTTCGTTGTTGGACGAAGCGCAGGAAACGGTGCAGCTTTATAACCAGCTGGAAAGCGAACGCGGGCGGCTTTTGTTCAACTTCGGTCTGATCTATCTGGGCTTTGCGCTGATCCTGATCCTTGCCGCCGTCTGGCTGGGCCTGTGGTTCGCCGAGCGCCTGTCGCGCCCCGTGGGCCGTTTGGCCGGGGCGGCGGAACGGGTCGGGGGTGGCGATCTGGATGTGCAGGTGACCGAGGAAGAGGGGGATGACGAAATCGCCTCGCTCGGGCGCCTTTTCAACCAGATGACCCGCCAGCTCAAAGGCCAGCGTGAGGCGCTGATGGTCAGCCACAGCCAGACCGAACGCCGCCGCCGCCTGTTCGATTCAGTTCTGTCCAACGTGACCGCCGGTGTGATCGGTCTGGACAGCGATGGCGACATCGATTTCGTGAACCGCGCGGCGGAAAAGCTGCTGGATTTCGCTGATGGCCAGTCCGACATGCCGATTTCAGCCGCTGTGCCCGAGTTTGGCCCGCTCTTTGACCGCTTGCGCGACAGTTCCGGCAACGCCGTGCAGGAAGAGGTGCGCCTGACCCGCAAGGGCAAGCTGGAAAGCCTGCTGGTCAGGATGAGCGTCCGGCGCAGCGAGGAGGGAAATCTTGAAGGCTATGTCGTGGCCTTCGACGATGTGACTGACCTTGTGTCCGCACAACGCATGGCCGCCTGGGGCGACGTCGCCCGCCGCATCGCGCATGAGATAAAGAACCCCCTTACGCCCATCCAGCTGTCGGCTGAACGCATCAAGCGCAAGTTCGCAACCCAGGTGCGCGACCACGATGATCTGGAGCAATTGACCGATGTCATCGTCCGCCAGACCAACGACCTGCGCCGGATCGTCGATGAGTTTTCCAAGTTCGCCCGCATGCCCGAGCCCGACCGCCGCGATTGCGATCTGGCCGATCTGTTGCGCGGCGCGGTGTTGTTGCAGGAAAATGGCCAGCCCGATGTGCGCTTTGTCAAAACCATCGCCAAAGACCCCCTGCCGCTGGACCTTGACGCGACGATGATTGGTCAGGCCCTGACGAACCTGATCAAGAACGCCGGTGAAGCCATTGACGCCTATCGCGAAAAGTCGGCGGAACCCGGCTTTGCGCCAGAAATCCGCATCATGCTTGAAGCTGACGAGTCCGAAGCCGTGATCCGCATCATGGACAACGGTACCGGCCTTCCGCCTGACCGCGCCCGCCTTTTTGAACCCTACGTCACCACCCGCGACAAGGGCACCGGCCTTGGCCTGCCCATCGTCAAGAAGATCATCGAGGAACACGGCGGCACCCTCGCCCTTCTCGACGCGCCGGTCTTTGAAGGCAACACCCACCCCGGCGCCATGGCCGAAATCCGGCTGCCACGCGCCCTGCGCCGCCGCCCAAAGATGCAAGTCCCGCAAGATACCGCGGTCAAGGAGGTAAAAGCATGAGCATTCTCATCGTTGACGACGAACAGGACATCCGCGAACTGGTGGGTGATATCCTGCAGGACGAAGGCTATGCCGTTCGTCTTGCCGCGAATTCTGACGATTGCATGGCCGAAATAAACGCCGACCCGCCGTCCCTGATGATCCTTGATATCTGGCTGAAAGACAGCCGGATGGACGGGATCGACATCCTCAAGACCGTCAAGCGCGACAACCCCGATGTGCCGGTGGTCATCATCTCGGGCCATGGCAACATCGAGATTGCCGTCGCCGCGATCAAACAGGGCGCTTACGACTTCATCGAAAAGCCGTTCAACATCGACCAGTTGATGGTGGTGGTCGCCCGCGCGATGGAAACCTCGCGTCTTCGTCGGGAAAATCAGGACCTGCGCCGCCGCGATGTTGCTTCATCCGAAATGCTGGGTGCGTCGGCCGCGTTCAAGACGCTGAAATCCAACCTCGACAAGGTCACGAAGTCGAATGGCCGTGTCCTGCTGACGGGCGAGCCGGGGTCGGGCAAGGAGATGGCTGCGCGCTATATCCACACCAACTCCAACCGCGCCTCGGCACCGTTTGTCACCGTGTCCTCCGCCTCCATCGAACCCGAGCGGATGGAAGAGGTGCTGTTTGGCCGCGAAACCCCGGAACGGGGTGTGGAGCCGGGCCTGTTGGAGCAGGCCCATGGCGGCGTGGTCTACTTTGACGAAGTGGCCGACATGCCTTTGGGCACCCAGGGGAAAATCCTGCGCGTGCTGACCGAACAGCAATTCACGCGCGCGGGCGGCACCGACAAGGTGCGGGTGGACCTGCGCGTCATTTCCTCGACCTGCCGCGACCTGCGCGCCGACATTGGCATGGGGCGTTTTCGCCAGGAGCTCTACGATAGGCTGAACGTGGTCCCGATCCCGGTTCCTGCCCTGTCCGAACGCTGCGAAGATATCCCCGAGCTGGCCCGCCACTTCATCGGCTGGTTCCACAAGACCCAAGGCCTGCCCGCGCGCACGATGACACCAGAAGCGGAAACGATGCTGCAAACCATGCCCTGGCCGGGAAACATCCGCCAATTGCGCAACATGGTGGAACGCGTGCTGATCCTCGGTGACAGCTCTGGCCCGATCGATGTGCATGAATTGCCAGGGGCCGAGCCGAAGTCGGCAGCCGACGCCGGCGGTCTGCCGCTGACCGGCGCCATCGCGGCGCTGCCACTGCGCGAAGCGCGTGAGTTGTTCGAACGCGAATACCTTCTGACGCAGATCAACCGCTTTGGCGGCAATATCAGCCGCACGGCCAGCTTTGTCGGCATGGAACGCTCAGCCCTGCACCGCAAACTGAAATCGCTGGGTGTGGTCGGCAATCCGCGCAACGGGTCGCGCGGGTTTACCGACTATGAAGAATGACCCCCCATTCTATGCCCCTGTTATTCCGGTTAAGTCCGCCGTGGCTGGCCCGTCCGGGGGCAGGGTGCGCCCGCCGACTGTCGCCCGATTGACCCGTACCCTTTGATCTGACATGCAGTCCCTCACGGCGGAACGCGGGGAATTCGATGAAAGTCATCATCTGCGGCGCGGGCCAGGTTGGCTGGCAGATCGCCCGCCACCTTGCCGGTGAAAAGAACGACGTCACCCTTGTCGACATGAACGCCGATCTTGTGCGCCGTGCCACGGACACGCTGGATGTGCAGGGCGTTGTCGGCTTTGCAAGCCATCCCGACGTGCTGGAACGGGCCGGCGCGCGCGATGCCGACATGCTGATCGCGGCCACCCATTCCGATGAGGTGAATATGGTAACATGCCAGGTGGCCCATTCCATTTTCAACATCACCCGCAAGATCGCCCGCATCCGGGCGCAGAACTATCTGGATGCGCTTTATGGTGACCTGACCAATCAGGACCAGCTGGCGATTGACGTGGTGATTTCCCCCGAGCGTGAGGTGGCCGAGGCCGCACTTCAACGCCTTGCCGCCCCCGCCACCTTCGACACCGAAAGTTTCATGAACGGCCGCGCCCAGCTTCTGGGCATTCAGCTGTCGGAGGATTGCCCGGTCCTGAACACCCCGCTGCGGCAGTTGAATGAGCTGTTTCACACCCTGCGCGCCATTGTGGTCGGTATCCGGCGCGAAGGCCGCCTCTTCGCGCCCGAGGCGGGCGACCAGCTGCTGGCCGAAGATCAGATCTATGTCTTCACCCATATCGAGGATGTGAATCGCGCGCTGGAAATCTTTGGCAAGAAGACCAAAAAGCAGGAACGCATCGTCATCATTGGCGGCGGCAATGTGGGCCTGGCCGTCGCCCGCGCGCTGGAAAAGCGCACGGACCGGATCCGCGCCAAGATCATCGAAAAGGACCGCGCCACCGCCGAACATGCCGCCGATTCTCTGGAGAGGACTATCGTTCTGCACGGCGACGGCATGGATATCGACCTGCTGATGGAAGCCGCAATCGACCGTGCCGATGCTGTCCTTGCCGTGACCGATGACGACAAGACCAATCTCCTCGTTTCGGTCCGGGCCAAGCAGGCCGGGTGCCAGATGACCATCGCCCTGGTCAACGACCCCACGCTTGCCCCCCTGATGGCCCCGCTGGAGATTGACGCCTACATCAACCCGCGCGCCACCACGGTCTCCTCCATCCTGCGCCATATCCGCCATGGCCGGGTCCGCGCCGTCTATTCCATCGGCGATGCCGAGGCCGAGATGATCGAGGCGCAGGTGCTGTCGACCTCGCCCCTGTCCGGCCGCCTTGTCCGCGATGTGGAGTTTCCCGAAGGTGTGCTGGTCGGCGCGGTGATGAAAGGCGAAAAGGTCCTGAAGCCCACCGGCGATCTGCGGATCGAGGCCGGGGACGTCATCGCCCTTTTCGCCATGGCCAAGGACGTGCCCGAGGTTGAGCGCCTCTTGCAGGTCTCGATCGACTTTTTCTGATGCTGGCGCGTTTCTGATGCTTGCCCGTCTGGCCGAACTGCCGCTTTTGGTCGTGCTTCTGGGGGTGACCGGAGGCCTTGCCCTGCTGCCGGCGTTGCATGCTGTGGCCACCGATCAAAGTGACCTTGCCCGCGCCTTCTTTTACTCGGCAGCGATCCTTTTCATTCTGGCCACGATGCTGGGCATTGCGACTGCGGCCTTTGCGCCCCGGGATGCGGCGCGCAGCCACTTGACGTCCTTGGTGGGGGCATACCTGCTTTTGCCCGTGGCGATGGTGCTGCCCCTGCGGGAAGCGTTGCCCGATACCAGCCTGATCAACGCCTGGTTTGAAATGACCTCCAGCTTCACCACGACCGGTGCCACCGTCTATCCAGCAGACCGGTTGTCCGACACAATCCACCTCTGGCGCGCCACGGTCGGATGGTATGGTGGGTTCATGGTGCTTCTGGCAGCCTACGCGATCCTTGCCCCGCTGAACCTTGGCGGGTCCGAGGTCGCCTCGGGCCGAGTGCCGGGGCGCGGAGCCTTTGGCGCAGCGCAGGCGGGCCGTGGCTTTGAACCTGCCGACCGGCTGACGCGCTTTGCCATGCGGCTGTTTCCGATCTTTACCGGTCTGACGCTTGTCCTTTGGATCGGCCTCCTTCTGGCCGGTGAATCGTCGACCACAGCCTTGATCCACGCAATGGGCACGCTGTCCACTTCTGGCATTTCGGGCCAGTCCAACCTTGCAAGTGCCGGTGCAGGGATCACCGGTGAGGCGCTGATCCTGGTGTTTCTGCTTTTTGCCATCACCCGCCGTGCTCTTCCCGGACTGGGGCCGTCCGCCCAGCATCGCCTGCTGCCCGGTGATCCTGAACTGCGGCTGGCCGCGGTCATCGTGCTGACCGTCGCCGCTGTCTTGTTCCTGCGCCACGGGTTTGTCGCCGAAGCTGCAGGTGTCGAAGACTCCGCCTCCCGCGCGCTGGCGGCGCTTTGGGGCATCGTCTTCACCTCGGCGTCGTTCCTGACCACCACGGGTTACGTCTCATCCGAATGGCAGGGCGCTGCGGAATGGTCGGGCATCGGCACGCTTGGAATGATCCTTTTGGCACTTGCGATCATCGGTGGCGGCACGGCCACGGCGGCGGGGGGGGTCAAGCTGCTTCGCGTCTACGCCCTGTTGCGCCATGGCGAGCGTGAGCTTGAGCGGATCATCCACCCAAATTCGATAGGCCGTGGCGGTGGCGATGCTCGCCGCCTGCGTGAAGATGGCGCACAGCTGGCCTGGGTGTTCTTCATGCTTTTTGCCTTCACCATCGCCATCGTGACCGCCAGTCTGACCCTGCTGGGAATTGGCTTCGAGCCCGCGCTGGTCCTTGCCATTGCGGCGCTGACAACCACCGGCCAATTGGCCGACGTCGGTGCCAGCTTGCCAATTGCATACAGCCATCTTGGCACGGCGGTGAAGCTTGCGCTTGGAGTGGCAATGATTGTCGGACGGCTGGAAACACTGGCGTTGCTGGCCCTGATCCTGCCCGCACGTGGCCGTCGTTAGGCACAGCCACCTGGCCCCGGCGTAACAGCCTGATTTTTGCGCTGGAATCTCCCCGAAAGCCGCTTCATACTCAGTTCAGGCCGTCTTTGGCGGTGACGACAGGGCTGATTTGAAAACACCGCAGCCGCGACAGTGAAGCGATAGAAAAACAAGGCAAAAAAGCAATGGCCGCCGATAAGCAAAACCTGCAAGACGCTTTCCTCAACCATGTGCGGAAGGCGAAGGTTCCGGTTACAATCTTCCTGATCAATGGCGTCAAACTGCAAGGTGTGATCACCTGGTTTGACAACTTCTGCGTGCTGTTGCGCCGCGACGGTCAATCGCAGCTGGTCTACAAGCATGCGATTTCCACCATCATGCCCGGCGCGCCGATCAGCCTCTATGAAGGGGAAGACTGATCTCGTCCGATCCGCAAGACCCTGATGACCTGCTGTCAGAACGGGCTGGCCAACGGTTGCGCGATACCGCCGCGCTGCCAACGCGCACCTATGTCCTCCATCCGGCTCTGAAGGCCGCCAACGCCCGTCGTCTGCCGGAACATGGCCTGGCCGAAGCGGTGGCCCTGGCCGCAGCCCTGCCGGAACTTGATATCCGCGGGGCCGAGGTGGTCCGTCTGGCCCGCACCAACCCCGCCACGCTGATCGGATCGGGCAAGGTTGATGACCTGAAGACCCGCTTCAAGGCCGATGAGATCGAACTGGTGCTGGTCGATGGCACCGTGTCCCCGGTCCAGCAGCGCAATCTTGAGAAAGAATGGGGCGTCAAACTCCTTGATCGCACCTCTCTAATCCTTGAGATTTTCGCCGACCGCGCCCGCACCCGCGAAGGTGTCCTCCAAGTCGAACTCGCCGCGCTCAGCTACCAGCGCACCCGCCTGGTCCGCGCCTGGACCCACCTGGAACGCCAGCGCGGTGGGTTCGGCTTTGTTGGCGGCCCCGGTGAGACGCAGTTGGAGGCCGACCGCCGCGCCATCGACGATCAGGTGATCCGCCTCAAGCGCCAGCTTGATCGGGTGGTAAAGACGCGTGAGCTTCACCGTGCCTCGCGCCGCAAGGTGCCGTTCCCGCTGGTGGCGCTGGTGGGCTATACCAATGCCGGAAAGTCCACGCTCTTCAACCGCATGACCGGGGCTGAGGTTCTGGCCAAGGACATGCTTTTCGCCACGCTTGACCCGACAATGCGCGGCATCACCTTGCCCGCACCCGATGGTGGGGCAGGCCGCAAGATCATCGCCTCTGACACCGTGGGTTTCATTTCAGACCTGCCGACCCAACTGGTCGCCGCCTTCCGCGCTACGCTGGAAGAGGTGCTTGAGGCTGACCTGATCCTGCACGTCCGCGACATCAGCCACCCTGAGTCCGCCGAACAGGCGCAGGACGTGGTCGAGATTCTGACCACTCTGGGCGTAAAGCCCGCCGTGCCGGTGATTGAGGTCTGGAACAAGCTTGACCTTGTCGCCCCCTCGGCCCGTGCTGCCCTTGAGGTGCAGGCCCGCCCCGGCGTGTATCCGGTGTCTGCCCTGACCAGTGAAGGCGTGCCTGCTCTCCTTGATGCCATCTCGCTGGCGTTTGATGAGGCCAAGACCGATCTGACGCTGATCCTGCCCTTCGCCGAAGGGCGCAAACGCGCCTGGCTGCATCAGGAAAGCGTGGTCACCGTCGAGACCGAGGCCGAGGATGGCTATCACCTGACCCTGCGCTGGACCGCGCGGCAAGAGAAACGCTTCCGCGATCTTTGACGCGCCCGGATTTCCCTTCGCTAAATATCCCCGCCGGAGGCTCTACGTCCGAGGCGTAGCCCAGTAACGCAGCGCGGCCGGATGGGACAGCATGGCGAGGACGTCATCAAGATCCGTCAGCCGCGCACGGCGCAAGGTCAGGCGCTGCGTGACAATCATTCAGACGGGCTCAGCACCATCACCCCCGCCGCCGCCGCGCGGGCAAGGTCTGGGTCCAGTGACATGGGGATATATTCGCCGCGCCGCCACAACTCACCCAGATCGTCATAATGGCGGCTCAGGGGGTGCCCCGATTGCCCCGTCGCGGTGATGAAGACTGAACTGTCGGGGTCGGCAAAGTCATAGACGCCGCGATACCCGGCGGAATGAACATTCTGGAACGGCTCATCGCCCGTGCCGCGCGTGACGCCGCGCATCAGTGTGTCATCGCCGCCGGACGTGGACTGCCGGATGTTCACGAAATGGCGCAGGAACGGCACATCGCCCAGCACCGGATGGTCATGCGTCGCTTCATGCGCGTCGCCCCAGCGCCAGCTTTCGATGTTGTCGCCATACCGTTCTGTCAGCCGCAGCAGCGCCTCATCCAAAGCGATCCGTGACAGGTCGGTGCAGCTTTCCACCGCCGCCGACTGGATCACATCGCACCAGACCGATGCACCGCCCACATCGCGGAACACGCGTTCCATGAACACGGGAGAGATGTGGGTAAAGCTGTCCGCCATTGACCCAAGCTCATCGCGGATCAGCCGGTCCATCAGCGCCCGCATCCAGGCCTCGGCGATCAGGGGTTCTGGCAGATGTTCGTTCATCTCGCCGTTCCATTCGGCCAACAGCCCCAGCGCGCGCTGGCGCAGGCGTTCGGGCGTGCCTTCGGGTGCTGCCTCACCAGTGAACCACAGATCGGCCCCGATCAGAGGTAACAGCGCCCGCGCAGTGGGGTTCACCGTGTCCAGCTGCGCCTCGATGAAACTTTCGCGGGTGTGCACCTCGCGCGCCTGCATCAAGGCCAGCCAGCGCTGGATACGCTGCGTGTCGCCCCAGTCAAAACTGACGTGTTCGGGGAAGGGGCGGTTCACGGTCTTGTTGTTGGTGTTCCCAAGCAGGCCCGAGGTCGGATTTACAAAGCGCGGGTTCACCTCATAGGGCAGCACGCCCCGAAACCCCGCAGCCGGATCGGCCCCCAGAACCGGCATCCGGCCTTGCGACGGGTGGCCCGGATCGCGCGCGGGCATCGCGCCCACAACCTGCAGCGCAATGCCGGTCAGGTCCGCCACCATGAGGTTCTGCGCCGGGGCCACGTGCAGACGCCCCGCCTCCAGCGCCTCGGCCACGGTGGCGGACTGCATCAGCCGGATTGCTCCGGACATCGACGTGTCGGCCCCGCTCAGCGCCGTCCAGCTGATTGCCGCCACATGGCCCGGCGGCGTGATGGACGCCAGTTCGTAATGCGTGCCCGGCAAGATCGGCCCATTGCGCGACCAGCGCAGGGTCAGAGTCACCGGGGCCGCGTCCTTGACCGTGATGATCGACTGGCGGCTTTCAAACCTCGCCCAGCCATCCGGCGTGCGGTATTCCTCGGGGTTTTCCGGGTTAAGCTCTTCGATCAGCACGTCCTGATCATCCAGATAGGCGGTGGTCAGTGCCCAGCCAAGGCGTTCGGACCGCCCGACCAGCACCGCAGGCACCCCCGGAATCGTGCCGCCGATCACCCCGCCTGACTGCAGCTCCAGCCGCGCCAGATACCAGATCGTCGGCGCGGTCAGGCCCAGATGCGGATCGTTGGCCAGAAGACTGCCCCCCGCCGCCGACCGGGACGGAAGCGCGGCCCAGCTGTTTGACGCCCCCGCCATGCCGGGGTCTGCCACGGGCGACAACGCGCTGACAGATTGGGGCCCCAGCGCAAAGTCCAGCGCCTGTGCCGAAGGCGATACCCCCGGCATCAGGCTGGCATAGTCCGGCAGCGCCGCCACGCCTTGCCCGGGATCATCCGGCAGGATGTCCGCCAACCGTTCGGGCGACAGCAAAAGCGAGGTGCGCGCGCGCAAAACCTCTGTCTGCAGGGACCCGGTTAGTTGCAACGCCATAAGTTTAAGGATGGCGATGGAATCGGCTGGTGCCCAGGCTGCAATCTCGCTGGAGAACAAGAAGAATTCCGGCGCGCCGCGACCGCGCGCGCCGACGTTGATCTCATTGATCCAGGCGTTCACTCCGGCGGAATATGCCTCAAGCGCGGCCTGCGTTTCGGGGTCCTGCGCCTTCACCGATTGCAGCGCCAGACCGTAAAGGTCCAGCCGCCGCAACAGTTCATCCACCTTGACCGTGGACGAACCAAACGCCTCGGACAGCCGGCCCTGTGCCGTGCGGCGCAGCATGGTCATCTGCCACAGCCGATCTTGCGCATGGGCAAAGCCAAGCGCGAAATAGACGTCCGCGTCATTCGCGCCAAAGATATGCGGCACGTTGTCGTTGTTGCGCACGATCTCGACCGGGGCAGAGATGCCGCGCAGGGTGAAATCTTCCGCATAGTCGATCAATGAGCGGGACAAAATGTAGTAGGCCAGCAGAAAAGCGGCCAGCCCCAGCACGATTGCACCGGTCACAAGACGGATCAGCCATCGAAAGGCAGTCAGCATCAAAGCCCCGTTCTTGACGTCGGCAAACTGTTGGGTTCCTAGTCGATCAAGCCCGAAAGGGCAATGATCGGGGGAATGACGATGGCGAAAGTAGCGTTTCTTGGTCTTGGCGTGATGGGCTTTCCAATGGCCGGCCATCTGGCAGCCAAAGGACATGACGTGACAGTCTACAACCGCAGCCCAGCAAAGGCCCAAGCCTGGTTTGGCTTGCACAAGGGCAAGTCCGCCGCCACCCCGCGTGAGGCCGTGAAAGGCGCGGAGTTTGTGATGGCCTGCGTCGGCAATGATGACGACCTGCGCAGCGTTTGCACCGGACCAGACGGCGCTTTCATCGGCATGACGCCGGGGTCGGTCTTTGTTGATCACACCACGGTTTCGGCGAAGATCACCCGCAAGCTGGCAGCACAGGCGGCGACGTCTGGCATCGCCTTTGTCGATGCGCCGGTGTCGGGGGGGCAGGCGGGGGCGGAAAACGGCCAGCTGTCCATCATGTGCGGTGGTGACCCGGCCGATTACGCAAGGGCAGAACCGGTGATTGCCTCTTACGCCCGCATCTGCCGCCTGATCGGGGCTTCGGGGGCCGGGCAACTTGCCAAGATGATGAACCAGATCTGCATCGCCGGTCTGATGCAGGGGTTGAGCGAGGCACTTGCCTTTGGTCAAAAGGCGGGTCTTGACGGCGAAAAGGTCGTCGAGGTGAT
>JANPJU010000129.1:0-9379 GCA_031425675.1 Paracoccaceae bacterium | reverse complement strand
ATGTCCAAGATCAAGGTAGCCAACCCCGTCGTTGAACTTGACGGAGACGAGATGACCCGGATCATCTGGGATTTCATCAAGCAAAAGCTGATCCTGCCCTACCTCGACATTGATCTGAAATACTACGACCTGTCGATCCAGGTCCGGGATGAGACGAACGACCAGATCACCATCGACGCGGCCCATGCGATCAAAGAGCACGGCGTTGGTGTCAAATGCGCGACGATCACGGCGGATGAGGGCAGGGTGGCCGAGTTTGGCCTGAAGCAGATGTGGAAATCGCCGAACGGCACGATCCGCAACATCCTTGGCGGCGTGATCTTTCGCCAGCCCATCATCTGCCGCAATGTGCCCCGCCTTGTGCCGGGCTGGACCAAGCCCATCGTCGTCGGCCGCCACGCCTTTGGCGACCAGTACCGTGCCACGGATTTCCATTTCCCCGGTGCGGGCAAGCTGACGATGAAGTTTGTCGGCACCGACGGCACGGTGATCGAGCGGGATGTCTATGACGCCCCATCCGCCGGGGTTTACATGGGCATGTACAACCTTGACGAAAGCATTGCCGATTTCGCCCGGGCGTCGTTGAATTACGGGCTGAACCTGGGCTGGCCAGTTTATCTGTCCACCAAGAACACCATCCTGAAATACTATGACGGTCGCTTCAAAGAGTTGTTCCAGACAATCTATGAGGAAGAGTTTGAAGCCGAGTTCAAGAAGAAGGGCATCCACTACGAACATCGGCTGATCGACGATATGGTGGCATCGGCAATGAAATGGTCAGGCGGTTATGTCTGGGCCTGCAAGAACTATGACGGCGACGTGCAGTCCGACACCGTGGCGCAGGGTTTTGGCAGCCTTGGGCTGATGACATCGGTCTTGATGACACCGGATGGAAAAGTGGTCGAGGCCGAGGCCGCCCATGGCACGGTCACCCGGCATTACCGAGAGCATCAGAAGGGCAAGGCGACCAGCACGAACTCTATAGCGTCGATCTACGCCTGGACGGGGGGACTGAAGCACCGCGCCAAACTGGACGGCAATGACGCGCTGATGCGCTTTGCCATCACGCTGGAGAAGGTCACCGTTGATGCCGTCGAAGACGGCTGGATGACCAAGGACCTGGCCCTTCTGGTGGGGCCGGATCAGAAATGGCTGACGACGATTGGCTATCTTGAGAAGGTCGACGAATATCTGAACCAGGCGTTGCAGGGCTGACGGCCTGCAAGGGAAAGGCCCGACCGTGATGGCCGGGCCTTCTTTGGTTCAGCGGAAAGCTGACTTGTCCGCGTTGACCCAGACTTCCTCGCCGCTCAGGCGGAAGGACCCGCCGCTCAGGGTATAGCAGGCTTTGCCGGTGGACTGGATCTTGACGCCACGGATGGCCTGATCTGGTCCGATGGTCGTGTCGTTCACCCAGCCGATCGTGCTGCCGCTTGGGTCACGGACGACAAATCCGTTGAAGGCCGTGGTGTTGCCGCCGCCGGCGCAGGGCATCTTTCCGGCAGCTGCGACGCGGGCCGCCGAAGTCGTCCGGGCCCCGGTGCCGTCGGTATCATTGTCTACAACGCCCGTTCCACCACCGCCAGTCCCACCACCGCCAGTCCCACCGCCACCGGTGCCACCGCCGCCCGTCCCGCCGCCGCCACCCGAGCCACCGCCCGAGCCGCCACCGCCGACGCTTACATCCACATCAATGCCGCCGCTGCCGCTGCCGCCAATGCCGACGCCCGCGTTGATGCCGCCGCTACCGCCAACACCGACGCCGGCGTTGATGCCGCCACCGCTGCTGCCACCGCCGCCGATGCCGACGCCGGCATTGACGCCACCACTTCCGCCGACCCCAACGCCGACGCTTACGCCGCCGCCACCCACGCTGGCGCCGACGCTGACCCCGCCAAGGTTAAGCGCAAAGCTTGGCGCGGATCCCAGAAGAATGGCCAGCGCAAGTCCCGCGCCCTTTGCTGCAAATGGCTGCGCCTGAAATACGCGCTTGCAGGTATCATTTATCACTTGAGTATTTCCAAGAACAAACATGGCAACACCTCATCCGGCAGACCTTTGGTTGCATTGCAGGTCGCGTCTGCCTCGGGCCGTGTGCGGATAAAACTCCGGTTACTCCGCCTTGGACCAGACCTGCAATCCGGGGTCCTCACCCTTGACCCTTGCCGAAACTACGAAACACAACCAGAAAGAGTTTCACCGACGCGAACTTTTATTGCGTATGTACGCATATAGACTTTCTAAAAATTTCGTTAATTCGCCTAATAGCAGTATGGAAACAATTGGCGGGAGAGTTAGCACATTTGGCCCCGCAACCCCCCGTAGTGTTTCCAAATCCGCACCAAACCAACGCTGAAAGCTCACGCACAGAAATTTAGGTCAGCTATATTGACTTAAAACTTTTTTTGTGGTTTCTGAACGCATGACCGACCCAACCCGCCATGGCCCCCTCGATGACGCGCAGGGCCTGGCCTTCGGTGTGACCATGGCCGCGTTCGGAATGCACATCCTGGCCCATATGGGATTTGTCACCGGGCAGACGGTTGGCCTTGCCGTCTTGCTGACCCATGTGACCGGCCTGCCCTTTCCCGCGGTCTATTTCGCCGTCACCCTGCCATTCCTTGCGCTTGGCTGGTACCGGCTTGGGGCCCGCTTTGCACTGAAGACCCTGTTCACCACGGCGGCGCTGTCGCTGATGGTGGCGCTTTTGCCCCGCTGGGTTGACCTTGGCCGGATGGAGCCGGCTTTCGCCGCCATCCTTTTCGGCCTGATGTTCGGCATCGCCGCTTTGGCCGCCATCCGCCACGGCGGCAGCTTCGGCGGGCTTTCCATCCTGTGGATCGAGCTTCAGGACCGGACCGGTTTCCGCGCGGGCACGGCGCAGTTGTTATCTGATGTGGTGATCTTCGGCCTTGCCGCATTGATCGTTCCGCTGGACACGCTGGCCTACAGCTTTCTTGGCGCGGCGGTCTTTTCCCTGTTCCTGGCCATCAACCACCGGCGCGACCGCTATGTCGCCGTCTGAGGGGCTTTTCACCGCATGGCGCGTGCTATAGCCAACCGCGATGATCGACCCCGCCAAGCACAACCTGATCGAAGATGCCCAAGGCATTGCTTACGGTGCCACGATGGCCGCGTTTGGCATTGTGATCCTGACGCATCTGGGGCTGGTGACCGGGCAGACGGCGGGGCTTGCCGTGCTGATCGCCTATGCCACGGGCTGGAGTTTTGGCCCGGTGTTCTTTGCCATCAACATTCCATTCTATGTTCTGGCCTATGTGCGGATGGGTGCAGCCTTTACCATGAAGACTTTCCTTGCCGTCGCGCTGCTGTCCGGGCTTAGCCTGTGGTTGCCGGGCCAGATCAGCTTTGCGGCGCTGAACCCATGGGTTGGCGCAATTCTTTTCGGCTTTCTTTCCGGCTCGGCGCTATTGGCGCTGTTTCGGCATGGGGCCAGCCTTGGCGGCATCGGAATCGTCGCGCTGATGCTGCAAGACCGGCTTGGCTGGCGGGCGGGCTGGGTGCAACTGGCGTTTGACGTGGTGCTGTTCGCCGTAGCCTTCGCGGTAATCGAAGCGCGGCTGGTCATCATCAGCTTTGTGGGCGCGCTGGTGGTGAACCTCGTGATCGCGATAAACCACCGCCGCGACCGCTATGTCGTGACCTGACGCGCGCCCCTGCGCCCCCTCTGGCCAGCGGGCTGAAAACCCTGTAAGGCCGCGCCAACCCTATCCGGACTGGACCCCATGGAACTTCGCAACATCGCCATCATCGCCCACGTCGACCACGGCAAGACCACCCTGGTGGACGAGCTTTTGAAGCAGTCGGGGGCGTTCCGCGCCAATGAGGCCGTCTCCGAGCGGGCGATGGACAGCAACGACATCGAGCGCGAACGCGGGATCACCATCCTTGCCAAATGTACCAGCGTTGAATGGAACGGCGCACGCATCAATATCGTCGACACCCCCGGCCACGCCGATTTCGGTGGCGAGGTTGAGCGTATCTTGTCCATGGTCGATGGCGTGTGCCTGCTGGTTGATGCCGCCGAAGGCCCGATGCCGCAGACCAAGTTCGTGCTGGCCAAGGCGCTGGCCCTTGGCCTGCGCCCGATCGTGGTGCTGAACAAGGTCGACAAGGCCGACGCCGAACCCGACCGCGCCCTGAATGAGGTGTTTGACCTTTTTGCCAACCTTGGCGCCGATGACGACCAGCTGGATTTCCCGCATGTCTACGCCTCGGGCCGCTCTGGCTGGGCCGACATGGAGCTTGACGGTCCAAGAAAGGATCTGTCGGCGCTGTTTGACCTGATTGTCCGCCACGTCCCCGCGCCAAAAGTGCTGTCCCGCGTGGACGAGCCTTTCTCGATGCTGGCGACCACGCTTTCCGCCGATCCCTATCTTGGGCGCATCCTGACCGGCCGTGTCGAAAGCGGCCGGATCGGCAATGGCACCACGCTGAAGGCCCTGTCGCGCACCGGCGACCGGCTGGAGCAGTTTCGCGTGACCAAGATCCTTGCCTTCCGCGGCCTGAACCAGACTGCCATTGATGAAGCCGTGGCCGGCGACATCGTCACCCTGGCCGGCATGACCAAGGCCACCGTCGCCGATACCCTGTGCGCGCTGGAGGTGGATACCGCCCTGCCCGCCCAGCCGATTGATCCGCCGACCATCACCGTGACCTTCGGCATCAACGACTCACCCCTCGCCGGTCGGGATGGCAGCAAGGTTCAGTCGCGCGTCATCCGCGAACGGCTGATGAAGGAATCCGAAGTCAACGTCGCGATAAAGGTCGCTGACACCCCCGGTGGCGACGCGTTCGAAGTCTCCGGTCGCGGGGAATTGCAGATGGGCGTGCTGATCGAAAACATGCGGCGTGAGGGGTTCGAGCTTTCGATCTCGCGCCCGCGCGTGATTTTCCAGGACGTGGACGGTGTCCGCAATGAACCCATCGAAGAGGTTACCATCGACGTCGATGACGAATACTCGGGTGCCGTCATCGACAAGCTGACCGGTGAGCGGAAGGGCGATCTGGTCGAGATGAAGCCCGCCGGTGTGGGCAAGACCCGGATCATCGCGCATGTTCCGTCACGCGGGCTTATCGGGTATCAGGGCCAGTTCCTGACCGACACGCGCGGCACGGGTGTCTTGAACCGCATCTTCCACGGCTGGGTGCCCCACAAGGGCCCGATCCAGGGCCGTCGTCAGGGCGTGCTGATCAGCACCGAGGCCGGGATTTCCGTAGCCTATGCGCTGTGGAACCTGGAAGACCGGGGCCGCATGTTCATCGGCCCGCAGGAGCAGATCTACGTCGGCATGCTGATCGGTGAGCACAGCCGCGAGAATGACCTTGAGGTCAACCCGCTGAAGGGCAAGAAGCTGACCAACGTCCGTGCCTCTGGCACGGATGAGGCCGTCCGCCTGACCCCCCATATCAAGATGAGCCTGGAAGAGGCGATTGCCTACATCGACGACGATGAACTTGTTGAGGTCACGCCCAAGATCATCCGCCTGCGCAAGCGCCTGCTGGACCCGAACGAACGCAAACGCCAATCGCGCAAGGACTGATCTGCAGGGCTGGGGCCGAAGAATCTCAGGTGATTCCCTGGCTCCGCGCCTGGCACGCAGCCGTCAGGCCGCAGCGGCCAAACGGCAGGGCAGAAAGTCCTCAACCCTGACGTCTGCGCTGTCGAAGGTGCAAAAACTGCAGGGCGGCACTTCTTCCCAGCCGCCCTCACCTGCTTCCAGCGGTTCGGACACGACGGCCCGTCCGCCACGCGTGTCGGACCAGCGGTGATAAAGCGTCGGCGCGGCATCGTCGGTCGCGTAGCGAACCGCGTAAAGCCGTTCACCATCCGACAGGGCCGCCGTCATGCGCAGGTGCGGACCCTGCCCCTTGGCGCGGGCAAGGCTGATGAACCGTGCTGCCGCCCGCTCCAACGCGCCGCGGGGATCTTCGTCCAACCCTTCCGCGAGTGCGACAAGAAACAGCGCCTCACTGTCGGTTGCACCCTTGCGGTGGGCGTACAGGCTTTGCGGGATCATCATGTCGGCGTCGCGGCGGAAGGCGTCATAGCCGCCAACCTGACCGTTGTGCATAAAGCTCCACCGGCCATGGGTGAACGGGTGGCAGTTGTTGCGGCTGGTCGCCGTCCCGGTGGACGCGCGAACATGGGCGAGGAAAAGGTGTGACTGGACCTGCGCGGTCAGGCTGCGCAGATTCGGATCGGACCACGCGGGCAAGACATCGCGGAACAGGCCCGGTTCAGCCTTGGACCCATACCAGGCGATCCCGAACCCGTCCGCGTTGATGGCGGAATGGCACTGCGTGGCGCAATGGCTTTGGTGGATGAGGCTGTGTCCGGGACGACTGATGATCTCCTCAAGGAAGATCGGCGCACCGGTGTAGGCTGCCCAGCGGCACATCAAAGTGCCCCGTTGGTGGTGTCGATCATTGGCCCGGCCTCATGCTTTTTTCTTTTACAATAGCATGACATGGGCTGGCCCGCGCAAGAATTCCCTGCGGATTCACGGAAAACCTTACTCGATCTCTTCCACCACCATCAGATCGCGGGTGCTGGCGCCCTTTGCATGGGCAAGGGCGGCCTGGTAGGCGGGCGAGTTGTAGCATTCCACCGCCGCCTCAAGGCTGGGGAACCGGGCGACCACGTTGCGCGGCCGGTCATTGCCTTCCAGCTGCACATAGCGCCCGCCCCGGGCCAGAAAAACCCCGCCGTGGGCTGCGATGGCGGGGCCGGCCTCCTTGGCATAGCGGCCGTATGCCTCGGCGTCGGTGACGTGGACATGGGCGATCCAAAGTGCGGTCGGCATGGCTTAAGCCCCCATCGCGGCTTCCGCCGCCGTGATCGCAGCATCGGCGAGTGCGATGTCCGCACCGCCTGCTTGCGCAAGATCGGGCCGCCCGCCACCACCCTTGCCGCCCATTGCTTCGGCCGCAGCTTTGACCAGTGTCACGGCCGAAAGCCGGTCTGTCAGGTCAGCCGTCACCCCTGCTGCCACGGCAGGTTTCGCCCCCGTGTCAGCAATAAGGAGGACTGCACCAGATCCAAGGCGGGCCTTCATCTCATCAATCAGCGCCGGAAGATCCTTGCCTGACACGCCGGAAATGACCTGAGCAATGAAGCGGATGCCGTTGATTACCTTGGCTTCCGGTCCGTCAGACTTGCCGCCCATCGCCACTTCGCGGCGCAGTTGCGCAACTTCGTTCGCCAGCGCCTTGCGTTCATCGAACAGCGCGCGGATGCGGTCGGCAAGCTCCGACGGGGGGGCCTTGATGATGGTGGCAATGTCGTTCAGTCGCGCATCCTGCTGGCGCAAGTGATCCAACGCCGCCTGGCCTGTCAGCGCCTCGATCCGGCGCACACCCGCGCTGGAGGCGCTTTCGCCAAGCAGAACCATCGCCCCGATATCGCCCGTGCGGGCGACGTGCGTGCCGCCGCAAAGCTCAAGGCTGTAGGTCTTGCCATCCGCGCCCTTGGCTGATCCCTCAAGGACGCCCATCGACACGACGCGCACCTCATCGCCATATTTCTCGCCAAACAGCGCCTGCGCCCCAATGGCGCGGGCGTCGTCGGGGGTCATGATCCTTGTATCCACTTGCGCGTTCTGGCGGATGTAGGCATTCACCTCCGCCTCGACCGTCTGCAGGTTGGGGGCCGAAATGGCGGCAGAATGGCTGAAGTCAAACCGCAAACGGTCTGCGGCGTTGAGAGAGCCGCGCTGTGCGACGTGATCGCCAAGGGTCCTCCGCAGCGCCTCATGCAGAAGGTGTGTGGCCGAGTGGTTGGCGCGAATCTGGGCGCGGCGCGTGTGGGAAACCTCAAGCTTGGCGGGCTGGCCTTTGAGGATGTCGCCCTCCAACACTTTGGCGACATGGATGAAAACACCTGCGGCCTTCTTTACGTCCGTCACTTCGGCAAGTCCCGTGTCTGTCCTGACCAGGCCGGCATCCCCGACCTGACCGCCGCTTTCGGCGTAGAACGGTGTCTGGTTGACGACGATCTGCACGGTTTCGCCGACTGTCGCGGAGCTGACGGCCGACCCGTCCTTGACCAATGCGGTCACCACGCCTTCGGCCGTTTCGGTGTCATAGCCCAGGAATTCGGTCACCCCATGCTCTTCGGCCAGATCGAACCAGATGCGGGCGTCACCTGCGGCACCGGTCCCAACCCAGGCGGCGCGGGCCTTGGTCTTTTGTTCCTGCATGGCGTGATCAAATCCCGCCACGTCCACCTCACGCCCCTTTTCGCGCAGCGCGTCCTGGGTCAGGTCCAATGGAAAACCGTAGGTGTCGTAAAGCTTGAACGCCGCCGCACCTGGCAGGGCACCGCCTTCGGGCAGGTGCGCAAGTTCATCATCCAGCAGCTTCAGGCCGCGGTCGAGGGTCTGCTTGAAGCGCGTCTCCTCCAGCCGCAAAGTCTCTTCGATCAGGGACTGCGCGCGGCCCAGTTCGGGATAGGCCGCCCCCATGCCGCGCACCAGCGCCGGCACCAGACGGTGCATCACGGGGTCATGCGCGCCCAGCATGTGCGCATGCCGCATCGCCCGGCGCATGATCCGCCGCAGGACATAGCCCCGGCCTTCGTTCGACGGCATCACCCCATCGGCAATGAGAAAACTGGTGGAGCGCAGATGGTCGGCGATCACCCGATGGTGGATCTTTCCGGGGCCATCTGGATCGGCGCTGGTGGCGTGGGCGCTGGCCTCGATCAGGCTGCGCATCAGGTCGGTGTCATAATTGTCGTGCTTGCCCTGCAGCAATGCGCCAATCCGCTCCAGCCCCATGCCAGTGTCGATCGACTGCATCTCCAAGGGCACAAGGCGGCCATCGGCGAACTGTTCGTTCTGCATGAAGACGTTGTTCCAGATCTCGATGAAGCGGTCGCCATCTTCGTCCGCTGACCCCGGAGGGCCACCCCAGATATGGTCGCCGTGGTCATAGAAAATCTCGGTGCAGGGGCCACAAGGGCCGGTGGGCCCCATGCGCCAGAAATTGTCGTCTGTCGCGATGCGGATGATCCGGCTGTCGGGCATACCGGCGACCTTTTTCCAGATCGCCGCCGCCTCATCATCGGTGTGGTAGACGGTGACCAGCAGCTTTTCCGGGTTCAGGCCGAAATCCTTGGTCAACAACTCCCACGCGAAGGCAATCGCCTGATCCTTGAAGTAATCACCAAAGCTGAAATTGCCCAGCATCTCAAAGAAGGTATGGTGGCGCGCCGTATAGCCGACGTTATCAAGGTCATTGTGCTTGCCGCCCGCGCGCACGCATTTCTGCGCCGTCGTGGCGCGCTTGTAGTCGCGCGTTTCCACCCCGGTGAACAGGTTCTTGAACTGCACCATCCCGGAGTTTGCGAACATCA
>JANPJU010000128.1:0-65643 GCA_031425675.1 Paracoccaceae bacterium | reverse complement strand
GGGCGCGGGCCAGTGCAGGCCAGCTTTGGCCCGGATGCCACGGGCCTGACCAAGGCCGACCGGCAGGAACTACAGCGCCTTTTGACCGCGCGGGGCTTTGACACCGGTGGCAGCGATGGGGTGATCGGGGCCAAGTCCAAGGCTGCGATCAGCGCCTTCCAGTCCAGCAGCGGGTTGGCCGTGACAGGTGAGCCGTCGCTGGCGCTGTTGCAGGCGCTGCGCTGAGGGTTACGCCCGCAACAACCCCGGCAGCACCGTCGCCAGATGGTCGCAGCCGGCCATGGTGGTCAGCACGCCCGGTGACAGGCGTAAGGTCTGGCCGCGCGCGTCGGTGGTGATGCCTTCCGCGCGCAGCGCGGCGACGATGCCGGGGGCGGGGTGGGTTTCGGGCAGGCGCAGCATGACGGACCCGCCGCGTTCGGCCTCGGCACGCGGGGTGACCGGGGCCAGGGCGCAGGCGTCGGCAATCTGGAATAGCCTTTCGGTCAGGGCGCGGTTATGCGCCAAGATCGCCGTCTGGCTCTGGCCTGCGTGCCAGTCAAGCGCGGGCAGCGAAGCGAGGGCTGCCATGCAGGACGGGGTGCCAGAGTCAAAGCGGCGGATGTCGGGCGCATAGGCAAATCGGGTGATATCCCAATTGAACGGATCAGGCTGGCTGAACCAGCCGCGCAGCTGTGGCTGGCAGATGTCGGTCAGTGCGGTGTTTGCGTAAAGGACGCCCGCCCCAGGCGTGCCGCACATCCATTTCAGCGAGGTGGAGAGTGCGAAATCCACCATCGGCGCGGTCACGTCAAAGGGCAGAAGCCCCGCCGCCTGGGTGATATCCACCCCGATCAGCGACCCCATCTGCCGCCCATGCGCCACCATCGCCCCAAGGTCCACGCGGTGGGAGGAGGTAGAGGACACCCAGGTCAGCAGCGCCAGGCCCACGTCGGGCGTCCAGGCGGCCAGCAGATCCTCATCCTCAACCCAGGCCGCACCCTGGCGCAGGGGCACGGTCTTGAGGGTGAAGCCACGCGCTTCGGCCATTCCAGCCAGCAGAAAGTGGTTCGACGGAAAGCAATCGGCCGCGACAAGGACGGTTCGGCCGCGAAGGACATGGTGGGGCAGCGCTTCAACCAGAATATGCAGCCCTTGCGTAACGCTTTCGCAGGTGGTGACGCTGCCTTGGGGCGCGTTCAGGATCGCGCGCCACCGGTCGATGAACCGCTGGCGCAAGGGCAGGACCGCACCCCATTGTGCATCATCGGGGCGGCCCCAGATGTTGGCAAACTCCGTCAAGGCGCGGGTCTGGTCGGCGGTCTTGCCGGGGTACATCCCGATGGAGTGATAAAGGAAATAGGCATCGGACATCGGGGTTTCCTGCGGGTGATTTGCTTGCCAAAGGTGTAGGCGGTTGGCAGAGCAGGGTGAAGCCCCTGCACGCCATCTGGCAACGGGCGACCAGACATCGGGGGGGCGGCGCGGTGCAAACGGTAGCGTCCGGGCTGAAACAGGTGACGGGGCCTCCGTCGTGCCCCAGATTGGGGTGGCAAAGGCAGACCGTGTCGCCCGAACGCTGGAATGCCAGCGCCTTGGCGTCAGCGCACCGCGAAGGCCGGTCCTTGACAGCGAAACCAACCTGACGCGCCGTTTCGATGTCATGCGCGACACTGTGCGGCGTTGGCGCATGCTGGTGGTCCTGCGAAGGGTCACAGCGGTACAGGACCATGTCAGCCCGGAACAGCGGATACTGACCAACCTGCGCAGCAATAAGGATGACTGTGGCTTGACCCCGGATCTATCCGGCCTTCCCGGCGCAAGCGCGGGGTGTTGGCCAAAGCGCCCCCATCGTCGCAGCAAAGATTCAGAACCTTGCGGAGGCTGGTACATTCGGCGAACGGGGGGCCATGCCCCGGTCATGCCTGGCTCAGCGTGGCTTGGGTTCGGGGCGTGACCCCATCGCCGTACGGAGCGTCGCGGGCTTTGCGACAAAAGGAGGAGCGCCGTTTGCCGCTGCAGGCCGCAACCTACCGGTGCCTGTGATGCCAACGCTGGTCCATCCTGGCCCCTTCGCCAACCTTGGGAGCGGTCTGGCTGAAGAGGCAAGCGGATGGCAAACGCAGGGGCGCTTGCGACACGGGCGTTTGCGTCGCGGTCGCAGGTCCTTTTGCCAGATGAACCAATGTCCGGGATGAATTGATCCCGGTGCCAGACCGGGGTCTGCAGGTCGATCTGCCGGTCAAACCGAAATTCATCCACCCGCATCACCGAACACCTGCCACAGCGCGTCTTTTCCGGGGGCATGTTCACCTGAATCGTTGACTGGCAGGGCCATACACGGAAGCTGACTGCGCCAGACCGGACCCTGGTCCGCCTGTCGGAAACGGGTGGGCCGATGGCCTGACTGTCTATCCCCGAAGCTGCCGCCTTGGCGCTTCGTGATCTGCCATAGGACATTTCCCGCTTGCCATCAGCGGCCAGTTGCCGCTTTGTCGCGCCGTCAAATGAGGAAGACCGATGACCCCGACCCGCCTGCGCCTGAACGATGGCAACATGATCCCACAGCTTGGCCTTGGCATCTGGCAGGTGCCCGCCAAGACGACTGCCGACACTGTCGCCACGGCGCTGGGCCTCGGTTACCGGCTGGTCGATGGCGCGGCGATCTATGGCAATGAGGTGGGGCAGGGTGACGGTTTGCGGCAAAGCGGCCTCTCTCGGGATGAGGTGTTTGTCACCACCAAGGTCTGGAACGATGCGCAGGGCCATGACAGCACCCTTCGTGCGGTTGAGGCCAGCCTTGCGCGCCTTGGCATGGACCGGATCGACCTGTGCCTGATCCATTGGCCCTGTCCGGCAAAGGACCGCTACGTCGAGACCTGGCGCGCGCTGGTACGCCTGCGCGATGAGGGGCGGGTTCGGTCGATCGGCGTGTCGAACTTCATGGGCGCGCATCTGGAGCGGCTGGTCCAGGAAACCGGGGTGATCCCGGTCCTGAACCAGATTGAGCTGAACCCACGTCTCCAGCAGGGCGAATTGCGGGCACTGCATGACCGGATGGGGATTGTCACCCAAAGCTGGACGCCACTTGGCCAAGGCGTCAGCTTTACGGCAGCCCCGGTTGTTGCGGCCGCCGCGCGCAGCGGCAAAAGCCCCGCCCAGGTGATCTTGCGCTGGCATGTGCAGCTTGGCACCTCGGTGATCCCGCGGTCCACCCGCGCGGCGGGGCTGGCGGAAAACCTTGATGTGTTCGACTTCGCCCTGACCGACGCCGAAATGGCCGCTATGGCGACGCTGGATGAAGGCGTGCGCTGCGGTCCCGATCCGATGACCTTCGACTAAGGGGAACTGTCATGCTGGTGCCAGAACTGACGGTTGTGAACCCTGACCACGCCGCTGCGATGCTGGTGTCGGTGTTCGGATTTGTGACAGATCACGGGGTCTTGCGGCGTGGCAATCAAGCAGTGCAACTGGTGGCAGGGCAGCCACGCGGCCACGGCAGGATCGACCACATTGCCCTGACGGTTCCAGACATGGACGCGGCCCTTGCCGGGCTGGTGGCCGCAGGGGCGGCGCTGGATACCGGCGTCACCCCGAACGGGGCTGAGCTGATCCCGGAATTCTGGGAGGATGGCTTGCGCTTTGTCTACCTCTCCGGCCCCGAAACCGCCCGGATCGAACTTTGCCAGCGCATCACCGGGGCCGCCCCTGAGGTAGGCCATGACCATATCGGCATCCCCTGTCACGACCTGCCCGCGGTGCAGGACTTTCTGGAAGGGCAGGGCGCCGTAGTGACCACTGCCGTCAGTCTGCAGCGGCCCGGTGGCCTGATCCCGGTGCGGTTTCTTGCCCTTGCAGGCGGCGTGATCGAGCTTTATCAGCCAGGCAAAGCCGCGCGCGACCCCGATGGCCTTTGGTCACGCCTGCTGGTCCCCGGCCTGCCTGCGACGCTGGAAGGCCCCGAAGGGCTGATCCTGTCGCCGCTTTAGCGCCATGCGTCTGACCCTGACCGAGATTTACGAGGCCCGCGTCGCATCCGGCACGTTGCGCGCCGATCCCGCGCAGCACGCTGTGCTAGCACCCCTGGAAAGCCTGCGAGTGTGGCTTGAGGAAAATACCACCCGCCGCGTCGGCCTGTTCGCGGGTCTTTTCGCCCGGCCGATCACACCACCGAAAGGCATGTACCTGTGGGGCGGGGTCGGGCGCGGCAAGTCCATGCTGATGGACCTTTTCACCGAGGCTGTGGACATCCCGCAAAAGCGGCGCGTCCACTTTCACGCCTTCATGCAGGAAATCCACCGTGGCCTGCATGAGGCGCGCAAACGCGAGGTTGAGGATGCCCTGACCCCGGTAGCCGATGCGGTGATCCGCGACACCCGCCTGCTGGCGTTTGACGAGATGCAGATCAACGACATCACGGATGCGATGATCGTCGGGCGGCTGTTTGAAAAGCTGTTCGCTGCGGGAATCGTGATCGTCACCACCTCAAACCGCCCGCCGCAGGACCTGTACAAGACCGGCCTCAACCGCGCGCTTTTTCTGCCTTTCATCGCCATGCTGGAAGACCGACTAGAGGTAACGGAACTGGAAAGTCCGACCGACTACCGCCAGCACCGGTTGGCCGGCGCGCAGGTCTATTTCCACCCTGCACGGACCGCCACGGCCCAGATCGCGGCGCTGTGGGCTGATCTGACCGGGGGCGCCGACGAGGCCTCGCTGATGTTGGAGGTGAACGGTCGGACCCTGACCCTGCCACGCTTTGCCAATGGTGTGGGCCGGGCGAGTTTCTGGGAACTTTGCTCCAAACCACTTGGTCCCGGCGACTTTCTGGCCATCGCGGCGGCGGTGCGGGTGCTGATCGTTGAAGACATCCCGCAGCTTTCCGCCGCCAATTACAATGAGGCCAAACGCTTTGTCACCCTGATCGACGCTCTGTATGAGGCGCGCGTCCGCTTGATTGCATCCGCCGCCGAGGCACCAGAACGTCTATACATCGAAGGCGAAGGGGCCTTTGAATTCGAACGCACCGCCAGCCGCCTGCGCGAAATGCAGGCGGCTGATTGGGGCACGGATAGCGCCAGTTAGTCCATCGCCCGGCCCGCAGGCACCGCCCGCTTGGACGCACCTGCAGCCAGCGTATCGGCAAAGCCGTGGTTGATGTCGCGGTGCTTGGCCTCATCCGCGCGGACGGCGACGATCACCTCACGCAGACGCGCATCGGCGGGCAGACCCCAATAGTCCATGGCGATCTTCGGGGCGGCGACGTTCTCGACATTGCCGCTGTCCACCTGCGCGAGGTAGCCGGTGTAGCTGACCACGGCCTCTTCTTCCAGATAGCCCACGACGCGGTGCGCGGTCTTCGGGGCGAAAAGATACAGGAAAAAGTAGGTGTTGAAGAACACTGCCTGGCCGAACATGATCAGACCGCGCTCGAACAGCGACGGTTTGGCGATGTGGATGAAGGTCATCAGGTGCATCCGTTCATTCTCGGCCTCGTCCAGAAGCTCACGGATCCAGCCCTCGTCCTCCCGGATGTGGCGCAGCGATTTCAGGTGTTGCAGCAGGCCCCCGACCATGCCCGGCACGGCGGCCACGGTTTCCAGAACCACGGCACGGTGGCCGTAGCGTTTGGAAAAGAAGGCATCGGCGAAAACGCGCATGAACTTGACGATGCCAAGGGCGATACGGTCGGAAATTCCGTCCGGTGTCTTGTGGCGATCAAGGCGGAGGGGGGCTGGGGCTGAGGTGTCGGTCATGGCAGGGTTCCTTTCGTGCACTTGACATGGGGGCCAATGTTGCCCACTCAATCCCTGTGCGACACTATGCGCGGGGCCGGCCGCTGGCCGCTCAGCCTGCCAACGCCTGCCACAGCAGCCGCAGAGCCATCGCGGTGGAGACGATGACGAGGAGAGGTTTGATCAATCCCGCCCCGATCCGCATCGCCAGCCGTGCGCCAAGCGCCGCACCCGCCACCTGTGCTGCGGCCATCGCGATGCCGACCGCCCACCAGGTCGCTCCGCTGGGGATAAAGACCAGCAGGCTGCCAAGGTTCGATGCGAAGTTGAGCATCTTGGTGTGCGCCGTGGCCTTCAAGACTCCGTAGCCCGCCAGAAGCACAAACCCCATCATGAAGAACGATCCCGTTCCCGGCCCGAAGAACCCGTCATAGGCCGAAACCAGCGGCACCACCGTCAGGCCAAAGACTGCCGGACTGATCCGCGCTGCGCGGGCGTCATCGGTCAGGCCGGGTTTCAGCGCAAAGAAGAGGGCGACGCCGATCAGGACGACGGGCATGATCAGCCGCAACACCTCGGCCGGGATCAGATGCGCGATCAGTGCGCCCCCGGCCCCTGCAATGCCGGCAATGGTCGCCATGCCCAACTGCTCCAGCGGCCGCACATGGCCTGCCCGAGCATAGGCGACGGTCGCTGTGGCGGCCCCGAACGTGCCCTGCAGCTTGTTCGTCGCCAGAGCCTCAACCGGCGAGGCCCCTGCCAGAAGGAGCGCAGGCACGGTGATCAGCCCCCCACCCCCCGCAATGCTGTCCACCACCCCGGCCAGAAAGGCTGCAAGGACAAGAAGGATGGCAAACTCTGTCGCTATCTCGAACATGACCACGACTGTCGCCGGTTCCTTGGGTGGGGGCAAGGGGACAGACTTTGGAAGGGCAGCCGTCCTCGGGGGCATCGAGCCCCGCTTGGACGGCGTTGCCACCGATCGCTTCTGTGGCGGCGCGCGTGAAGTAGACTGTAGAAGCCTCCGGCGGGAGTATTTGGAAAAAGAGCAAAGCCATTTTGGCTAGATGCTTTGATGGATTGCTCTTTCCAAAAGTACTCTGGGGGTTTGGGGGTGAAACCCCCATTGACCGTCAGGCTTAAGACAGGCGGTCTGGCTGAAGACCGAGGTTGAGCCTTTGAATAAACGAAGAGGTCAGAGATCAAATCGTCAGTGCACCCGCCCGACCTTGCGCCCGTCGCCCAGGGCCAAGTCCAAGGCCTGACCGATGTCGCGGAGCCCGATGCGGGCGTAGTAGGCGAGGCCGGGGATATTGTCGGCCCGGATGTGGGCGATGATGTATGGCACGTCCCGCTCGCGCAGGGTGCGGCAGGTCAGGTTGAACATCGCGCCGCCGATGCCTTTGGCTTGCACGCCTGGCTGGACGAAGGTGCCGAAATGCGGGTCAGCCTGGTACATCTCGACCGATTGCCAGCCGACGATAGCGCCAACCGCTTCGCAGGGGACTTACGAAAGGATGTCCCGCCCGATGACAGAGCCTTCGCGCACCTGCGCCTCGGTCCTTGCAACCTCGTGTGCGGTGGTCCCGCCGAGGGCGATCACCGCCTTCAGGACAGCCGCCATTCCGGCAGCATCTTCAAGCGTTGCCGGAGGGATCTTCATGGCGCGAACTCGTCACGGCTGTAGCCTTGCAGATACAGCAGCGCCGTAAGGTCACCGTGATTGATGCGCACGTCACACTCAGCCTGCACCCGGGGTTTGGCATGAAGCGCCACGCCGGTGCCTGCGGCCAGCAACATCGGCAGGTCGTTCGCGCCATCGCCGACCGCAATCGCCTTTGCCGGGGTGATGCCAAGGCGGATCGAGATTTCATGCAAGGCCTGCAGCTTGGCCTCTTTCCCCAGGATCGGCTCCGCGACCGTGCCGGTCAGAGTGCCGTCTTCGATGTGCAGGGTGTTTGCGCGGGTTTCGTCAAAGCCCAGCCGGTCGGCGACGACTTGAGTGAACGCGGTGAACCCGCCCGAGACCAGCGCCGCATGCGCCCCGTTTGCCTTCATCGTCGCCAGAAGCTGGTGCCCGCCGGGCATGAAGGTGATCCGGTCGCGCAGTACGCGGGCGATCACGTTGGCCGGCAGGCCCCGCAACAGGCCGACCCGTTCGCGCAAGGCGGCGTCGAAGTCCAGCTCGCCATTCATCGCCCGCGCGGTGATCGCGGCGACATGCGCGCCCACGCCCGCCTCATCGGCCAGCTCGTCAATACATTCCTGCTGGATCATCGTGGAATCCATATCGGCGATCAGCAGGCGTTTCTTCCGCCCTTCGGCCGGCTGCACCGCCATGTCAACCCGCAAGCCTTGCAGTCCTTCCCAGACGTCCCAGCGGTTGGCGGGCAGCGTCTTGACGGCAAACTCGGCCGCGATGCCGGGGTCAAGCCAGCGCGCATCGCCGCCGCCCCAGGCATTGCGAAGGGATTCCACGGTCACCCGCTCTAGCGTCGGATTTTCCGGGTTGGTCAAAAGACTGACGACAAACATGGGACTGGTTTCCGATGGTGAACACGCGTGTCGCTTTTTCACGACGTTGCGGCGCATTACCGCGATTTTCCGGCTTGTGCCACCCCCGGCCTGCCGGTAAACGCGGCAGTGGGACACCCTTCCCCACCGAAGGGCTTTTAGCTGGAAGGCTACCATGACAGATCTGACCCCGCCGGCCAAGCGCCCGGCAAATCCGCGCTTTTCCTCTGGCCCATGTGCCAAAATCCCCGGTTATTCCCTTGATATGCTTGCCGACGCGCCCCTTGGGCGGTCGCACCGCGCTTCCGTGGGCAAGGCAAAGCTGAAAGAGGCGATTGACCTTACCCGTGAGATTCTTGGCGTGCCCGCCGAGTACCGGATCGGCATTGTCCCTGCGTCCGACACTGGCGCTGTCGAGATGGCGATGTGGACCCTCCTCGGTGCCCGCCCTGTTGAGATGCTGGCGTGGGAGTCGTTCGGTGAGGGCTGGGTGACCGACGCGGTCAAGCAGCTGAAGCTGGATGCCACCGTGCGCATTGCCCCCTACGGCCAGATCGTGGATTTCGGGCTGGTCGATTTCGACCGCGACGTGGTTTTCACCTGGAATGGCACGACCAGCGGGTGCCGTCTGCCGAACGGCGACGCGATCCCGGCCACCCGTCAGGGCCTGACGATCTGCGACGCCACCTCCGCCGCTTTCGCAATGGACCTGCCGTGGGACAAGCTCGACGTCACGACCTTCTCCTGGCAGAAGGTGCTGGGCGGCGAAGGCGCGCATGGCGTTATCATCCTGAGCCCCCGCGCGGTGGAACGGCTGGAGACCTATGTTCCCGCCTGGCCGCTGCCGAAAATCTTCCGCCTCACCGCCAAGGGCAAGCTGATCGAAGGCATCTTCTCCGGTGAGACGATCAACACGCCGTCAATGCTGGCGAACGAAGATTACCTTGTCGCGCTGAAATGGGCCAAATCCATCGGCGGGCTGCAAGGCCTGATTGCCCGCGCCAGCGCCAATGCAAAGGTCGTCCACGACTTCTGCGCCGCGAATCCCTGGATCGCGAACCTGGCCGAAGACCCGGCGACGGCGTCAACCACCAGCGTCTGCCTCAAGTTCACCGATCACCGGATCACCGATGGTGAGGGCTTTGCCAAGGCCGTCGCCAAGCGGATCGAAAAGGCCGGCGCCGGTTTTGACATGGGCGCCTACCGCGATGCCCCTCCCGGTCTGCGGATCTGGTGCGGCAGCACGGTGGAAACGGCCGATGTGGCTGACCTGATGCCCTGGATCGCGCATGCTTTCCACGCCGAGATCGCCGCGCTGTCGCAAGCCGCCTGACCGGAGAGTCGGGCTGAAGCCCGACCTACGCCGTCACGGCCGACATTTCCCAAATTCGTAGTCGGGCTTCAGCCCGACTTTCACACCCGACATCAAAGGATGCCCCAAATGGCCCCCAAAGTCCTCGTATCCGACGAACTCTCCGAAACCGCCGTCCAGATCTTCCGCGACCGGGGGGTTGAGGTCGACTACCTCCCCAAACTTGGCCGCGACAAGGATGCCCTCGCCGCCGTGATCGACCAGTATGACGGCCTTGCGATTCGCTCTGCCACCAAGGTGACCGAGAAACTCCTGGCCAACGCCACCCGCCTGAAGGTCGTGGGCCGCGCCGGAATCGGGGTCGATAACGTCGACATTCCTGCCGCCTCCAAGAAGGGCGTGATCGTGATGAACACGCCCTTCGGCAATTCGATCACCACGGCGGAACATGCCATCGCGATGATGTTCGCCGTCGCCCGGCAACTGCCCGAAGCCAACGCCTCCACCCAGGCTGGCAAGTGGGAAAAGTCGCGCTTCATGGGGGTTGAGTTGTTCAACAAGACCCTTGGCGTGATTGGTGCCGGCAACATCGGCGGCATTGTCTGTGACCGCGCCGTTGGCCTGCACATGAAGGTGGTGGCCTATGACCCCTTCCTGTCGGAAGAGCGTGCGAAGACTCTTGGGGTTACCAAGGTCGAGCTTGATGACCTTCTGGCGCGGGCCGATTTCATCACCCTGCACGTCCCATTGACCGACAAGACCCGCAATATCCTGTCGGCCGAGAATCTGGCCAAGACCAAAAAGGGCGTCCGTATCATCAATTGCGCGCGGGGGGGGTTGATAGATGAGGCGGCCTTGGCTGAGGCGCTGAAATCAGGCCATGTTGCGGGTGCGGCCCTCGACGTGTTCGAGACCGAACCCGCCACCGAAAACCCGCTTTTCAACCTGCCCAATGTCGTCTGCACCCCCCACCTTGGCGCTGCCACCACCGAAGCGCAGGAAAACGTGGCGCTGCAAGTGGCTGAACAGATGGCCGATTACCTGCTGACCGGCGCGGTGCAGAACGCGCTGAACATGCCGAACGTCACAGCGGAGGAGGCGGTGGTCATGGGCCCCTGGATCAGGCTGGCCGGCCACCTTGGCAGCTTTATCGGGCAAATGACGGATGAGCCGATCAAGGCGATCAACATCCTGTATGACGGGACGGTAGCAGGCATGAACCTTGCCGCCCTGAACCAGGCGGTGCTTGCGGGCGTTTTGAAAGCACAGAATCCGGATGTGAACCTTGTCTCCGCCCCCGTGGTGGCCAAGGACAAGGGCATCCAGATCTCTACCACCCGGCAAGACAAGACCGGCACCTTTGACGCCTATATAAAGGTGACCATGGTCACCGACACGCGCGAACGGTCGGTCGCGGGGACCTGCTTCAGCGATGGCAAGCCGCGCTTCATCCAGATCAAGGGCATCAACATTGATGCCGAGATTGGCGCCCACATGCTTTACACCACAAATGAGGACGTGCCGGGTATCATCGGCCTTCTGGGCATGACCATGGGCAAGAACAACGTGAACATCGCGAATTTTACCCTGGGCCGGTCTGGCGTGGGACAGGATGCCATCGCGATCCTCTATCTTGACCAGCAGATCGACCCGAAAGTCATCGCCACGCTGGAAGGCACTGGCCTGTTCCAGCAGGTCAAGGCCCTGCAATTCGAGGTTGCCTGACCTTAGAGGTTGCCTGGCCTTAAAGCGCCGCAGCGCCCCGACAGCATGCCTCGATGTTGTTGCCGTCGGGGTCCAGGACGAAAGCTCCGTAATAATCCCCGGCCCCGTCACGCGGGCCGGGTTTTCCATTGTCGCGTCCGCCCGCCGCAATGGCATCGCTGTAAAAGCGGTCCACCGCTGCCTTGTCACGAGCTACAAAGGCGACGTGCATCTGGTTCAGCCCGGCGCGTGAGCCCTCGGCCCAGTAGGACGGTCGCCAGGTTCCGATCCAAAGATAGGGGGTCGGTATTTCTGCGCTGTCCCCCAGCAGGAACGCCCCTTCCGCCAGATTTTTGGTCTGCAGGCCTAAAGCCGCAGCGACGGCATTATAGAACCGTTTCGCCGCTTCCAGGTCGCTGACGACGAACCCCGTGTGGTCGATCATAGCAAATCCCCTTTTGTCACCAATCAGATCCAACCGCGTCACTGGCCAAAGGTTCCCACCCCCTTGCCCTTTCACATTTGCACAAATATCCCACGTGGGGTCCGGGGAGTGTGAAATCCCCGGCGATTTCCAACAGGATCCATCGCCCCATGCACATTTACGCCATCGGCGACATTCACGGCCACCTCGGCCTGTTGCGCGGCGCGCATGATCTGATTGCCGCCGACTTCGCCCGCCATGGACCGGGCCCGGTGATCCATGTCGGGGATCTGGTCGACCGCGGCCCTGATTGTCGGGGCGTCATCGACTTCCTGCTGGACGGGCTGGCAGAGGGGCAGGACTGGCTTGTCCTCAAAGGCAATCATGACCGGATGTTCACCCGGTTTCTGCGCGATCCGTTCGATCCTGAACCCGGCCTGCGCGCCGATCTGGGCTGGCTGCACCCAAAGCTGGGCGGCCCGGCGACGCTGGCGTCCTACGGCGTGATCAAAGCCGCTGACCGCCCGGTCGCGCGCGTCCATGCCGATGCGGTTGCGGCCGTGCCGCAGGCGCATGTGGACTTTCTTGCCGCGCGTCCGACGCTGCATCAGGCGGGCGACTGTGCCTTTGTCCACGCCGGCATCCGCCCCGGCATCGCGCTGGACCAACAGACCGAGACAGACCTGGTCTGGATCCGCGAGCCGTTCCTTTCCGATACCGAAAGCCATGGGCCGCTGATCGTGCATGGCCACACGGCGCTGGATCAGGCCACACATTATGGCAATCGGCTGAACATAGACAGCAGTGCCGCCTACGGTGGCCCGTTGTCCGCCGTCGTGATCGAAGGGAGAGAGGCTGCCTTGCTGACCCCGGGCGGTCGCCGGAAATTGCATCCGACCGGCTATCGCTGACAAGATCCCCCGCGCCTGTTTGCGGGGTCAGGGATGTTCATTCCGGATCAGCCGCTTGATCGACCGCGCGGCCAAATAACCAAACAGCAGCCCGGCGATCCCGACCACCTCGACCAGCGCCGGGCCTGTGGGCACGCCTCGGCTGAACAGGGCGAAGGCCAGAAGGCCAAACCCCGCCGCGCTGAACACCAGCCACACCCACAACTCACCCCGGGTCGGGCCATAGCGGTAGGGGTTCTTGTCGGTCATTCTGACACCTTTCAAGGTTGGCAAAACAGGATAGCGCGGCTGCGGCGAAGGCAAGGCTTGGGCGCGGTGCCAGGGTGGCCGACTTGTCACGCAGGCCTTGGGTTCATTTTCACTGGACGCCGCGCGCGCGCCATGATTCCTGTGCCTATGGTCAAGCGCATTTCCCCCTTCGTGATCGTGGCTGGCATCATCCTGCTGGCAGCTGCCTATCTGCTGTGGATCGGGCGTGAGCCGATCTGCAAATGCGGTTACGTCAAGCTTTGGCACGGTCAGGTGGTAAGTTCGGAAAATTCGCAGCACATCTCGGACTGGTACACGCCCAGCCACGTCATCCATGGCTTCCTGTTCTTCGGCGCCCTTTGGCTGGTTGCACGCCGCCTGGCCTTTGGTTGGCGGCTGGTGATCGCGACCCTGCTGGAGGCAGCCTGGGAGGTCGTCGAAAACTCGGACGCGATCATCGAGCGTTACCGGGCGGTCACGATCTCGCTGGATTATTACGGCGATTCCGTCCTGAACGTCGTGGCGGACATTCTGGCGATGATCCTGGGGTTCTGGCTTGCGTCACGCTTGCCGGTCTGGGCGACAGTGGCGCTGATCGTGCTGGCCGAAGGTGCGACAATGTGGATCATCCGCGACGGGTTGGCGCTGAACGTCCTGATGCTGCTTTACCCGCTTGAGGCAGTCGCAAACTGGCAAGCTGGCCGCTGACCACCGGTTTCTTCAAGGAACTCGGGGCGGTACCCTCACAGGCTCTGGATCGGAGTTTTCGACAACTCCGGCGCGCCCGTCACAGCTTCATCCGCCGCAAAGCCAGCAATGAAGCCATGGTCAATGCCACCGTCACCCCGGCAATAAGCCAGAAAAACCCACGCTCACCCATGGCAGCCATCAGTGGTGCCACGATTAGCGGTGCGCCAATCCCGCCGATCAGGCCCGCGGCGATGATGGTGGGTGGCACGCGCAGGTCTTCGCCCATCTTGCCGCTGGCAGTGACATAGTAGCCGGGGAAGAACAGCCCCGCCGGTGCCCCCATGGCCACGAAGAACACCGCCGGAGACAGCAGCGCCGCTCCAAGGGCACAGGCGGCTGCCACTCCAATCGCGCCGCTGTAAAGCACGAAGGGCGCAATCCTGTGGGCCACGAAGATCAGCGCCACCCGTGCCAGCAGGAAGACGACGAAAAACGCGCTGAGGAGTTCGGCCGCCGTCGCCTCGGCCACACCGGCCTGGATCAGAGCGGTGGGGCCAAGGCCGATCAAGCAGGCCTCCATCCCGATGGCGATCATCCCGAAGCCAAGGATGCCCCAATGCGGACGAAAGTTGTGCGGGGCCGTCACTGGTGCCGCGCCTGCCTTGCCGGCCGCGCCGGCAAAGACCCATATCACCGCCGCCAGCGCCGCTGTCAGCCCGAAGGACCAGCGCGGGTCGCTGCCGACGGCCACAAAGACCAGCGGGGCCGCAATCGCGCCGATGCCGAAGGTGGCGTTCAGAAGGCTAAGCATCGAGGGGCCCTTTGTGCCAAAGGCCCGCATGACGCGCGGGTTGAATACCGCCGTCGACATGCCATAGCCCATGCCGAACACCACCGCGCCGGCGATGGTCGCCCACCAGCCGGCAAGGGTTGCCACGCCCGCCGCCCCAAGGGCCATGGCCGCAAGCGTATGGCGCGGTGTGATGACCCCACCCTTCAGATACATGAATCCGACGCCGATAAAGCAACCCACCCAGTGGGCCGACACCAGCACCCCCGCCTCGGCCACCGTGACCCCGAAAAGGCGCGAAAAGGCGGGCAGGGCAGGGCCGTACAGCGACTGTCCCGCACCCATCATCACAAAGGTCGCGACCCCGGCAAAAAGCAGCCCCGCATGGGTCCGGATCAGGTCTTTCACAGTATTCTCCCGCTGACGAGCCTGATGTCTCTTGCCCGTACGACAGTGTCAATGGCGGGCAGGCGGGCCGCGTGACGCAACGACAGATATGTGTCCCGGCGCGTCTTTCGTGCAGGATGCAACGAAGAGTGAGGAGTTCCCATGACCGAAATTCACATCCTGTCCGCTACCCGCACCGCCATTGGCAGCTTTGGTGGCGCACTGGCCGCGATGCCGCCCATCGACATCGCCACTGTGGCCGCCCGTGCCGCCCTTGACCGCGCGGGGGTGGAAGGCGGGCAGATCGGCCATGTGGTGATGGGCCATGTCATCAACACCGAACCGCGCGACATGTATCTGGCGCGGGTGATGGCGATGACTGCGGGTATCCCCGAGACGACCCCGGCGATGAACGTGAACCGCCTTTGCGGGTCGGGTGCGCAGGCCGTGGTGTCGGCCATGCAGGCGCTGATGCTGGGCGACGCCGACATGGCGCTTGCCGGCGGGGCCGAGTGCATGAGCCGCGCCCCCCACAGCCTGCCCGCCGCGCGCTTTGGGCAGAAGATGGGCGATGTGCGGGCCGTGGACATGATGACCGGCGCGCTGACCTGCCCGTTTGGCACGGGCCACATGGGGGTGACGGCGGAAAACGTGGCGGCCCTGCACGGGATCACCCGCGAAGATCAGGATGCCTTCGCGCTGGAAAGCCAGACCCGCGCCGCCCGCGCAATCGCCGAAGGCCGGTGCAAGGACCAGATCGTCGCGGTTGAGATTCCGGGCCGCAAGGGCCCCACGATCTTTGACACCGATGAACACCCCAAGGCCACCAGCCCTGAGGCTTTGGCAGGCCTGCGCCCGGCCTTCCAGAAAGAGGGTTCGGTCACGGCGGGCAATGCCTCGGGCATCAATGACGGCGCGGCGGCGCTGGTCCTGTGCCGGGGTGACCATGGCGGGCGGGCGCGGGCGCGGATCATGGGCTATGCCCATGCCGGGGTGGACCCGACAGTGATGGGTCTTGGCCCGATCCCGGCAGTGCGGGCGCTGTGCGCCAAACTGGGGATCACCGCACAGGATTTCGACGTGGTGGAATCGAATGAGGCGTTTGCGGCGCAGGCGCTTGCCGTCGCGCGCGTGCTGGGGCTTGACCCGGCCCGGGTGAACCCGAACGGTGGCGCTATTGCGCTGGGCCACCCGGTGGGCGCAACCGGCGCGATGCTGGTGGTCAAAGCCTTGCATGAGCTGGAGCGGACGGGCGGCCGGCTTGCGCTGGTCACCATGTGCATCGGCGGCGGGCAGGGCATCGCCTTGGCGTTTGAGCGGGGGTGAACGCTCTTCGTTCGACTTCGTCTCCTCATCGCGAAGCCCCAGCGAGGAGTGACGCAGTCATCGACGAGCGGTCTCGTCAGCGCACTCGCACCTGTGCGCGGGCAGACCGGCCTTCGGCGTCAATCACGCTTAGGGTGACAAACCCCGCGCCGTGCAGGTTCAGCATCGCCTCACGCGCGGGCAGGGCCACCAGCAGCGGCACGCCATCGGCCAACCAGGTGAAGGGGGCCGTGCCCCCCGTGACGCGGACCTTCAGCCCGGCGGGCAGCAGTTCCACCTCGGCCCCATCGGGGGGGAAGGCCACGGCGGGGGCATCGGCGTCCGCTTCGAACGCCGCGGACCGGGACCGGAAGCGCTGCAGCGGCTGGGGCAATTCCGCATTGGACACCAGCAGAGTGGCGGAAGGGGCGGGCGGCTGCGGGTCCAGCTTCTGTTTCAGCCGGTTGAAGGCCTGAAACAGCACCGGGGCCGCCACATCCGCACCAAACGCCCCCGGCACTGGTGTTCCATCGGCCCGGCCCATCCACACGCCAATGACATGCGTGCCGTCATAGCCGATGGCCCAGGCATCGCGGTGGCCGTAAGACGTGCCGGTCTTGTAGGCCAGCCGGTTTTCCGGCGCGCCGGGGGGCGGGGCGAGGCCTGCCAGAATATCGCCTACCTGCCACGCTGCAACCGAGGACATGACCCGCTGTCCTTCAGCCCCGGCCCCATTCAGGCGCCAGGTCAGGGGCCGCACCACGCCACCGCGTGCAAGCGTGGCGTAAAGCTGCACCATGTCGGTCAGCGTCACACCGACCCCGCCCAAGGCAATCGCCAGACCCGGCTGATCGCCCGGAAACAGCGGGCGCATGCCTGCGCGTTCCATGGCCGAGATCAGGCGCGCCGGACCCAAGCCTTCGGTCAAGGCCACGACGGGGATGTTCAGCGACAGTTGCAGCGCCTCCCTCAGCCGGATCGTGCCGCGATAGATCCGGTCAAAGTTCTGCGGGGCGTAGGTGCCGAAACTGGTGGGTCGGTCGTCAATCATCGTTTCGGGGTGGGCAAGGCCTTCGTCAAAGGCCAGCGCATAGACCAGCGGTTTCAGCGTCGACCCAGGGCTGCGCAGCGCCTGTGTCATGTCGACGAACCCTTGCCGCAGGTCCGCCTGATAACCTGCCGACCCGACGCTGGCGAGAATCTCGCCCGAGGCGTGGTCGGCCACCAGGATCGCGACCTGCAACGCTTCACCGCGGCCCGCCACAGCCTCGACCGCCAGCGCTTCGAGTTTGATTTGCAGGTCGCGGTCAAGGGTCAGGGTGTGGGTGGACAGGGCAGGGTCATCGGCCAGCGCCCGGTCGGCCAGATGCGGGGCGATGGCGGGGAAGGGCAGGCGAAGGCCGGGCACTTCTTCACGCAGGGCCGCTTCGGCCTCATCGGCGTCCAGCACGCCTTCACCCACTGCGCGGGCCAGAACGCGGTTGCGCGCGGCCTCGGCCCGGTCGGCGGCGCGGTCGGGGCGGCGGGTTTCGGGGGATTGCGGGATGGCGACCAGCAGCGCCGCCTCAGCCGGGGTCAGCCGCAACGGTTCCTTGCCGAAATAGCTGATGGACGCCGCGCGCACCCCTTCAAGGTTGCCGCCAAACGGGGCAAGGTGCAGATAAAGCTGCAATATCTGGTCCTTGGTCAGCCGCCTTTCCAGCGCCAGGGCCACGCGCATCTGGCGCAGCTTGCCGCCAACCTGACCTGTGGTGCCTTCCTCCAGCAGCCGCGCGACCTGCATCGTCAGGGTTGACCCGCCGGAAATGACGCGCCCGTTCCACGCCGCTTGCAGGATGGCGCGCAGCATGGACCGGGGGTCGACGCCCGCGTGGCTGTAAAACCGCTTGTCCTCATAGGCCAGCAGCATGGCGATATAGCCGGGATCAACGCGGTCCGGCGGCAAGGCCATCCGCCAGCGGCCATCGGCCACGGTATAGGCGCGCAGAAGGTCACCGTCGCGATCCAGCACCTCGATGGAGGTCTCGACCGTCAGGGGCGGCAGGATCGTGGCGTCGATCCAGAGGTCAAGTCGGTCCCGGCCATAGGCAGCAAGCCAAAGGGTTGCGACGCCCGCGATGATCCAGCGCGCGTGCATCTAGTCGCTGACCTTCTTTTGGCCCGGAATCAAGGGCGTAAGCCCGCCGGGCCGCGCCCTCCCTCCCCCTAGGGAGGGCGCTTTGCAGCGTCTCAAACCCGAACTGAGGTGGGAGTGTCGGCACCATAAAGCGCCTACGTCCATCGTTGCCGCGCCCACCCGAGGGAGGGCGCGGCCCTGTGTTTCGCCTTCCGATTGGCGTGTCATTGCTTACGGCGCAATCGTCACTGACCCGGTTTCTCCCCGCGCGCGGAAGTCGGGGCGGTACATGTCCTCGACCGAAGGTGCCGCATGATGGAAGGTGCCGGGGCTGATCGCGCGCACCACATAGGCCAGCCGGAACGACTGATCCGACGTCCAATCCACCGCTGTCAGGAACCGGTCCTGCCGGAATTCGCTGTGCTGGACGTCAACCAGGGTATCCAGCCAGTCCAATTCAGAAGTGGAGCCTGCGCTCATCAGGTTGGGGTTGTCGATCTCAAACCCGGCGGGCAGGGGGTCTGCCACCATCAGCCGCGCTTCGCCATAGGCGAAGGGCGTGACCTCCAACACGGTGACCAGACGGGTGCCTGCGGTGACGCCGTCCAGCGACACTTCGGTTCCGTCCATTGTGTAGTAGGTCCGGGTGATGGCATAACCATTGCCGCCCGCCGGTTCCGGTTCCGAAGGCACGCCGTAGGTGGTGACCGTCAGCGTCGTGTCCACCCCGTCGTTCTTGACCACCACCGGCGTCACCGCGCCAGCGTCCAGCACGCGGACCAGCGGCCCCTCGGCAGGTGCGTCATCAATGGTGATGCCATCGGCACCCGGCCGGTCGATCAGCGCGTTGGTGGCGAGAAGCGCCCAAGTCGCCTCTTGCGTCGACAGGGTGCCGCCGGTCGTGGCAATGCGGTCGGTCAGCGCCTCCCGGTCGATCGCGTTTGACCCCGATTCCACCGCAAGCGTCAGCAGGGCTGCTGCATCGCGGTAGCGGGTGCCATAATCAACGCGCCAGACCTGGCCTCGTTCCGGCCCGAGGCCTTCCAGCTTGGCGGCGGCCTTGCGGAACATCGTATCGGCCCGCGCCTGATCACCGTAGGATGCCAGTGCTGCCGCCAGCTGCGCCTGCGCGATTGGGGTGGCAAAGTCGTCACCCTTCACGTCGGCATAATAGCGCAGATCGCCCACCGCCGCCGCCCCTTCGCGGGCAAGGACCATGAGGGCATAGGCCAGCGCCTCACCCCCGCCGTTGGTTTCGGCACTGAAGTCAGCCGAATAGTTCACCTGATTGCGCAGGTTGGCGAGTGCGTTCTTGAAGGCAAGGTCAGGCACGGCATAGCCCTGCGTGCGGGCCCGGCTAAGGAAGTCGGTGACAAAGGCATCAAGCCAGAAGTCGCCTTCCCCCGGCCCCCAAAGCCCGAAACCGCCGGTGGAGGATTGGTTGGCAAGGATTTCCACCAGCGCCTCATTGATGCGGGCTTGCAGCGTGGTGTCGCCCTCAAGGTCCATCACCTCGGCCACTTCGGCGAAATACAAAAGCGGCAGCGCGCGGCTGGTCATCTGTTCGGTGCAGCCATAGGGATAGCGGTCAAGCGCCGCCAGCAGCCCCGGCGCGTTCAGCCGGGCAAGCGGGCCAATCGCCATCGTTGCCTTGCCGGACCTCGGGACCAGACCGGCAAAGACATTCTCGTCAAAGGTGAACGTCGCCCCTGCCGCAAGATCCAGCCGAGAAATGCGGGCCACCTCAGGATCATTCACTTGCACCGGGATCGTCAGGGTCTTCTTCAGCTGCTTGCCGTCCGGGGTGGTCAGGCTGACATCAATCGTATGCACCCCGACCGCGCCCGCCGTGACCGGCACCTCGAACACCGCCTTGCCCTGGTCGACCAGATCAAAACCCGAAGGCACTGCGCCAAGGGTCAGGCCATTGGCCACCACATCCAGGCTCATCCGGCCCGAAGGCCCGGTGGCGTGGACGATCTCCAACAGAAGGCGGCTTTCATCGCCGGGCGACAGGAAACGGGGCAGGCTGGCGGTCACGACGACCGGGTCACGCACCAGCACATCGGCGCTGGCCTGGCCGACGCCGGTCTTGCTCCACGCCACGGCCATCACCTTGACGGTACCGTTGAAGCTGGGCAGATCGAAGGTCGTGCGGGCATAGCCATCGGCCCCCACGGTCAGCGGGCCGGTGAAGTAGGCCACCAGCTCCTCCGTAGGAGGGGGGGCTTGCAGCCGCGCCTGCGCGCCTGCGTCGCCGCCGGACCGCACCTCACCCACGGCCCCGTTCAGCCCGTCGATCAGACGGCCATAGATGTCACGGATGCCCACGCCAAGCCGGCGCTGTCCGAAGTAATGGCCTTGCGGATCGGGGTCCTCAAAACCCGTCAGGTTCAGGATGCCCACATCGACTGCAGCAATCGTGACATAGGCGGTTTCGCCCGCCAACACGCCCTCAACCTTGACCGCCACCTCCAGCGGCCCACGCGGGGCGGCCTCGTCGGCCATCTCCACCGTCGCCTTCAAGGCACGCGCGCCGGGGGCGATGCTGGCATGGGTCAGGCCCAGCGCGCGGGCCGGGTTGCGGCCAGCCGCCACGTCCATCGGTCGCAGAACGCTCGCCGTCACATAGACGCCCGCGCCCCATTCATCGGTCACGGGCAGAGTGATCAGGTTTTCACCCTCCACCACCTCGACCGCCTGCATGGTGACAAGGCGGTTCGAAAGCACGGTCACCAGCGCCGTCCCCGCCGCGCGTGGCACCAGCCGCAGGGTCGCGGTGTCGCCCGTCTTGTAGGCCTCCTTGTCCAGCGACAGTTCCAGCGTGTCTGGCGTGGCGCTTGCGTCGGCGGGGGCATACCAACCGGCGTAGAACGCGGTCGAGGTTGCGGCTTGCCCGCCGTCCGACCGTTCCACGACAATCTCGTAGCTGCCCCAGGTGACGGGCGCGGCCACTTCGACCGGCGCGCTGCCAAGGGCCACCTCGCCTTCGGCGACGGGGGTGCGGGTGACGACGGGTTCCCAGTTCCAGTTGCCATAGCTTTGATACCATTGGTAATTCGTCTCAACCCGAACCACCTGCCACTTCACCGGCATTGCCACCAGCGCCTGGGTCGCATCGACAGCGATCAGATTGAACCGGGCCTCGCCGCCTTCGGGGGCCACGCCGTCGAACAGCGTCTGCACCCCGATCATCGGGTCGGCAGGCGTCAGCGCCTTGGTGACCACACGTTCAACCGGCCGGCCTGAGCCTTCGGCGACGCGGATCGTGACCCGCGCCTCAAGCGGGCGGTAGGGGTCTGCGACCACGGGCAATACGACTGCCAGCACGGCATTGCCGTCTGCGTCGGTCTCGGCCGCGTCAAGCGCGGTCATCTGGGCGCTGAACGGCTGGTCATGGCGGCCAAAGACATATCCGGGATGCGCCTCCAACCCTTCGGTGGCGCGCAACAATACCTCACCCTCGATGGCAAGGCCCGCCCCCGGCGCGCCGAACAGATAACGCGCGGCGACGGTCAGATCGACGGTGCTGTCGGTGCCGACCGACAACGGCGTGTCGGCCAGCGTCAGGTTGAAATCAATGCGTTCGGGCAGGAAATCCTCAACCAGGAAGGTGCGCGAGGCCAGCGCCGGGGCCTCCAGATCGGCAAACATCTCCAGCCGCCAGACGCCGCGCGGGGCCGACCCTGCGATGGGCTGCGAAAACACATATCCGCCGCCTTGGTCGTTTACCACGGCGCGGGCGTATTCCACGCCATCAGGGCGGCTGACCACGGCGGTCAGGGGCAGACCTTCCACCGCCGCCTGCTGCGCGTCGCGCGCAAGAGCCGTGGCGTAGACGGTTTCGCCCGCGCGATAGGCTCCCCGGTCGGTGGTGATGAACACATCGACTGGCGGAGCGGCCTCACGCCCCTCAACCCCACGGTCGGACAGGTCAAACTCCGGGTCGGTCAGCGAGAGGAAGGCAATGTCGGTATCACCATCCCGCGCGACAACCATGGCTGGCGCGCTGCCGCCAAGGCCGCGCGTCAATCCAGCGTCAAACCGGGCATAGCCCATGTCGTCGGTCACCGCAGTGCCAAGGACGGCATTGGCACGGTTCAGAAGTTCCACCGCAATGCCGGGTTTGGCCCCGGCAGTACCAAGGCTGCGGACGAACACATGCAGACCGTCCACGCCCGACAGCGTGGTCAGCCCAAGGTCAGACACCACAAACCACTGCCAGCCAGCGGGGATGACATATGGGTCAACGCCCGGCACAGCGGCCTTCAGCGCGTAGATGCCCGCAGGCAGACCCTCAAGTGCATCGCCCAAGGGCAGGCGGGTGGTCACGTCGCGGTTGACCTCCTGGCCCACGGTGGCGGTGCCGGTCCAAAGTTCTTCACCCACGGTGTCGGCGAAGTATTCTTCGGAATAGGACTGCATCGGCGTGCCGAAATAGTAATCCTGGATCGACCGCAGAAGGTTGCGATCCGTTACCCGGAAAAGCGTCAGGTCCAGTTTGTCGGTGTTCACCGTTTCCACCGGCAGGGCGACATCGGTGGTGTTCGGCAGGACATAGCCCCGGCCCGGAAAACGGACGCCGGGCGCGCGGTCGCGGATGTATTGCGTGACCTCAACTGATTTGGCCATGGTCTGGCCATCAGCGGCCGGAAGGCCCTCGCGGAAGGTCAGGCTATAGCGTTTGCCGTGCTCCAGTCCGGTCACACAAAGCTGCCGCCAGCCGCCACTTTCGACGACCATGCCCGCTTCGGTCAACTGCACGAAGCTGGAATAATCCACGCCAGAGGCCACAAGGTCTTCCGAGAAGGTCGCGCAGATGCGCGGGCGCGCCAGATCGGACTGCACCACGGTTTCGGTGATGCGGAAGCCGTATTTGCCAATCGCCACTTCCAGCGCGGCCTCGGTATCGGTGCGCGGCTGCAGCGATTGCGCCAGACGCAACGCCTGCACCGTATCACGGCCCCGGCCATTGCGTTCGAGGACATCAGCCATCACAACCAGAATCGAATGGCGCAAGGCGGGATCTTCGGCACGCAGATAGGCGTTCATCGACGACTGAAAGGCCTGATAGAAGAAGTAGCCCGACTGATTGCTGTCAGCGACCCCGGCGGCAAGCTGGCGACGCGCAAACTCACCCCAGGTCGCGGCATCGTCGGTCAGGTTGAGCGCGGCCCCGGTAAAGGCTGCCGCACCGGCCCAATCGCCCCGACCCTCAGCCTCAAGCGCGGCTCGCAGATGTTCCTCGGCGGTCCAGGGTCCGGTGGTGTGCTGGCGGCCAAGGCCCTGCGCCTGCTCGGTGGCGCTTTGGATGTCCCAGTCCGGCAGGAACGCGATTTCAGCCCGTCTGTCGGCTGCCATTGCACGAATGTCAGCGTCGCCTTCGATCACGACGCCCGAGAAGGCACCCTGGAAGAATACCCCCTCACCCGGGCCATTCTTTACAAAGCACGACCCGTTCCGCGTGTTGTAGACAAAAGCCGTCGCGCGGGGATTGGTCAGGGCTGCCCGCTCACACGCTTCGATGGTGGTATCGAAGACCGAGGCGATGTCGCCACCGGGCAAGTCCTGGTCTTGCGACAACGTCGCGCGGCGTTCGGGAATCAGATCCTGCGCCTGCGCCGTCACCGACCCTGAAAAAACGCAAATGGCTGCCAGAACACCAATTTTTTGAAACCAACGCATTGAAAATGCCTCCCCGGATCATTGGGCGAAATGTCGCACGGGGCACGGCGCACTGGCAAGCCTGCAGAACGTGCCACTTGTCCCGTTGGCGTTAAGTCTTGGTTCATTTTGATGCCGCAGGATAGTGCTGTAAACCGGACCCTTGCGGCCCGGCACTGGCGCCGAACGGCGCGGAATGTCGACAGGGCTGGCATGGATCTTTCGGAACGCTTGCTAAGGGAACGGCGCGCGCGGCTGGCAGCCGAACGCCTGCTGGAACAGAAAAGCCGCGAACTTTTCACCGCCAATGAAAAGCTGGCGATCCACGCGCGGTCCTTGTCCGACCAGATCGTCGAACAGCGCATGGTCGTGCGGTCCGCCTTGTCTGAGGCTGAGGTTCTGAAAGGCCAGAACCTGCGGTTCCTCGACGATCTGGACCGCGCCCACACCCAGGCCGTGATGGCCGAACGCCGGCTTTGGGATTCGGTCAACACCATCCGCGACGGGTTTGCGGTCTTCGACGTGTCGATGAAGCTGATCACCGCCAACCGCGCCTGGATGGCTCCGTTTGAAGGAAAGCCCGTCGCCCCCGGAATCCCATATGCCGACATGGTGCATCTGATCGGCACTTCGGGCGCGATTGATCTGGGCGATGAGACGCCTGATGCCTTTGTCGCCCGCATGCTGGCTCGGGTGGAATCTGACCCGATCGAACCTGTAACGCTGAAATTCCTGAACGGCACCTGGGTCAAGTTGCAGGATCGGCGCGCGCGGGACGGTGACCTCGTGTGCCTGGCGCTGGATATCACTGACCAGATGCGCATCTGGGCCGCGATTGAGGCGATCCCGGATGGTTTCGTCCTTTATGACCGCGAAGAACGTCTGCTGACCTGCAACCAGCGCTACCGCGACACCTATCCCGTGTCGGCCCCCGCCATGCAGCCGGGCACCAAATTCGAAGACATCCTGCGCTATGGGCTTGCAAACAGCCAGCACGCCGATGCCGTGGGGCGTGAGGAGGAGTGGATCAAGGACCGTCTCAAGCGCCACCGCGATGGCACCAGCACGTCCGAGCAGCAATTGTCCGACGGCCGCTGGATCCGCGCGCATGACCACCCGACCCCCGATGGCGGCCGCGTGGGCCTGCGCGTCGACATCACCCTGCTCAAGGAACATGAAACCGAGCTGGAAACCGCCCGCACCGCGGCCGAGGCTGCAAACCGCGCCAAATCCGCCTTCCTTGCCAACATGAGCCATGAGATCCGCACACCGATGAACGGCGTGGTCGGCATGGCCGAGCTGTTGTGCGACACCGGCCTGACCGAAGAACAACGCCTGTTTGCCGAAACCATCCGCTCGTCGGGTGAGGCGCTTTTGGTCATCATCAACGACATCCTCGATTATTCGAAGATCGAGGCGCAGCGCCTGACCTTGCGCCCCGAACCCTTTGATCTGGAACGTACGATCCATGAGGTGACCATGCTGCTTCAGCCCCGCGCACGGGAAAAGGGTCTGGACCTGATGATCGACTTCGACATGTTCCTGCCCACCCGCTTCATCGGCGATCCGGGCCGGCTGCGGCAGGTTTTGACCAACCTGATCGGCAATGCGGTCAAGTTCACCGACACGGGCCACGTCCTGACCCGAGTTGTCGGTGTCGAGGCCGAGAATGGCCAGCAGACCCTGCATGTCACGGTGGAAGACACTGGTATAGGCATCGCGGCCGACTACCTTGACCACATCTTTGGCGAGTTCAACCAGGTTGAGGATGAACAGAACCGAAAGTTCGAAGGCACCGGTCTGGGCCTTGCCATCACCCGACGGTTGATCGAACACATGGGCGGCGCCGTCTGGGTGGACAGCGTCCTGGGCGACGGGTCCAGCTTCGGGTTCCGCGTGACGCTGCCGGTGGCCGAGGATGCGGGGCCGGTGCAAGTGCCCGTCGCCGTGCGCCGGGTGCTGGTGGTGGATGACCAGTTCATCAACCGCACCATCCTTGAGCGTCAGTTGGCACCTTGCGGCATCACTGTCACGCTGTGCCGCTCAGGTGCCGAAGCGCTGGTGCGTCTGGCCACTGATCCCCCGTATGACGTGGTGCTGACCGACCACGCCATGCCGGAAATGGACGGGGTGACGCTGCTGCATCATATTCGGGCGGCGGGGCTGACGCTGCCTGTGATCCTGCTCAGCTCGAACACTTCGGGCCTGGGCGCAGCGACGGCGGATTTTGCCGCGATCCTGCAAAAGCCACTGTTGCGTTCAGACTTGTACCGCCATCTGCAGGCCCTGACGGCGCCCGCGCTTTTTGCGGTCGCCGCCCCGGTGGCCCAACGGCTGGCGGACCTGCGTCAGATGCGGATTCTTGCGGCCGAAGACAACCGGACGAACCAGCTGGTGTTCCAGAAGATGGTCCGCGCGCATGACATTGACCTCGTCTTTGCCGACAATGGCCGCATCGCGGTGGAGCTTTATCAAAGCTTTCAGCCAGACCTGATCTTCATGGACATCTCGATGCCCGAGATGGACGGAAAAGAAGCTGCCCGCGCCATCCGCGCGTTGGAAAGGGCCGGAGCCGGTGCCAGCCATGTGCCGATCGTGGCACTGACGGCGCATGCAATGGACGGCGACGCCGATGAAATCCTTGCGGCGGGGATCGACCAGTATCTGACCAAGCCCTTGCGCAAAGCCGCGATCGAGGCGATCTTGGCTGAACACCGCCCCCGCGACGCCCGTCGCCCGGTTGTGGAAGCTGAAAACGCCGCATGACGATTTCCAAACGGAGCCGCGTTCCGCGGCACGCTTTTCAGGTCGCCGGCGCGGGCAAGGCCCGCTTGGCTTCGCGGTGGGGCGGTTGGCGGTCTGACTTTGCGGCGAAAGCTGCGCGCGCGATTGGCGTTGGAACGCTCCGCGGGGAGTATTTCGAAAAAGCGCAATGCGTGGCCGGGATGGATTTGCTCTTTTCAGAAATACTCTCGGGGTCCGGGGGTGAAGCCCCCGGGGTCGGGCAGCGGCGCGCGCTCTGACGAAGCCGGATGGTCAAGGGTCAATCCAAGTGTGTCATATGCGGCAACACGGAAGCTGTGGCCGGGCAGCCCGGCTAACCCTCTCGCAAGACCGAAAGAAACGCTGCGCCAAAGCGTTCCACCTTCAGGTCGCCCATGCCCTGGATACCATGCATCTCGGTCAGGGTTGACGGCCGCCGTTCGGCGATCCGGCGCAGGGTTGAGTGGGTGCAACTGAGATACTTTCCCGTGCCGTCCTCGCCACGCGACAGTTCCAGTTGCACTTCTGCCAGCCGGTCAAACACCGCGCCTTCGGGCTTTCCGACCAGCCGCATCCGCGCCGGGTGCAGCGTTTCAGACGCCCCGGTGACGACCTCAAGAAACGCAGCGCCGTAGCTTTCCAGTTTCTTCGCGCCCACCCCGGTGATACCGGCCATCTGGTCCAGCGTGGTGGGCTTCTTCTCGGCAATCTCGATCAGGGTGCGGTCGGGGAAGACCACATAGGCCGGCACATTCTGCGCCTCGGCCATTGCGCGACGCTTGGCCTTCAGCAGGGACAGAAGCCCCGCATCTTCATCCGCCACCTGGCTTTGCACGGCGGCGCGGTCCGTTGCGGTTGAAACGGTATCGCGGCGCAGGGTCACCTGCGCCTCGCCGCGCAGGATGGGGCGGGCGGCCTCGGTCATCCGCAGGGCTCCGTGACGATCAGGGTCTGGGCGGACAAGGTCCTGTCCCATCATCTGCCGGAACACCGCGCCCCAGGCGGCCTTGGACATATCACGCCCGACGGCATAGGTGGGCAATTGATCATGGCCGCGTTCGCGCACCTTGGGCGTGGCGTTTCCGGTGAGGATGTCGATCAGGTGGCCGGCGCCAAAGTATTCGCCGGTCCGCAGGATCGCCGACAGGGCCTTGCGCACCGCCTCGGTCGCGTCGAAAAGCTGGGCCGGACGATCGCACAGGTCACAGTTGCCGCAAGTCTCTGCCACCTCGCCAAAGTAGCCAAGCAGCACCTGACGGCGGCATTTCAGCGCCTCGGCAAGCCCCAGAAGGGCGTTCAGGCGGGTGTGATCGGCAGCCTTGCGGTCTGCGGGGGCCGCCCCTTCGTCGATCTGGGTGCGGCGCAGGCGGATGTCGTCGGGGCCGTAAAGCGTAAGAGTTTCGGCGGGCGACCCGTCACGCCCGGCGCGGCCGATCTCCTGATAGTAGCCCTCGATCGACTTCGGCAGGTCGGCGTGGGCGACCCAGCGGATGTCGGGCTTGTCGATGCCCATCCCGAAGGCGACGGTGGCGACGACGATCAGCCCATCCTCACGCTGAAAGCGGATCTCGACCTGCCGCCGCGCCTCGGCCTCCATCCCGCCGTGGTAAGCGACGGAAGGGTGACCCGCCTCACGCAGGGCCTGGGCCAGCACCTCGGTCTTGGCGCGGGTGCCGCAGTAGACGATGCCGGACTGACCTTTCCGGGCGGCGGCAAAGCGCAGGATCTGGTCCCGAGGGGTGGATTTGACCGCAAAGGCAAGGTGGATGGTCGGCCGGTCGAAGCCGCGCAGGAATGTCGATGGTGCCTCACCGTCGAACAGGCGGGTCACGATCTCGGCCCTTGTTTCCTCATCCGCCGTGGCGGTGAAGGCCGCAAGGGGCACGCGCAAGGCGCGGCGCAATTCGCCGATGCGCAGATAATCGGGGCGGAAGTCATGGCCCCACTGGCTGACGCAATGCGCTTCGTCCACGGCAATCAGGCTGCAATTGACCCGCCGTAGAAGGGTGGCAGTGGCAGATGAGGCGAGGCGTTCAGGCGCCATGTAGAGGAGTTTCAGACGCCCGGCATCAAGGGCTGCGAACACCTCTTCGGTTTCCTCATCCGTGTTGCCCGAGGTCAGCGCGCCGGCCTCAACCCCCACGGCCTTCAAGGCGCGGACCTGGTCCCGCATCAGCGCGATCAGGGGGGAGATAACGACCGTCACCCCCTCACGGCAGAGGGCAGGTAGCTGAAAACACAATGATTTTCCGCCACCCGTCGGCATGATGGCCAGGGTGTTGCGCCCTTCCAGCACGGCCTGGACGATTTCCGCCTGACCAGGGCGGAAATCGGGAAAGCCGAAGACGGACTGCAAAAGCGATGCTGCGCGGTCCACGGGGCGGTCAGGCTGACGTCACAGGAAAGCGGCGACGTTGTTGGTCAGGACGATCCGCAGCGCGATGATCGCCAGCAACACGACCAATGGCGCCAGATCCAGCCCGCCCATGCTGGGCAACATTGCCCGGATCCGCGAATAAAGCGGCTCCAACAGGCGGTTCAGCCCGTCCCAGATCGCCGCGACAAGTGGTTGGCGCAGGTTCAGCACCTGGAAATTGATCAGCCAGCTCATGATGATATGGGCGATAAGGATGAACTGCGCGACATCAAGAAGAAGCATCAGGATCTGGTAGATCGAGGTCATCGGGCGCTCCGTGCGGATTTTGGCCAGAGGTAGCCGCAGGGCGCGCGAAGGGCAATGGCCTATGCGGGGTGACTGCAAGTCCACCTGCCGCAGCGTTTGACTTGACGCGGGGTCGCTGCCGGGCCACGCCTGCCGCGCAACCGGAGGTCTTGATGTACCCGTTCATCCGCATGGTCACTGAAATGGCGCGGGCGCGTCGGATGCCGCCTCTGGGTCTGTTTGAAACCCATGTCAGCACGGTGACCTGCTGGCCCTGGGACCTAGACCCGTGGAGAGAGTTGAACAACGGCCGGACATTGACACTGTTCGATCTTGGCCGCTTGCCCTTGTCGCGCCGCACCGGGTTTGAAGCGCTGCTGCGGGCCAAGGGCTGGGGGTTGACGGTGGCGGGCTCGACCACCCGCTATCGCCGCCGGGTCACGGTCTTTACGCGGTTGACGATGCACACGCGCTGCGTCGGTTGGGACAATCGCTTTGTCTATATGGAGCAAGCCATGTGGAAGGGTGACGAATGTACGTCGCACGTCCTGATCCGGTCGGCGGTGGTGTCAAAAGCCGGAATCGTGCCCCCGGCCGAGATGGCCATTGCGCTGGGTGTTCCTTCGGTCAGCCCGGACTTGCCGCCTTGGGTGGAGGCCTGGATCGCGGCTGAGGCGACGCGCCCCTGGCCGCCCAGCCGGTAGTCAGGGTCGCCAACTCGCCGGCGCGGCTTGCGCGCGGGGGCAATTCCGGGTTCACTTCGCCCCAACCAAGGGAGCAGGCATGGCAAGCGCGCGCAAACGCATCTGGGGCTGGTATTTTTTCGACTGGGCCAGCCAACCTTACAACACGCTGCTGCTGACCTTCATCTTCGGCCCGTACTTCGCGGAAATCGCGCGGGGCTACTACATGGGCGAAGGTTTGGACGAAGAGGCAGCAAAGGCGGCCGCGCAGGCCTATTGGGGTTTCGGTCTGACGGCGGCTTCGCTGGTGGTGGCAGTGCTGGCGCCGGTGCTTGGCGCCATTGCCGACGGTACCGGGCAGCGTATGGTCTGGATCCGGGTCTTTTCGGTCTGCTATGTCGTTGGTGCGACCGGTCTTTGGTGGGTGATGCCGGGGGCGGGGGCCGACACGCTGCTTTGGGCCGTCGCTTTTTTCGGTTTGGGGTTCGTCGGGCTTGAGTTTGCGGCGATTTTTGCCAATGCCCTGATGCCGACGCTGAACGACGGTGACGACCTGGGCCGGATCTCTGGCAACGGCTTTGCCTTCGGCTATTTCGGCGGCCTTCTGGCGCTGGTCATCATGCTGGGCTTTTTCGTGCAGGTGCCCGGGTCTGCGAATACCTATCTGGGGCTTGCGCCCGTGTTCGGGTCGGACAACGAAACCCAGGACGGGACGCGCTTTGTCGGTCCGTTCACGGCGCTGTGGTATGTGGTGTTCATGGTGCCCTTCCTGCTTTGGGTGCGCGAGCCGCGCGGCGGGGCGACACGGATCAACCTTCGCGCCGCCTTGCGCCGGGTCTGGGCGTTGATCCTAAGCCTGCGGTTCCGCAAAAGCCTCGCGTTCTATCTTGCCTCCTCGCTGGCCTACCGGGATGCGCTGATCGGGATCTATGCCTTTGGCGGGCTATACGCGTCCAACGTGCTGGGCTGGGAGGTCGGGCAGATCGGCGTCTTCGGGATCATCGGCGCCATTGCCGCAGTCGCGGGAAGCTGGATTGGCGGGCAGGCGGACAGACGTTTTGGGCCACGCCCGGTGATCGCAGTGACGATCACGATCCTGACTGTGGTCTGCCTGTGCATGATCGGGCTTGAGCGTGACAGCTTCTGGGGGCTGGCGCTGGACCCGTCATCGGGCAGTTCGGATCAGATCTTCTACGTCTGCGGGGCTGTCATCGGTGCCGCGGGCGGCCCCCTTCAGGCCGCAAGCCGAACCATGCTTTTGCGTCACACGACACCCGACCGCGCAACGGAAACTTTTGGAATCTTTGCACTTTCGGGAAAGGTGGCCAGCATCTTCACGCCTTTGCTTGTCGCCATCGTGTCGTTGATAAGCCAAAATCCCCGCATGGGCATTGCACCGATAATTGTATTGTTCCTGATTGGCCTTATCCTGTTATCTTTCGTCAAATCAAAAGGTGAGATGGACGTGTGATGCTGATCCGATCGGTCCTGCTTTCCCTTCTTCTGACGATGCCCGCCCAGGCTGACAGTCTTGCCAACAAGCTGTTTGGCGCAAAGAACCAACCCTCCCCACAAGACTCGATGCCGATCGGGTCTTATGCGCGGGGCTGTGGCGCGGGGCTGGTCGAGCTGCCGGAAACCGGGCCGACCTGGCAGGCAATGCGCCTGTCGCGCAACCGCAACTGGGGTCAACCGGTGATGATCCAGTATCTGGCGGACCTGTCGGCCAAGGCGGCAGAAATCGGCTATGGCCGGGGGCTTTACATCGGCGACATCAGCCAGCCGCGCGGCGGGCCGATGACCAGCGGTCATGCCAGCCACCAGATCGGTCTGGACGCTGACATCTGGATGCTACCGCCCCGCAGTCTGCGGCTGAGCGAGGGAGAGCGTGAAGATATCTCCTCTATCCCTGTGCGGTCGGCGGATCAGCGGTCGGTGACGGAAAACTGGACCAAGGTGCATCACCGCCTGCTGAAGGAAGCCGCATCTGACCCGCGCGTGGACCGCATCTTCGTGGCCGCCGCCGTCAAGATCGAGATGTGCAAGACCGCCCGCAACGCCGACAAGAAGTGGCTGGAGAAGATCCGCCCCGTCGCAGGCCATGACACGCATTTCCATGTCCGGCTTAAATGCCCCAAAGGCGCGCGGTTGTGCGAAACGCAGACCCCGACGGTTGCCGAACTGTCAAAGAACGGCAACGGCTGCGATGACACACTGATGTGGTGGGTGACGGATTACCTTGATCCGCCGAAGCCGACCAAGAAGAAAAAGCCGGTCGACGAAGACATGCCCCGCAAAAAGACCCCGCTTGAATTCACGATGGCTGACTTGCCGTCGCAATGCGCGGCGGTGCTGGCAGAATAGCCAGGCCAACAGTTGACAGGGGCGCAGGCCGGGTATACCCGACCAGCGCCCCATCCGGGGCCAAGTCTCCGCAACCTTGCAAAAAACGGATCATGCCCATGCGCATTCTTCTTGCCGGCGTCATCGCCATGGCGGTGGTCGTCACCGCATCCAATATCCTGGTCCAGTATCCATTGGGTGCTTACCTTACCTGGGGGGCGCTGACCTACCCCTTTGCTTTCCTTGTCACCGATCTGACCAACCGCCTTGCCGGCCCCGCCATCGCACGCCGCGTGGTGCTTGTGGGCTTTGCGGTGGGGGTGGTCTGTTCCTTCATCGGCACGCAGGTGATGGGGGAGTTTGGCCCGCTGGTCACCTTGCGCATTGCTATCGGGTCCGGCATCGCTTTTCTGTGCGCACAGCTTCTGGACATTGCCGTCTTCAACCGTTTGCGGGATGGAAACTGGTGGCGGGCACCGCTGGTTTCGACGCTGGCGTCCTCCACGCTGGACACCACGCTGTTCTTCAGCATCGCCTTTTCCGCCACGCTGACGGTGCTTGAGCCGGGCAATGACGTCAGCTGGGCTGCGGGCGCAACGCCGCTTCTTGGCCTTGGGCCTGACGCGCCGTTCTGGGTGTCGCTGGCGGTAGCGGATTGGCTGGTCAAGCTTTTGCTTGCGATATTGGCACTTGTGCCGTTTCGACTGGCAGTCGCGCGCTACATCGCAGGGCTTGCGTAAATTGTTTTGACAAACACAAAATCTGTGTCACCTTCCCCTTATCGGCAACCATTTGAAAGGAGGTGATCCAGTGTCCAGAGTGATAGTGGAGAGACGTGTCGGGACAGTTGGAGGGATTGTTTTCTGAAGGCAGCCCTTCAGGTAAACAGACCACCAATTGGAATTGATGCCTAACTGGCTCATCTCCTTAGATCTCGGAAAGGGTTGCCGCACTCCGGCAACCCTTTCTCTTTTGACCCCACCCGAATATCGTGATGCCATGCTGTTTGTGACCGACACCATCACCATCGCCGACTGGGAACTGTCGGAAAGCTTCATGCGCGCTTCTGGTCCCGGGGGGCAGAACGTCAACAAGGTGTCAACCGCGGTTGAACTGCGGTTTGAGGCGGAACGATCGCCCCATCTGGCCACGTCCGTCAAGGCGCGGCTGAAAAAGCTGGCGGGGCGGAAATGGACGCTGGAAGGCGCGATTGTCATTCAGGTCGAAGACACCCGCAGCCAGGCCCAGAACCGTGAGATTGCCCGCGCGCGGCTGGTCGAGATGATCCGCACCGCCCTTGTGCCGCCCAAGCGCCGCATCGCCACCAAACCCACCCTTGGCAGCCAGCGCCGCCGGATTGCCGCCAAGACCCAGCGGGGTGAGGTAAAGTCCCTGCGCGGCAAGATCGGGGATGAGGAATGACCGCCTCGCTGGCGGCTGAGGCAGCCATGCACTGGGGCGGCACGCTGACCCGCCTGCTGCGCGACCGCGAGAATGTGGTTTACGAAATCGCTCTGCCGCAGGGCCGCGCGGCGTTGCGCCTGCACCGGATGGGCTATCAATCGGCGGCGGCCATCGCGTCGGAAATGTGGTGGTGCGATGCCCTGGCGCGGTCCGGGGTGCCGGTGCCGGAAGCCTTGCCCACCAGCGGCGGTGAGATGATGGTGACGCTGTCGAACGGGCGCTACGCCTCGGCCATCAGCTGGATTGAGGGGGAGGCTTTGGGGGAAGCCGGGGTGCCCTTCGCCCGGCCCCTGCGCCAGACGCTGGACCTGCACCACGCCTTGGGCGCGCTTCTGGCACAGTTGCACCGGGTGACGGACGGTCTGGCGCTGCCCTATGGCTTTACCCGGCCCCGCTGGGACCTTGACGGTCTGGTGGGTGAGACGCCGTTCTGGGGCCGGTTCTGGGATCATCCCCTCGCAGACGCCGACCAGCGCGCCACCCTGATCCGCGCGCGGGATGCCTTGCGCGAACGGCTGACGGGCGATCAGGGCCTGATCCACGCCGATGTGCTGCGCGAAAACGTGCTGGTGGATGGCGGCACGGTATCGCTGATCGACTTTGACGATTCAGGGATCGGCTTTCGGCTGTATGACCTTGGTACGGTGCTAAGTCAGAACCTGTATGAACCCGCCTACGCCGACATCCGCGATGCGCTGATGGCGGGCTATGGCACGACCGACACCGCGCTGGTTGAGGCGTTCACCTTGGCCCGCACCTGTGCGTCCGTCGGCTGGACGATGCCGCGCCTGGGGCCAGATGACCCGGTCCACCGCAGCCACCTTGCCCGCGCGGTGCTGTGCGCGGGGCGAGTGCTGGGTCAGACCACCACCTCAAGCGGGGCTTGCGCGCCGACGCCGAACACGCGCTTGTAGCGTTCAATCTCATCCGCCGGGCCCATCGCCTTGACCGGGTTGTCGGACAGCTTGACCGTGGGCCGCCCGTTGGCCGACTGCGCCTTGCAGACCAGACTGAACGGGGCCAGTGCATCGCCGTCCACCAGACCGCGGAAGTCGTTGGTCAGCATCGTGCCCCAACCAAAGGACACCTTCACCCGGCCCTTGAACTGGGCGTGCAGCTCTTCGATCTTGTCCACGTCCAGACCGTCGGAAAAGATCACCAGCTTTTGCCTTGGATCCTCGCCCCGGTCCTGCCACCACCGGATCGCGACTTCCGCGCCGGTGGCCGGATCACCGCTGTCAATCCGGATGCCGGTCCAGCCAGCCAGCCAGTCTGGCGCGTTCCTCAGAAATCCTTCGGTCCCATAGGTATCGGGCAGGATGATCCGCAGGTTGCCGTCATGCTCTTCCTGCCAGTCGGCCAGCACCTGATAGGGGGCCTGACGCAACTGCTCATCGGTGTCGGCAAGGGCGGAATAGACCATGGGCAGCTCATGCGCATTGGTGCCGATCGCCTCGATATCGCGCAGCATGGCGATCTTGCAGTTCGAGGTGCCGGTGAATTTTGGCCCAAGCCCTTCCTGCATGGCCTGCACGGCCCAGTCCTGCCAAAGGAAGGAGTGCCGCCGTCTGGTGCCGAAATCGGCGATTTTCAGGCCATCCACCTGGCGCAGGCGTTCGATCTTTTCCCAGGCGCGGGTCATCGCACGGGCGTAAAGTACCTGAAGTTCGAACTTGCCCATCTCGTTCAGAACGGCGCGGCTGCGCAGTTCCATCAAGACCGCAAGCGCCGGAATCTCCCAGAGCATGACGTCGGGCCATGCACCTTCAAATGTCAGCTGGAACTGCCCGTCGTGCTTTTCCAGATGGTAGGCGGGCAGGCGCAGGCCTTCGAACCACTCCATAAAATCGGGGCGGAACATCTGGCGTTTGCCATAAAAGGTGTTGCCGCGCAGCCAGGTGCTTTCCCCCCGGGTAAGCGAAAGTGAGCGGACATGATCCAACTGCTCACGCAACTCGCCTTCGTCGATGATGTCAGCCAGACGAACCTTGGAGGACCGGTTGATCAGGGTGAATACGACATTCGTTTCCGGCTTGTTGCGGAAAATGGACTGGCACATCAACAGCTTGTAAAAGTCCGTGTCGATCAATGACCGCACGATGGGGTCGATCTTCCACTTGTGGTTCCAGACGCGGGTGGCGATATCGACCATGTCAGTTCTCCAACGCCACGCCGGCGGCGCGCATCTTGACTTGTGCTTCGGCAAGGCTGCCGTTCAAGTCGATGGCGCGGCAGGCACCCAGCAGCACCGTGGCCTTGAACCCCAGCCGCGCAGCATCCAGCGCCGAATAGGCGACGCAATAATCGGTCGCAAGGCCGACCAGCGTTACCGCCGTCACGCCGCGATCGCGCAGATAGCCATCCAGCCCGGTCGCCGTGGCGTGGTCATTCTCGAAAAAGGCAGAATAGCTGTCTATCGCGGATCGAAAGCCCTTGCGGATCACAAGCTGGGCCGGATCGCTGCGCAAGGCGCTGTGGAAGTCCGCGCCTGTCGAACCCTGCACGCAATGGGCGGGCCACAGCACCTGCGGGCCGTAGGTCATCTGGATCAGGCTGAACGGTTCCGCCCCCGGGTGGTTGGCCGCGAAGGACGTGTGATCGGCCGGATGCCAGTCCTGTGTCAGGACGACGGTTGCAAAGCTGTCCATCAAGCCATTGATCCGGGTGACGATCTGATCCCCCCCCGCCACGGCCAACGCGCCGCCGGGGCAGAAATCATTCTGCACGTCGATCACGATCAGGGCTTCGGTTGCGGCTGTCATCGCGGCCTCCCAAGGGTGCGGGGTTCACGCACAGTGCGTAAGTGCGGGCAGAGGGGGCGTCAAGCGAAGTGCTTGAAACCGGGGGTCCATCGGCGGTAACAGACGGGATGCTGACCGTGGCCGCGCTGTACCAGTTCACCCGCTTTGCCGACCCCGCCGCCTTGCGCCCGGGGCTGGTTGCGGTCTGCGCCGCTCAGAGGGTGAAGGGGTCGCTGCTTTTGGCGCCCGAAGGGATCAACGGCACCATCGCCGGGCCTGCCCAAGGGGTGCAGGAGGTGCTTGACGTCATTCGTGCGCTGCCGGGCTGTGCAGACCTTGAATGGAAGGAAAGCCCTGCCGAAACAATGCCGTTCGGGCGGATGAAGGTGCGTCTGAAGCGTGAGATCGTGACGATGGGCCAACCGGATGTGGACCCCGTGGCGCGGGTCGGACATTACGTGCAACCCGCCGACTGGAACGCGCTGATCGCTGACCCCGATACCGTGGTGATCGACACCCGCAATGACTATGAGGTGGCAATCGGAACGTTTCAGGGCGCGGTTGACCCCGGCACCCGCGCGTTCGGAGACTTTCCCGGCTGGTGGCAGGCCAATCAGGACCGCTTTGCCGGCAAGCGGGTGGCCATGTTCTGCACGGGCGGAATCCGGTGTGAGAAATCAACGAACTACCTGCTTGGCCAGGGTTTGAACGAGGTCTACCACCTCAAGGGCGGCATCCTGAAATACCTGGAAGACGTGCCCGAGGGCGAAAGCCTGTGGCAGGGTGAGTGTTTCGTGTTCGATGACCGGGTGTCGGTGGGCCACGGGCTGAAACCCGGCGGCCTGACGGCTTGTGGCGCCTGCCGCCGACCGGTGACTGACACCGGACGCCAGCACCCGGACTATGAAGTGGGCGTCTGCTGTGCCGCTTGCGCCGGTGAGTATTCTGCTACCGACCGCGCCCGGTTTCGGGAACGGCAGCGGCAGATGACCCTCGCCCGCCAGCGCGGCACCCTGCACCTCGGGGCGTGACCTGACCTGAACGCGTGTTGATTGCGCGCGCTACAAGCTCGGCAAACCCTTGACCTTGAAGGAGACGCACCATGACCTCACCCGAAGCGTTGGCGATCCAGATGGGGCTTGATCTGCCCGATTTTGACCGGGACGGCTATTACGGCGCGGATTATGGCACGATGAAGCCGTTTCACCGGGTCGGAAGCCTGCTGTTCCTGTCCGGCCATGTAGCGCAGATCGGGGCGGAGATCACCCACAAGGGGCGCCTTGGCGCGGATGTGACCACCGATCAGGGCTATCTTGCCGCGCGGCGGACCGGCCTGAACGTGCTGGGCGGCATCCGGCAGGCGGTGGGGTCGCTGGACCGGGTCAAGGGTATTGTGCGCAGCCTGAATTTCGTTGTCTGCACGCCGGACTATGCCGAGGTGCACAAGGTTTCCAGCGGCCTGTCGGACCTGTTCGTCGAGGTTTTCGGACCAGAGCGCGGCCTTGGCGGGCGGGCAACGATCGGGGTGATGGCGCTGGCCAACGGCGTGTGTTTTGAAACCTGGGTGACGGTCGAGGTAGAGTGAGGCTTTTGCCCTTGGCCGGCCGCCGGGGGACTTCGCGTCCCCCGGACCCCCTGCGGGATACTTGGGCAAATGTGAAAGGGCTAAGGCTGCCGTTCGGCGCGACGGGGCGCGGTGCGCAGGGCTAGCACGTGGCGCAGGCGGGAAAGCCGGGCGCGCCAAACGGCGCGTCGGCTGGCGCGGTTCAGGGCCCTGCAGTCGGCGGCGTGGTGGGCGTGCGGATCGTTCGGACGGCCATTGGCCTGGTAGGCGTCCGTCGCGTAAAGCAGGTCAAGGTTTACGCTGTGCATGGCTTACGTCCCGATTGGGAAATTACTCCTTGGGTGTAACACAAAATATGCAATACTCCGACTCAGGAAAATCCATGGGACGAAAGGTGAAGTTACGTGTCGCGCTGGCGTGGTCTCCCCTCGTTGTCGGCGTTGCGGGCGTTCGATGCAACGGCCCGGCAGGGCAGTTTCGCCGAAGCCGGGCGCGTGCTGAACGTCACGCACGCGGCGGTGACGCAGGCCGTGCGCGGGCTTGAGGCTGAGCTTGGCGTGGCCCTTGTGCGGCGGACCGGGCGCACGGTTCGCCTGACCGAGGCGGGTGAGGCTCTGGCACAGGCATTGGGCGAGGGGTTCGGTGCCATTGCGCAAGGGATCGAGACCCTGCGCCAGCGTGAGGCGCGCAGGGTCTTGCGGGTGGCTACGACGACCTTCATCGCCGAGACCCATATCATGCCGCGCCTGCCAGACTTCTGGGCGCGCCATCCGGGGGTTGAGGTGGCGATGTCGCCCAGCCCGGCGCTGGCGAAGTTCGAGCGGGACGGCTTTGATATGGCGATCCGTATGCTGGCTGACGGCTGGGTCGAGAGGTCAGATCAGGAGATTCGGCCCTTGCGGCGTACGCCATTGTTGGCAACGGCGGCCCCGGTGCTGGCGCGGTCGGGGAAGGATCCGCAGGACCTGCCATGGGTCATGGGAGCGGACAGTCAGTGGGATATGGACCAGTTGCGCAGTGCCGGTCTTGATCCGAACCGGCTGCAGCAGGTGAAGCTGGGAAGCCCGCATCTTGAAATGTCGGCAGCTCGGCAGGGCCTGGGGGCCATGCTGGCGACCGAGATCATCTGCTTGCCCGACCTGGAGGCCGGGCGGCTTGAGGTTCTGCCGGTGACCGGTTTGCCAACAGTCACCTATGCGGTCGTGTTGCCAAAGGGCCCGCGCCGGGTGGCCGTTGACCAGTTCGCGACCTGGTTGGCGACGATCTTCTGACCGGTCAGGCCCAGATATCAGGCAATGTCGCGCATCATCAGCTGGTTGCCGTCCTTGCGGACCTCAAACCGCACCGTCAGCCGCTTGACCAGATCCGACAGCCGGGCCGCGCCATAGGTGCGCGAGTCGAAATCCGGGTCAGCACGGACCATGTACTGGCCGATCTGGCCCAGAGAATACCATTCGCCATCCGGGTCGATCGAGGTCATCGCCTTGCGGATCAGGGGGATGACCTCGGCTTCCGGGCGCTTTGCGGGCCGTGGAGAGGGGGCGGTTTCGGCTTTTGCGGATGGCGTCGGGCTTTTGGTGGCGGGCGGGCTGGACTTTGCCTCGGCCTCAGCCTCTCCGACGATATTCTCGATCAGGATAAAGCGGTTGCAGACCTTGCGGAGCGATTCCGGGGTCTTCGCCTCACCAATGCCGACCACCTCCAGCCCCTCCTCGCGGATGCGGCTGGCAAGGCGGGTGAAATCACTGTCGGAACTCACCAGCACAAAGCCGTCAAACTTGCCCTGGTGCAGAATGTCCATCGCGTCGATGACAAGGCCGATGTCGCTGGCGTTCTTGCCCTTGGTGTTGGCCGATTGCTGGTGCATCACCAGGCCAAGATCGCGCGCCTGGTTCTTCCAGCCTGCCAGTTGTGAGCTGGACCAGTCACCATAGACGCGGCGCAGGGCAGGTTCGCCGATCGTGCTGATTTCCTTCAGGATCGCCTCGGCGTGCTTGGCAAGCACGTTGTCGGCGTCGATCAGCACGGCCAGAAGTTTAGCGCCATCGCGGGCCATCAGTAGACCACGACGGCGCGGATCGATTTGCCCGCATGCATCAGGTCAAAACCTTCGTTGATCTTCTCCAAAGGCAGGATATGGGTGATCATGCTGTCGATCTCGATCTTGCCCTCCATGTACCAGTCGACGATCTTTGGCACGTCGGTGCGGCCGCGCGCGCCACCAAAGGCGGTGCCTTTCCAGATGCGGCCGGTGACCAGCTGGAAGGGGCGGGTTTCAATCACCGCTCCGGCGGGGGCGACGCCGATGATGATCGACTGCCCCCAGCCGCGATGCGTACATTCCAGCGCGTCGCGCATCACCTTGACGTTGCCGGTGCAGTCGAACGAGTAGTCCGCGCCGCCGATCTTGTCGAAGGGCGTTTTCGTGAGGTCGACGATGGCCTGCACGACACTGGTGCCTTCGGCAAGTTTCTTCGGGTTGACGAAATGGGTCATCCCGAACTTTTCGCCCCATTCCTTCTTGTCGTCGTTCAGGTCAACGCCGATGATCATGTCGGCCCCGGCCATCTTGAGGCCCTGAATGACGTTCAGCCCGATGCCGCCCAGACCGAAGACCACGGCCTTGGCCCCGATCTCCACCTGTGCCGTATTCAAGACTGCGCCGATGCCGGTGGTCACGCCGCAGCCGATGTAGCAGATCTTGTCGAAGGGTGCGTCGTCGCGGACCTTTGCCAGCGCAATCTCGGGCATGACAGTGTGCTGCGCGAAGGTGGAGCAGCCCATGTAATGGTAGATCGGCGTGCCATCCAGCATGCTGAACCGCGTGGTGCCATCGGGCATCAGGCCTTGGCCTTGGGTGGCGCGGATCGCGGTGCAAAGGTTGGTCTTGCGCGACAGGCAGGACGGACATTCGCGGCACTCGGGCGTGTATAGCGGGATGACATGGTCACCCGGTTTCAGTGATTTGACGCCCGGGCCGCACTTGACCACCACGCCCGCGCCTTCATGGCCAAGGATCGAGGGGAAGATGCCTTCGGGGTCCGCGCCGGACAGGGTGAATTCGTCGGTGTGGCAAATGCCGGTGGCCTTGATTTCGACGAGAACCTCACCCTCGCGCGGGTCGTCAAGGTTAACCTCCATGATCTGCAACGGTTTTCCGGCGGCAACGGCGACGGCGGCACGGGTGCGCATCTGGTATTCCTTCCCTTATGCTTTGGGCCAAACTGTGCCAAACTGGGCCGGAAAGCAATTCAGGAAACGATGATGAAACATGCCCTTTTCGCCCTTTGTCTTGCGCCCGTTCTGCTGGCGGGCTGTGTTGTGACCGGCCCCGAACCGATTGGGTCCGACGACCAGTGTGGCGCGTCGGAACTGCAGTATCTTGTGGGTCAGCCCGGTCGGGTGCTGGACGGGATGCGCTTCAGTCAGGACTTGCGGGTGATCGAGGCCGGCATGGCCGTGACGATGGATTTCAAGGCTGATCGTCTGAACATCTGGCTGGATGATCTGGACCGGATCGAGCGGGTCACCTGCGGATGACCGGGCGGGCGCTGCTGCTGGTGCTTGCCCTGGGCGGGTGCGTGGCCCCGGGCGAGCCTGACCGCAATGCCTGCGGGGCGGCGGGGATGCAGGGGCTGGTCGGGCAGGGGCGCGAGGTGCTGGCCGCGATGACCGTGCCCGCCGGAACGCGGGTGATCGAACCGGGGATGCCGGTGACCGAGGATTATTCGGTCAGCCGGTTGAACATCGACCTTGGGGCAGATGGGCGCATCACCCGGGTATGGTGCGGCTGACGCGGCATAGAAAACGGCCCCGGTCGGTGACCGGGGCCATGGTCCTGCCGGGGCAGAGCCTGAATTACTTGCGGTAGGTGGTGTGGCAATCCTTGCACGCGCCGCCGATCGCGCCCATCCCCGCGCCGATGCTTTCGGCCGAGGCCACATCGACCGCGCCTGCGGCTGTGCCAAGCGCCTTGGCCTTCACCAGAAAATCATCCCAGTTTGCCCAGATTTCCGGCTTGGCTTCCGAGGCTGCGTCAGCGCCGCCCTGTTCCATGAAGGTGGCCTCGATCTTGGTTGACGCGTCGATCAGGGCTGCCTTCGCGCCTTCGGCTTTGGCGGCGTCATAGGGTTCCTTGCCGCCCGCCATGTTGCCAAGGATGCCGGTGTTCATGCCGACGATCTTCATCAGCTGGGACCGGGCGATCGCGTTCGGGTCGGTGGGTTCTGCGTCCTGGGCATACGCGGCGCTGGCGGCCAGAACGGCCCCGATCGCGAAGGCTTTGAGCAACTTCATTATTCTGGCTCCATGTTGGACAATTTGCGGCAGTATATGCGTGGCAATCCGTCGCGGAAGCCGGATTGTGCGGTTGGGTCATCCTCTCACGCGATTGTCATCCCGGCGTTTGCGGCGGGGGGACTCGACTTTGCGGAGGCGGGGTGGCATGACGTGAACAATTGCGGAACATCCGGGGCAATGGCATGGCAGCGCGGCGCATCCTGTCGCTTTGGTTTCCACGGCTGGCGGCAGAACGCGTGCAGCGGCTGCGCCGCGATGTGGTGCCCGCGCCCCTCGTCGTGGTGGGCGAGGTGGGGGGCGCGCAGATCCTGACCTCCGTCTCGGCCGAGGCCGAGGCGGTGGGTCTGCGCGAAGGGCAGGGCTTGCGCGATGCCACGGCGATTTTCCCCAACCTTTTGACCGCGCCCGCCGATCCGGTCAGTGAGGCGCGGTTTCTGGCCGTGATGCGGCGCTGGGCGGGGCGGTTTTCGCCTTGGGTCGCCGAAGAGGCCCCGGCGGGGCTGATGATCGACCTGAGTGGCACCGCGCATCTGTTTGGCGGTGAGGCGGCCGTGCTGGCCCAGGTCTTTCAGGACTGCGCCGACATGGGCCTGACGGTGCGGGCGGGCATTGCCGACACGCCGGGCGCGGCCTGGGGGCTGGCGCGCTATGCCGGAGGGAGGATTGCCCCCCTGAGGTCCGGCGACGCGATTGATCAGGAAGCGCGCGCCACAAGGTCGCGCGCGGCCAAGCGGCGTGGCTGGGAACGCGGCGGTGGCCCGACGCAGCCGGGTGCGGTAACGATGGGGGAAGGGGCCGTCATCTCGCCCCCCGGTCGGGCGCGGGACGCGCTGGTCGATCTGCCGCTGGCCGCGCTGCGGCTGGAGGGCGACGCGGTGGACCGGCTGATGCGGCTGGGCCTGCGCCGGGTGGGCGACATCATGGTGATCCCGCGCGCGGCCCTGTCGCGGCGCTTCGGGATGCAGACCCTGCGGCGGCTGGATCAGGCGATGGGGATGGAGATGGAACCCCTCAGCCCCGCACGCCCGCCGATGCACTTCGCGGTGCGGCTGACCTTCCCCGACCCTATCGGCCTGCGGTCAGACGTCGAGGCGGGGATTGACCGGCTGCTGCCGCCTTTGTGTGCGCAGCTCCGTGCCAAGGGGCGCGGGGTGCGGCGGCTGGCCGTGCAGGCCTTCCGCGCCGATGGCGGGGTGGCCACGGTCGAGGTGGGTCTTGCCCGCGCCGCCGACAGCCCGGACCGCCTGCGCCCGCTGATCCACCTGAAGCTGGACCAGATCGATGCAGGCTTCGGGATCGATTGTTTGCGGCTTGAGGCGCTGGCGACCGAGGCAGCGACTGCGGTGCAGCACCGGGGTCAGGTCGATGTGACGGCCAGCGCCATGGCTGGTGGGGGGGTGACTGGTGGGATGGGTACGGGGCCGGGATCAGTGCATGCGCTGGACGATCTGATCGGCCGCCTTGGCGCGCGGCTGGGCCATGAGGCGGTGACGCGCCTTCACCCGGCGGACAGTCATGTGCCCGCCAAGGCGGCGCAGGTCCTGATGGCGGCGTGGAGCGTGGCCCATGACGGGCCATGGCCCGCCCCCTCTGGCCCGCGTCCGCTGGTGCTGTTGCGCCCCGAACCCGTCGATGTACCGGACCCGGGCCAGGGCCGTGGCGACCCGCCCGCACAGTTTCGCTGGCGGCGGCGCAGCTTTGCCTTGCGGATGGCGGCGGGCCCCGAACGGCTGCAACCGGAATGGTGGCTGCAAGACCCTGACTGGCGCAGCGGCACGCGCGACTACTGGCGGGTCGAGACGACGGGGGGTGATCGGCTGTGGCTGTTCTACGGCCAGGGCGGTGCGGTCAATGACGGCTGGTATTGCGAAGGCATCTTTGGCTGACGCACCCCCGTCCGGCCCCCTGACCCGGGCTTGACCCCGGCATTTTCAAAAACTTCGGACCAGAGCCCTTGAAGGCTCTGGCGCGGTTTCGTTGAAGGCATCGCCCTGACGCCTGCGCTTGCGGTGCTGGGGTGTCCCGTGGGAAACATGGGGTGGACGGGGGGCGCGATGAAGTCCAGAAGCCGGATCTCGATTCAGCAAACGCAGCGGCTTAAGCTGACGCAGGGGCTTGCCGCCTCGATACGGGTCTTGCGCAGCGATGCGTTGGGACTGTCGCGGTATCTTGAAGAACAGGCGGCAGAAAATCCGCAGCTGGTGTTGACCAGGCCCACCGGGCAAGACTGGCTGCCGCGCTGGACCGCAGCCCTTGGTGCGCCAGAACCGGGGGTGGAACAGGCCGCCGCCGGGGCCAGCCTGATGGCGCATGCCTTCGGGCTGATCGCCGGGCTGCGGCTGCCCCCGCGCGACGCCCGCATTGCCGAAGCCCTGGCCGAGGCGCTGGAGCCGTCCGGCTGGCTGGGCCGCCCGGTCGCCTCTATCGCCAGCCTGACCGGTGCCACGCTGCCGATGGTCGAGGCCGTGCTGCAGCGCCTGCAGGCCGAGGCAGAACCGACCGGCCTTTTCGCCCGCAACCTGTCCGATTGCCTGGGTCTGCAGGCGAAAGACCAAGGTGACCTTGACGCCGCGATGATCGCCGTCCTGAACCGGCTGGATCTTGTCGCCAGCGGGGATCTGGCCCGCATCGCCCGCGACAGTGGCCTGCCCGAAGCTGACATCCGCGCCCGCATCGCCGCCTTGCGTCGCTATGACCCAAAGCCCGGCGCCGGGTTCGAACCCTTTGCCGCCCCGCTGCGCGAGCCGGACCTGATTGCCACGCAAGGCCCCGCCGGATGGACCGTGGCCATCAACCGCTCGGCCCTGCCATCCGTATCGCTGGCCGAAGGCAAGGGGCCGGGACGGGCCGAGGCGCGGGAGATTCTGCGGATGGTCGAGGGGCGCAATGTCACGTTGCTGGCCGTCGGGCAGGAAATCCTGGCCCGGCAGGTCGCGGCACTGGAGCAGGGGATGGGGGCGCTGATCCCGATGACAATGGCCGATGTGGCAGGTGCGGTGGGGGCGCATGAAAGCACGGTCAGCCGGGTTGTGGCGGGAACGGCGGTGGACACGCCGCGCGGCACCTGGTGGCTGCGCGGGCTGTTCACCCAGGCGGCGCAGGAAGGGGGGCCAGCCGCAGGCGCCCTGCGCGACCGGCTGGCACGGCTGATCGCGGCCGAGGACCCGGCCAGCCCCCTGACCGACGACGCGCTGGCCCGCGCGCTGTCGGACAGCGGCGCCCCGCTGGCACGGCGGACCGTCGCGAAGTACCGGGGGATGCTGAACCTGCCCCCCGCCGGACGCCGCAAGCGGCGCTAGGCCGGCCTTCGCCGACCGGCCATGTCGTTTCCGGGGCTGACAGGGCCGGGCGGCTGCACTAGCAGGCAGGACAAGCGGGCAAGAACGGAACGCAGCATGGCCTATTTCTTGGGTGTCGATACCGGGGGCACCTATACCGACGCGGTGATCCTGGACGAAGGTGCAAACCTGATCCTGGGCAAGGCCAAGGCGCTGACCAGTCGTCACGATCTGGCCGTGGGGATCGGGCAGGCGGTGGATGCTGCCCTTGCCGCCTCGGGCGTGGCGGTCGGCGATGTGGCCCTGGTGTCGCTGTCCACCACATTGGCCACCAACGCTCTGGTCGAAGGGCAGGGCGCGCGGGTGGCGCTGATCTTCATTGGCTTTGATGAAGGCGACCTTGGCCGGGGTGGCCTGACCGAGGCTTTGAAGGGGGACCCGGTGCTGCATCTGCCGGGTGGACATACCCATGCCGGCACCGAAGCGGTTGCCCTTGACCTTGCCGCGTTGGAACGTGCCGTGCGCGCCCTGGGGGATGAGGTGTCGGGCTTTGCCATCGCCGCCCGCTTTGCCACCCGCAACCCCGCGCATGAACTGGCCGCGCGCGATCTGATCCGACGGGTCACGGGCCGTCCGGTGACCTGCAGCCATGAACTTTCCGCCAACCTCAACGGCCCGAAACGGGCGCTGACGGCAGTGCTGAACGCCCGGCTGATCGGGATGATCGACCGGCTGGTTGCCGCCTGTGAGCGGCATTTGCAAGCTGTGGGCATCGACGCGCCCCTGATGGTCGTGCGCGGCGATGGCGCGCTGATCAGCGCCGCCATGGTGCGGGAACGCCCGATTGAAACCATTCTGAGCGGCCCCGCCGCCAGCATCGTCGGCGCGCGCTGGCTGACCGGGGCCGCGGATGCGCTGGTCAGCGATATTGGCGGCACTACGACCGATGTGGCTCTTTTGCGCGACGGCTTGCCCGAGATCGACCCCGAAGGCGCGCGAGTTGGCGGTTTCCGCACCATGGTCGAGGCGGTGGCAATGCGCACGACCGGCCTTGGCGGCGACAGTGAGGTGCATATGGTCACCGAAGGCCTGACCGGGGGCCTGCGGCTGGGGCCGCGACGGCTGATCCCGGTGTCGCTTCTGGCGGTTGATCATGGGCCGCTGGTCCATGCCGCGCTTGACCGCTGGCTGTCGAATGATGCGGTGGGAGAGATGGATGGCCGCTTTGTCGTACCCATGACGGGACAGCGTGGCGGTCTGACCGCGCGCGAAGTGGCGGTGCTGGACCGGATTGACCTGCCGATGACGATGGCCTCCGCCCTTACCTCACGGCTGGAGGTGGCGGCGCTGGAGCGGCTGGTCGCGCGGGGGCTTGTGATGATTGCCGGTGTCACCCCGTCTGACGCGGCGCATGTGCTGGGGCGGCTGGACGCCTGGGACGGTGTGGCGGCGGACAAGGCGCTGCAACTGGTGGCGCGGCGGCGGACCGGAGCGGGGGAACGCTTTGCCACCGGGTCACAGGTCTTTGCCGCGATGGTCGTGGACCAATTGACCCAGCAGACCGTGGACTGCCTGCTTGAGGCGGCTTTTGGTGAAGACCCAAGGTTTGCCCGAGACGCGCCCGATGCTTTGGCGCGCCATCCGCTTGCGGTGGCAGGGTTGGCGCAGCATCGGGGCGTGGTGGAGGTCGGTCTGCGGTTGGGGGTGCCTGTGATCGGCCTCGGCGCCTCGGCCCCCACCTGGTATGGCGCGGTGGGTGACCGGTTGGGTTGCCAAATGATCCTGCCCGAACATGCCGGGGTCGCCAACGCCATCGGGGCGGTGGCGGGCCAGATCAGTATGCGGGCGCAGGCCCTTGTGTCTTCGCCTGCCGAAGGACGGTTCATCGCCCATCTGACCGCCGGGCTGGAGGTTTTCACCACGTCCGAAGCGGCGCTGGACGCGGTTGAGGCGGCGCTCGTGGCCGAGGCATCCGAACGCGCGCGACAGGCCGGGGCGGTGGACCTGCGGGTCACGGTGGACCGTGCGGTCAAGGCGGCCGAGATCGAGGGCCGCCAGATGTTCATCGAGGCGCTGGTGACCGCCACCGCTTCAGGCCGGCCCAGGGTGGCGCGCTAGACGGGTGCGCTGCGCGGGGGCTGCCGAGGGGCCGCTATTCGCGGCCTTGCAGGCGCAGGTCGCTGGGGACCGCCGCACCGAAGACCGACCGCACGGAAGGAATGAGCGGTGACGATCGTCGAAATGGCCCTTGACCTTGCGCGCCCACCCCCTTAATCCGCCCATCGTGGCTAGGTAGCTCAGCTGGTTAGAGCGCGCGACTCATAATCGCGAGGTCGAGGGTTCGAGTCCCTCCCTCGCCACCACTTCCCCGACTATCAGTTGGTTCCGAAAACCTGACGGCTACCCGGGACTCGGATACCCTCCCGTGGTAGTGGCTGGCGGATATTTTCCACGTAGATCGCATCGGTTCCAAAGGTGCCCTCTCCTAGCAGAGGGGCGTCCGTCAGGACCTGTTGAGAAAAAACCGGACCATCTGGGATGAGGCATCTGGCCCGCTTCGGTCAGTATAGCTGCCGGCCGCACGCCCGCCGGACCAGGCGTGCCCGCCGCCTTCCAGCATCCAAAGCTCAAGCATGATTGCGCCGTCAGGCCCGGCATAGTCGCTCCGGCAATAGCTGCGCCCTTGGGACGAGCTTCGCGTCACCTTCGCGGCTGTGGCCGGCGTGCCAAGGGCCGCCACAACGATCGCCGTTGCATTCGCCGGGTGAACGGTGCTGTCGTTGTCGCCATGAAAGATGATCCTGCGTGCAGGCGCGACCTGCTGTGGTTCCCCAAGATCAGTGGGCGCTCTCCCGCCGTTGCGCATGACCGCAAGCGCCGACAGCACATCCCCTGCGGCCCCGCGCGCAAGGCCCGAATGAATTCCCGCGGCAGAAAAGACGTCTGGATAGACATCAGCCAGGATCGCTGCCATCGCCCCCCCGGCCGAAAGCCCCGCCACAAAGACCGCGTCGCGGCTTATCCCATGCTCACGCACCAGTTTGCGCGTGAGGGAGGCCAACAGCGCAGGTTCACCCTTGCCGCGCGCTTGGTGGTCAGGTTTGAACCAGTTCCAGCAGGCGGCTGCGTTGTGCCGGCTGGTCTGCGCTGGGTAGACGATGACAAGGCCATGCTTTTCCGCAAGGGTGTTCATGTGGGTGCCGGCGGCAAAGTCATCCGGGGTCTGGTTGCAGCCGTGGAGCATCAGGATCAGGCCCTGTGGTCGCTTCGTCCCGCTTGCTGGCACGTAAAGCCTGTAGTCGCGTGATCCGCTGGCCGACCGGTAGCTATCGGTCACGAACCGCGCACCTTCGGGAACGGCAGGTGCCTTGCGGGCTGGCCTTGTCTCTGGCGCGGCCGGCTGCAGGGCTTGCAACAGCTTCAGTTGCTGCAAGACAACGCCAAGCGCCGTTCCCGCCTTGGTCCCGGCGGTCTTTCTGGGCTTGCGCGTCTTTGGCTTTGTGCCTGTAAGAGCCGCCTGCATGGCGCGGATGGTTTTGCCGGTCTTTGGCGGGCGCATCAGCCGGTTGATGCGGCAGAGTGTGGCAATCAATGAGCGTGACATCCCGATTTCCTTGCAAAGTCAGCGGCGATCGGGCGGGGTGGCGTGCCTGACGCCGTCTAACGCGCCGGGCGCCGATTGGTTGCGACGTCAAACCGCCAATATGGTGCGTCATGGACCGTGCGCCCCGCGCAGGCAGCGACGGTCTTGCGCGTCGTGTGCGGGCTTTGCTGCGCGGCTGGCAGCGTCCGGGCAGCCATAATGGGTTGTGCGATGCATGGCGTTGTGATGATCTTGCCGCCGAACACAGGCAATCTTGGGGGCGACGATGCGAAACCTGATCCTTGGCATCCTGGTGGCCGCAGTCGCCATCCTGGGCTTTTTTTCCTACCAAAGCAGCCAGCAGGGCAACGTTCTGCAAACCGACCTTGTCGCCAGCACCGCCGCCGTTACCGCCCTTGAGGCGGAGAAGGCCACCCTCACCGCCGAGGTGGCACGCCTGCAAGGTCTGACCGACAGCACTACCGCCGCGACCGAGGCCGCCGCTGCCGCCGCCGAAACGGAAATCGCCACCCTGACCGCCCTGACAGATCAGGTCGCAGCACTTGAGGCGGAGAAGTCCGCGCTGACCGATCAGGTCGCGGGGCTTGAGGCGGAAAAGACCGCGCTGACCGATCAACTTGCCAGTGCCGCCGCCGAAACTGCCAGTCTGACGGATCGGGTAGCCGCCTTGCAGGCCCAGATCGACGAGATGGGCGCCGCTGCTGCTGCCGCACCGCCAGCCCCAGAGGTGACCCCGGCCCCGGCTCCAGCCCCTGCTCCGGTTGAGGGGGCGACAAACCCCTAAGCCTGGCACCGGCCCTTCGGCCCGTGCCCTTCCAGTTTCCTGCAAAGCGGTGCAGTTTGCGGACACCTGGCACAGGGCCGGGGCAGGGCAGGGAAACGTTATGCAGCGAAACGGTGGTCAGATCCTGGTGCAAAGCCTGCTGGGCCTTGGCGCAACCAAGGCCTTCGGTGTGCCGGGGGAAAGCTATCTTGCCGTGCTTGACGCCTTGCATGACACGCGCGGACGGCTGGACTATGTCCTGTGTCGTCAGGAAGGCGGGGCCGCCTTCATGGCCGCCGCCTGGGGCAAGCTGACCGGAGGTCCCGGTTTGTGCATGGTCACCCGCGGGCCCGGTGCCACCAACGCCGCCATTGGTGTCCACACCGCCATGCAGGATTCCGCGCCGATGATCCTGTTCGTGGGGCAAGTTGGCACTGACATGCGCGGGCGTGAGGCGTTTCAGGAACTCGATTACCGCGCGGTCTTTGGCACCATGGCGAAGTGGGTAGTCGAGGTTGACCAGGTGGACCGCATCCCCGAGCTTTTGTCGCGCGCCTGGACCGTGGCGCTGACCGGTCGCCCCGGCCCCGTGGTAATGGCCCTGCCCGAGGATATGCTGACCAGCCTTTCGGACGCAGCCCCCCTGACCGCACCGCTGCGCATTGCCGAACCCGCCCCCACGACGGCCGGGCTGGATGAGGCGCTGGCACTTCTGACCACCGCAAGGCGCCCGCTTTTGATGCTGGGCGGCTGCAACTGGACCCCGGACGGACGCGCGGCCCTGCAGGCTTTTGCCGTTGCCTCCGACATCCCCACGCTTGCCGCCTTCCGCTATCAGGACCAGTTTGACAACCACCTTCCCGTCTATGCCGGTGAGGCGGGGGTGGGCATGCCCCCGCATGTCAAACGCCTGATGCGGGAGGCGGATGTGATCCTGGCCGTCAACCTGCGCTTTGGCGAGATGACGACGGATGGCTATACGTTGTTGCAGGTGCCGACACCACGGCAGACGCTGATCCATGTCCACCCCTCGGACGCCGAGCTGGGCAAGATCTACCGACCCACGCTGGGGCTGCAGGCCGGGCCGAATGCCTTTGCCTTGGCTTTGCGCCCGGTGCAGGGGGCCTGGGCCGACTGGCGGGCGACAGCGCGGGCCGAATATCTGGCGTCGCTGAAGCTTGGCCCATTGCCCTCACCCGTCGATATGGGGGTCTGCACGGCCCATCTGCGCACTGTGCTGCCGGACGATGCCATTGTGACAAACGGGGCGGGGAATTTTGCGGTCTGGCCGAACAAGTTCCTGCAATATGGCCCGCTTGGGCGGCTTTTGGCACCGCAGTCGGGCGCGATGGGCTATGGCGTTCCCGCGGCGATTGCGGCCAAGGTGGCGCATCCGGAACGGCTGGTCGTCTGCTTTGCGGGGGATGGCGATTTCCAGATGACCATGCAGGAACTGGCCACCGCAGCGCAGGCCGGGGCGCAACCGGTGATCCTGATCCTGAACAATGGCACTTACGGCACGATCCGCGCGCATCAGGAACGCGAATACCCCGCGCGGGTCTCAGGAACCGACATGGTCAACCCCGATTTCGTGGCGCTGGCGAAGGCCTACGGTTTTCACGCCGAGCGGGTGGATGTCACGCAAGACTTCCCCGCAGCCTTTGCCCGTGCCTGCGCCTCGCCCACCGGGGCGGTGCTTGATCTTGCCATCTCGGCCGAGGCGCTGACGCCACGCGCCAGCCTAAGCGCCATCCGCGCGGCCGCGCTGGCCCGGGGTCAAACCCCGGTGGAACGGGCGGACGCGTAGCCTTCGACGGCCTGTCTTGCGGCTGCGAAAGCGGCCATTCGGGGTGCACCTTGGGCTGATTGGCAGGCGATGATCCGGCCAGACCGGACGTCGGGGACCGAGACCCCCACCGCCTTCGCGGCCATTTTGGCCAAGCCTGCGGCGGTCAGTTCAGCCTCGTCGGACAGGAAAAGATCGCGACCCAGCGTGTCAGCCAGAAAGCGGGTGAAGTAGGGGTTCCGCGACAGCCCGCCATCCACCGAAATCCGCCCCACCACTGGCTGCACGCGTTCCATTGCCGCCAGCACCTCGGCGCTGCGAAAGGCGATGCCCTCCAGCAGCGCCTGCATCAGATCAGCCTTGCCGTCGCCAAGGCCAAGCCCAAGCCAGGCCCCCCGCGCGGCGCGATTCCAGTGTGGCGCGCCAAGGCCGACAAGCGCCGGGACAAAGGCCAGACCCCGGTCGATCGCCGCGCCTTCAAACGTGGCAATCTTTGCGTAATCGGTAAAAAGCCCCAGCCCTTTGGCCCAGTTCACGGCCGAGGCTGCGGCATAGACCCCACCGTCCAGCGCATAGGTCACCGGGTCGTCGCCATCCTGCCACGCCACGGTCGGCAGCACGCCAGCCGCGCCGGGGCGGACCAAATGCCCCATCACGCATTGCGCGAAAGCCCCGGTGCCGAAGGTGATCTTCGTTTCCCCTGGCGCGCGGCAGCCATGGCCGTACAGCGCCGCTTGTTGATCGACGATCGACGCCGCCAGCCGCGCCCCCCCGGGCAGCGTGCCCAGATTGCCCGATGTGGGGGTTATCCGGGGCAGGGCCTGGATCGGCACACCGAAAAGCTGACACAGGTCGGCGTCCCATTCGCCGGTAGCAAGGCCCATCAGCGAGGTGCGCGAGGCGGTGGCCACGTCCGTTTCGAACCGCCCGGTCAGCCGGTCACGAAAGAACGCATCGGTAGTGCCCAACCGCAGGTGGCCCCGCCGGGCAAGGTTTGCCGCGTCGGGCAGATGCTGGACGATCCAGCCCAGTTTTGAGGCAGAGAAGTAGGCATCAAGCGGCAGGCCTGCACGGTCAAGCACCATCGCCGCGGCCCCACCTTGCGCCAGCGCGGAAACGACACCGGCGGTGCGGTCATCCTGCCATGAGATCACCGGGCTGACCGGCCGCCCGTCACGCGCGTCCCAAGCAAGGCAGCTTTCGCCCTGGTTTGACAACCCGACCACGTCGGCACCCGAAGCCACAAGGCAGCGCTGGACGTTGGCCAGCAGGTCCTCGGCGTCCTGTTCCACATGGTTGGGGGCCGGGGTGGACTGGGCGTGCGGCAGGGACAGGATCGGCTCCAACCGGCCATCCACCCCAAGCATCAGCGCGCGGGTGCTGGTCGTTCCCTGGTCGATGGCAACGATCCTCACCGTTCTTCCAGCGTCAGGGTGATGTCGGATGTGCTGCGCAGCTTTGGCAAAGGCAGGGTGATCCGCCGTTCGGGCAGGTTTTCGATCCGGCGGGTCAGAAGGCTGACCCCGTCCTGCATCAGATGCAGGCGGCCCTTGGCGGCGCGGGTCAACCGCAGTTGCAGCCGGCCTGCCGCCCCGCTGTCGCTGGCGGGTGTCAGGGGCAGAACCTGCGGCAACGCCAGCCGCACGGCGGATGATGCCACGCGCAGCCGCGCTCCACCCGGGGTGGGCAGGCGGTCTTGCAAGGCGGCATGGATCGCAAGTGCCGCGCGGCGGCCTTCGGCCCAACACCAGCCGGCAGTTTCCACCCCGCGGAGCAGATTTCCGGCAGCGAAATAGGCCGGGTCCGACAACCGTCCCCAGACATCGATCACCGGGCCGCCGCTGCCGGGGTCCACCTCCAGATGACTGCTGCGCAAAAGCGTGGCTTCGGGCCTGAAGCCGCCTGAGACGATGACACCATCGGTGGCCATCTCCTCGGCTCCGTCGGGACGGTTTAGCCGAACCCCCTCAACCCGCGTCCGCCCACGGATCGCATCGACCGAGGTGCCCAGCAGCACCGGCACTCCAAGGGCGCGCGCCAGCCAGACGGCGGGGCTGCGGGCGGTGATCCGGGTCGCTGGTTCTATCATCGCAACCGGGGTGATCCCGGCATGGCGACAGGTCAGAAGTGCCGAGAACGCGACAAGTTCCGTCCCCAGGATCACCGGGCGTCGAAACGGGCGCTGGCCATTCAGGTGCACGATCCCCTGAAGCGCGCCCGTCGACAGGACACCCCCCGGCTTTTCCCCGCCGATCAGGCGTGCGGCACGGCTGGTTTCGCGCACGCCTGTCGCCAGAAGGACGGCGCGGGCGCTCAGCATCTGCATCCCGGACGGGCTGGTGACATCCACTATCCCACCGGGGAGGAGGGCTGTTACGGTGGTCTGAGTGCGGATTGTGACGCCTGCCGCCAGTGCTTCGTCCACCAGCCGTCTGGCGTAATCGGGGCCGCGCATCAGTCGGTGAAATTCACGCAGGCCGTAGGGCGGGTGGTTGCAATGGCGGGGGATGCCGCCGGCCGCGTCCTCACGGTCAAGGACGGTAACGGTGACGCCAAGACGGGCAAGCGCGGTGGCTGCCGAAAGGCCCGCGGGCCCAGCGCCGACAACGATGACGTCACTCGGCGCCATCGCTGCCCCCCAGCATCGGCTGCGCCAGACGGCCTTCGGTGATTGTCGCCAAGGCAGCAGAGCAATAGAAACCCTGGCACCGCCCCATCGTCACGCGTGTCCGGCGTTTCAGACCGCCAAGGCTGCCCGCCGCCAGCGGACCGGTCAGCGCCGCCTCCACCTCACGCCGTGTGACAAGCTCACAATGGCACAGGATGCCGCCATGGTCGGGCTTTTGCCAGTCGCGTGGGGCGTCGTCGGTCAGGGAGGGCATCTTGGGCCAGATCGGGTCTGCCAGTGGCACCCAGTTGCGCGCCGCCAGCCGCACCACATGTGCGGCAATTCCAAGGGCTGCCGACAGACCGGTAGAGCGGATGCCGCCGACACAGATGTAGTCGTCGGCCAGATCGGTGCGGATGCGGTATTCCTTTTCTTCTGTCGCGGGGCGAAGGCCTGCGTAAACCGCTGTTACCTCATGACCAGCCAAAGCGGGCAGGATTTCCTCGCCGCGCCGCATCAGGGCCTGCAACGTGGGACGGTCAACGGTGGCGTGTTCGCGGTCGTCCTGTTCTTCGGCCGTGGGGCCAACCAGAAGGTTGCCATAGGCGGTGCGGCAGACGACAATGCCCTTTGTCACCTTGGTCGGAACGGGCAACAGAATATGGCCGAGAAGGCTGGCCGCGGTCTTGTCGTAGACCACGAACTGGCCTTTGCGGGGCTTGATGGTGAACCAGCTTTCGCCGGTCACGCGGCGGTCCACCTCATCCCCCCAAAGACCTGCCGCGTTGATGACCAACCGCGCCTGCACTGCGCCCGCCGTGGTGGCCAGATGCCAGACCCCGCCTGACCGCCTTGCGGCCAGAACCTCGGCCTGGCGCATCAATGTGGCGCCGTTCTCGAGCGCCTGCAGAAGATAGCCGTGGGCTGCCGACCAGGGGTCAATCAGGTGCTCCCCGGCCACGCGGAAGCCGCCCAGCACGCGGGCCGAAAGCTGGGGTTCCAGCCGCAACGCCTGTTGCCCTGTCACCGCCTCTATATCCGTCACGCCATTGCCCAGCGCTTGTGCCATCAGCGCGGGCAGTTCGGCAACCTCCGCCTCGGACCAGGCCAGCACCATCGCGCCCGCGCGGATGACCGGCAGGCCAAGCCGTTCGTGAATGTCATGATAAAGCGCATAGCCATCGCGGATGCAGGCCAGTTCGACCGATCCTTCGGGCGCGTCGAACCCGGTGTGCAGGATGGCAGAGTTGCCCTTGGACGCCCCGTCCAACACATCCGCCGCCTTTTCCAGCACCACCACCTTTGCGCCCGCCAAAGTGAAAGCCCTTGCGAGGGCCGCCCCCACCACCCCGGCCCCGATGACCGCCACATCATGGTTTGGCAGGCTGTCGGGCACGGCAATTCCCCATGCTGTTGCGGAGGTTATCCTCAAACGTTGACTATTTGGACATTCCCGTCAAGCTGACCTGCCAGTGGTCAGTAAAAGTGCCGCGCGCGGGGCGGGCCAAGGATCCTTCAGGATGGACCGGTTGGTGCATATCCCCATCTGGTCAGAAAATCTGTTAAGCTGGTCTGCCTGCACGGTTGGCTGAAAGTGGGGAATACATGAAACCGCACGAACGACAGGCGCAGGTCGAGGCGATCATCCGGCAGGACGGGGAAGTGTCGGTGGACATGCTGGCCGCGCGCTTTGACGTTTCAGCCGAAACGATCCGCCGTGACCTTGGCACACTTGCCGAACGGGGGCTGGTGCAAAAGGTGCATGGCGGGGCGCGCAGGCCGTTCCTGATCAGCGAGCCCAGCCTTGACGCGCGCCTTGGCACCGAGATCGAGGCCAAGGCTATCATCGGCCGAACCCTCGGTCGCGCCATCGCGCCGGGCGAGACGATTTTCATCGACACCGGGTCAACCACGCTTGCCGCTGCCGACGCGCTGGCCGCCATCCCCGGACTGACGATCATTACGAACTCCTGCCGTCTGGCCGAGCGTTTGGGCCGCTCCGATTCCACCATTCACCTCGTTGGCGGATTGTTTGGCGCGGACAGTTCCCAGACCACCGGCAGCACGGCGGTTCAGCAATTGCAGACCTTTCGCGCCGACCGCGCCGTGCTGACGGTGTCGGCCATCGATACGGCCATCGGGGCGATGGACGCAAGCTTTGCCGAGGCCGAGATTGCCCGCGCCATGGTCCGCAACGCCCGGTCCGTGACTGTGCTGGCGGATGCCACGAAATTCGGGCGTCAGGCGGCCCACACCGTGTGCGACACTGGCCAGATCGACCTGATCATCAGCGATGGAAAGCTTCAAAAGGCGCATAGAGAGGCGCTGATCGACCGGGGCATTGAGCTGTGGACCTGACGACCGACGCAAGTTGCCGTAGCCGACCAACGGCCATGGCCGGATGACCTTCCGGAATCCCAACTGTGTCAGCTGCCTTGCCGCGGCCATGATGTTGGGCATGAGGCCACGCTGACCATTCACGCGACCACCCGCGACGCGCTGAACGACCCCCTTCGCCGGGCCATGCCCGTGCCATCTTTGATGCCCAGCCTGAAACTGAAAGTAGCCAAACGATTTCATGGATTTGCGCGGCGTCCTTGATGGCGCACAACCTGATTCCGTGTTGATCTTTTGGCAATGGCCACCCTTGGGCGCGACAAGATGCCCAGTCCCTGCCTGCCCTTCGTGACCCTTTGCAGTGCGGTCCGTCATCACGGTTTCGCCGCAATATCCCCTCACTTGCGCCTGATCGGGAAGGTCCACTCAACCAAGACCTGTATTTGCGTATCTGTGGTGTTGTGACGGAACAGGGCAACGCTGCCGCCGTCTGCGTTTGGTGCGAGTGACCGTGGCCGCAATGAATTGCGGCAAGCCACCTTCCAGAAGGATTACGCCCGTGAATATGAAAGACATGCTTCAGCGTTTCAGAACCGCCACTCTTGTCGGCGGGCCGGCTGAAGTGGCGCAGGTGCGACCAGAAGCCCACCAGTCGGAAGGTGCTACGGCTGCACAGATCGGTGGCGCGAATGTACTTATTTTGCAAGGGTTTGCCGAAGGCCGCACTGTGTTTCATCTGCCCGACCAAGGCGAAGAAAGCCCCGCGCATGCGTCCCGCGCGCTGCCAATGCCCGACGCGTCAGAAACCTGTACGGCCTCCGACGCTGAAGCCGCGATTCTGTCTGCTGCGCTGCTGCGCCGGTTCGGGGTTGAACATCTTCCGGGCGACGCCCCGGTCGCAACACGGCACGCCTTGATCCTGCAGCGATTGAGCGTTGTGCGCGACACCTGCGCCGTGATGATCGCCGGGCGAGAGCGGTCGATGCGAATCACGATGGCAAATGGCTGCGTGATGGCGACGACCGTTGATCTGCCGGGCCGAAAGCAGCGGGTGATCACGTTTCAGAAAAAACAGCTGGGCAAGGCCGCAGCGCGGGAATTTGCGGTGTTACTGGCCGAACTTTGCGCCGGTTCGGTTGATCTGTTGATCACTGAAGCCCCGGCCTCGGGCGTGTTCGACGCCGCCGCCGGGGTTCTCGTGGGGACGCTGGTCACCGCAGCCGGTCTGGGACCTGCCGAGAGGGCTGTGCCCGGCTGACCCGGGTACCGGCAGAGTTGGTCACGGCCTGCGCAGAGCCGTCAGGTCTGTAACGAAGGTATAGTCGCTGTAGCCCAGACGCGCTGCGGGCCGGTAGCGGGTGACATCGAACCGGCCATCCACGAGGCAATCATCGCGCAGGTGGATGCCAACCACCTCTCCCAGCACCATCCGTTCTTCGCCCAGCAGATCGACCATCTTGATCACCCGACATTCCAGCGTGGCAGGCGCATCTGCCACGCGCGGGCAGTCGATCGCAAGACATTCCGCCTTGGGAACGCCGGCCAAAGTAAACTCATCCGTGCCACGGGGCAGGCGGGCCGACGTGGCGTTCATCGCCTGCAGCGCCGAGGCTTGCACGACATTGACCGCAAACACCCCGCTTTCCACCGCGTTGGCCATGCTGTCGCGCAGATCACCGGCGAACATGACCTGCGGCGGGCGGTAGCCGACGGCATTGAAGAACGAGTAGGGAGCAAGGTTGTCGCCCATGCCGCTGCGCGTGGAGATCCAGCCAATCGGTCGGGGCGAGACGATGGCGGAAAACGGGCTGTGCGGCAGGCCGTGGCCATCGGCGGGGCGGTAAAACATCTGGGGGCCTTTCACGATTTGATCCTGACATGGTGCCATGTTACGGCCCCTTTCAAGCAGAATCGGGGGCGGGCAGGCGTGTACCGGCTGGAAGAAGAGACCGAGGCCGACTGGTGGGAGGTTGAAGCGCTGTACGACCTGTGCTTTGCACCGGGACGCACGGCACTGTCGTCCTACCGCTTGCGCGACGGAGTGCCGACGGTCGCGCCCTTGTGCCTGACCTTGCGGGATGATGACGGCACGCTGGCCGCCGTGATCCGCTATTGGCCCGCTTTGATCGGCGAGGAAGATGTCCTTTTGCTTGGCCCCATCGCCGTGCACCCGACCCGGCAGGGCGAAGGGCTGGGGGCGCTGTTGATCACCGAAAGCCTGGCCGAGGCGCGCCGGCTTGGCTGGGAAAGGGTGCTGCTGGTGGGCGACGCGCCCTATTACGGCCGTTTCGGGTTTCGCAAACTGATGGGGGTGGAGATGCCACCGCCCACCAACCCCGACCGGGTGCTGGGGCTGGAGTTGAAGGTCGGCGCCTGGGCCGGCGTGGCAGGCCTGGTCACGAAAGCGACGTGAACCCATTGCGCAAGGGCGCAGCGGGGCCATATTCGTCAGATGGACCAGATCATGCCCTTGCTTGCCCTTTCCGATGAACCCGGCGATGCCATCATGGCGCTGGCGATCCGCTATCGCCGGGCCAACGGGCCACTGATGCGGTTGGTCACCAGACTTGGCGGATCACTGGAAAGCCAGATGTTGCTGATCCCCGCTTCGATGCGCGATCAGATGGAGCGGACCGTGGCCCGCGCGCTTGAGGCGTCCTATGGCCTTGCAGGCCGTGCGCCGGATCTGGGCCAACGCGGTCCGATGATTGCGGTCATGGCTTCGGGGGCTGCGGGTGGTGCGGGGGGCATCGCCACTTCGCTTGCTGAACTGCCGGTGACGGTGACGCTGATCCTGAACACGATCCGTGCAGCGGCGGTGGAGGTGGGTCTGAACCCCGATGAGCCTTGGGTGAAAGCAGAATGTTTGCGGGTCTTTGGCGCGGGCAGTCCACTTTCGGCCGATGACGGGGTGAACACCTCGTTTCTGACGGCGCGCCTGACCGTGACCGGGGCGGCGGTGCAGAACCTGATTGCAACGGTCGCGCCAAGGTTGGCGGCGGTGCTGGGCCAGAAGCTGGCGGCGCAAGCCGTGCCGGTCCTGGGTGCAGTGACCGGTGCCACCCTGAACGCAGCGTTTCTCAGCTATTACCGAGAGATTGCCCGCATCCGCTTTGCGCTATTGCGCTTGGCCGAGATTCACGGCGCCGAGCCTGTGCTGACGGCCTTTGCCAAGGCTGTCACGCCGCCAAAGATTACCCAAGCCTAAGGTTGCAGCCCGCCCCACGCTGCGGATAAATGCTGCCCAAGGCCAGGGTTGGACGCGGGAGGCGGCATGAGCGTGGATGTCATTGCAAAGCTGAAAGCTGGCGCTGCGACGCCGCGGCGTGTGTGGGTGCAGGGGGACAAGCCCCTCACTTACGGCGATCTTCTGGCCGACACCGGGCGGATGGCCAATGCGCTGGGGCGGCTTGGTCTGGTCAAGGGCAACCGGCTTTTGTGCCAGGTGGAAAAGTGCGAGGCCGTGCTGACCCTGTATCTGGCCTGCCTGCGGGCCGGGGTGGTATTCCTGCCGGTCAACCCTGGCTATACCGTCGCCGAAACGCTGCATTTCCTGACTGACGCTGACCCCGCGCTGGCTGTGGTTGAAGCCGGACGTACCTGTCTGCTTGCCGATAAGTGCCGCAAGGTCATTGGCTTGGACGCCTTCCTTTATTTTTCGTCTGAAGAGCCGGCCAGCTTTGCCGACCCCATCCCTGACCCAGATGACCTTGCAGCGATCCTGTACACCTCGGGCACCACGGGGCGATCAAAGGGGGTTTGCCTCAGCCGTGAAAACCTTGCCTCCAATGCCGAGGCGCTGGTTGCGCTGTGGCGGTTCACCGACAGCGATGTGCTGCTGCATGTGCTGCCGGTGTTTCATACGCACGGGCTGTTCGTGGCGACGAACTGCGTGCTGTATTCCGGCGCGTCGATAATCTTTCACCGCAGCTTTGCCCCCGATGCCGTGCTCGCCTCGCTGCCCGGCGCAACGGTGATGATGGGCGTACCGACGTTCTACTCCCGCCTTCTGGCCGATGCGCGCCTCACCTGCGCAACCTGCGCGAACATCCGGCTGTTCATCAGCGGATCGGCCCCCCTTTCCCCGGCCACCCATGCCGCATGGCGCGACCGGACGGGGCAGGCGATCCTGGAACGCTATGGGATGACGGAAACCAACATGATCACGTCGAACCCCTACGAAGGTGACCGGCGGGCGGGGACGGTGGGTCTGCCCTTGCCGGGGGTGTCGGTGCGGATCACCGGGCCGCAGGGCGAGGTGCCGGTGGGCGAGGCGGGCGCGATCGAGGTCAAGGGCCCGAATGTCTTTGGCGGCTATTGGCGGATGCCACAGCAAACCGCGCAGGAGTTTCGGGAGGGCTGGTTCATGACCGGCGACCTTGGGGCATTCGATGCGGACGGTTATCTGTCGATCCTTGGACGGGCGAAGGATCTGGTGATCACTGGCGGGCTGAACGTGTATCCGGCCGAGGTTGAGGCCGCACTGGATGATCTGCCGGGGGTCGTCGCCTCGGCCGTGATCGGCGTGCCGCATCCCGATTTCGGTGAGGCGGTTGTGGCCTGCGTGGTTGGCGCAACTGACCCCGAAGCGGTCCGCGTCGGCCTGCGCGAGCGTCTGGCGGGCTTCAAGATCCCAAAGCGCGTGGTGGTGCTGGATGACCTGCCACGCAATGCGATGGGCAAGGTGCAGAAGGCCGATCTGCGGCGGCAGTTTGCCGGGCTTTTCCAGTGACGTGGCGCACGATTTCTTCTAGGAAATCGTATCGGAGCCTTTGAAGGCTCCGGTCCGGAATTTTCGAGGATTCCGGTGGCCCCCCGGTCAGTCGGTCTGCGTGGACAGCCAGTCCATCAGCAGGGGCCGCGCGGTTTCCGCCCCTTCCGCGCGGGCGCGGTCGATCACCGCCCGTGCTTCATTCAGGTTTACGCGCCGCAGAAGCGCCTTGACCGGCCCAACCGAAGCCGGGCGCATCGACAGCGACCTGAACCCGATCGCGGCCAGCGCCAACGCCTCGATCGGGCGGCCGGCGTCCTCGCCGCAGAAAGACAGGGGGGTCTCCGTCTCGGCGCAGCGGGCGACGATCTGTTCCAGAAACCCAAGGAACGACAGGTTCAGCGTGTCATAGCGGCGGCGGACCAGTTCATTTTCGCGGTCAGCGGCGAAGAAGAACTGTTTCAGGTCATTGCCGCCAACAGATATGAAATCGGTCAGTTCGAAAAAGGATCTTGGCGCGAAGGCCAGCGATGGCGTTTCCAACATCGCGCCGATTTCCACCCGCTCGGGCACCGGGTGGCCAAGCGACTTCTCGCGGTGCAGCTCACGCAGGGCGTGGCTTCGGGCAGCCTGAAATTCGCTCATCTCGGTGATGAGGGGAAACATGATGGTCAGTGGCCGGCCATTGGCCGCGCGGATCAGGGCCTGGATTTGCATCCGCAGCACGCCGGGCTTGTCAAGGCCGACGCGGACCGCGCGCCAGCCCATTGCGGGGTTGGGCTCATCCTGCGGCTTCATGTAGGGCAGGACCTTGTCAGACCCGATGTCAAGGGTGCGGAAGGCGACGCGGCGGCCCGCAGCGGCGTCCATCACGCGGGCGTAGAGGCGGGCAAGCTCTGCCCGTTGCGGCATCTTGGAGCGGACAAGGAATTGCAGTTCGGTCCGGAACAGCCCCACCCCTTCGGCGCCAGAGCCTTCAAGGCTGGGCAGGTCGGCCATGAGCCCTGCGTTCATATGCAGCGCGATGGTTGTGCCGCAAGTGGCCGTGGCGGGCAGACCGCGCAAGGACGCATACCGCTCTTGCGCCTTGGCCTGCATGGCGATCTTGTCGCGGAAAGCGCGAGCAACGGTTTCTTCGGGGCGCAGGTGGACGATGCCCTGGTCGCCGTCGACAAGGATGGCATCGCCGTTCAGCGCCTCGGCGGTAATGCGGTCGGTGTTGATGACCAAAGGGATGGCCAGCGCGCGGGCGACGACGGCGGCATGAGAGCCGACGCTGCCTTCGTCAAGCACCACTCCTTTCAGCTTGCGACCGTATTCCAGCAGTTCGGCCGGGCCAATGTTGCGGGCCACGAGGACCGGGTTTTCCGGCATTTCCGCCCCGGTGTCGCGGCCTTGACCGGTCAGGATGCGAAGCAGGCGGTTGGACAGGTCATCAAGGTCCGATAGCCGTTCGCGCAGGTAGGCGTCCGGCACCTGTTCCAGCCGGTTGCGTGTGGCGGATTGTTCTTTTTCCACAGCGGCTTCGGCAGAAAGGCCGCGCATGATGTCTTCCTCCATCCGGCGCAGCCAGCCGCGGGAATGGGCGAACATCCGATACGCCTCCAACACCGCCTTCTGGTCCTTGTCCAGGCTTTCGGCAGACAGCAGGTCATCGACCGACACGCGCAACTGGCCCACCGCGTCGCGGATGCGGTCAATCTCGGTCAGCGGGTCGTCAGCTACCGGGTTGGTGATCACGACGCGGGGTTCGTGCAGCCAGACCCGCCCCTCAGCCGCGCCTTCCTGACCAGAGGTGCCGCGCAGCATTACCGGCTGCTTGTGCAGCGCACGCATGCCGCCTTCGTCACTGGTGAAGGCGCCAAGTTCGGTCATTTCGGCCAGAACCATGGCGACCACGTCGAGGGCGTAAATCTCATCTTCGGAAAACTGCCGGGCGGTCTTGGACTGAACGACCAGCACGCCCAGCTTTTCACCAACCCGCTGAATTGGCACACCAAGGAAGGAGGAAAACAGCTCCTCCCCCGTTTCCGGCATGTAGCGAAAGCCCTTTTCGCCCGGCGCATCGGCGGTGTTGATCGGCTGGCCGTTGCGGGCGACGCGGCCCACCAGACCTTCGCCCAGCTTCATCCGGGTCTTGTGGACGGCCTCGGGCTTCAGCCCTTCGGTCGCGCACAACTCCAGCGTTTCGGGATCACGGAACAGGTAGATAGAGCAAACTTCGGTCCCCATGCTGTCCGCGATCAGATGGGTGATCTGGTCAAGCCGGTCCTGCCCCTTGCCGGGTACGGCAAGGCTGTCGCGCAACCGGCGAAGAAGTTTTCGACTGTCGCTTTCGCTGCGTTCGGGCATCATCGGTCCTTCTGATCCTTCCCCTTTTATAGGCGATGCAACCGGCAGTGGGGAAGGGGCATGCCGATGCGAGGTCGCGCGGGCGACCATACTGCGCGAATCTAGCTCGAGGATTGACCTGCAACGAGGCCGTCCTCACATCTAGCACCATCAGGGCGAAACAGTCATGCAGATGTGTGAGGTCGAAATGCTGTCGGATCGGATCAATGAGGCCATGCGCCAATCCGTTCTCCTGCGGCTTGCTGAGGCTGTCTTGACGCGCCTTGAGAACCGGATCAGGCCCGACGGGGGCGTGTTCCGGCACAATTTCATGAGTCAGGGTGAAGCTGCAACCTGGCTTATCAGCACCCTGCATCTGGCGCGTCGGACTGTTACGGGCTTTGAGGCGCTTGTCCCCAAGGCTGAGCGCGTGGCTGTGGTCGCGATGATCCCGGCCGAGGACCTGCTCCTTCTGGAAGACGCGATCGAGGCAGCCATCATCGCCGTCGACCATGTTGATGATATTCCACGCCAATCCGCATGGCCGCCTATCCGGACCTATTCCCTAAAGACTTCGACAGCGTTTTCAAGGATCTGGGCCTACAAGACGCGACCGGCGCTTGGAGGGATTCAGCGCTGCCGATCCTTGTGTGGAACGAGTGTCTAACGGAAGAAGCGATCCGGTCTGATGTCGTGGCCGTTCGGATCGTAAACCTGGCCTTGGATGCGCTGGCGAACATGCCGCAGGCGGTCATGGACGTCATCCTCGAAGACGAAGCGTGCGGACAACCGGGCGAGCGTTTGCCCCTGATCTTGGCGAACAAATGGCGGCCCGAAGGTTGGCTGACGCCAGCGCAACTTCGGGTTTCCCGCACCTACATGTCAAACCCGCTGGCCGATGCCGTCGCGTGCGAGATCATAGGTCTGGGTAAGGTCTCTGTCGGGTAAGTCCGCCAGACCTTACGCCTTCTCCAACTCGAACGTGTCATGCAGCGCCTGCACCGCAAGCTCCATGTATTTGCGGTCGATCAGCACCGAGATCTTGATTTCGGAGGTGGTGATCACCTTGATGTTCACGTTCTCCGCCGCGAGGGCTGCGAACATGCGGGCTGCGACGCCGACCTGTGACCGCATGCCGATCCCGACGACCGAAACCTTCGCCACGCCGCTGTCCGTCACCAGTTCGGAAAAGGCGAACTTGTCGGCACCGGTCGCGTCGTCGATGGCTTTCTTGGCGCGATCGACCTGGTTGGTGGGTAGGCTGAAGGTCATGTCGGTATAGGCGCGCTTGTCGGACGGTTTGTCCAACTCACTAATATTCTGGACAATCATGTCCACGTTCACGCCCGCATCGGCCAGCGTGCCGAAGATGGCTGCGGCGACGCCAGGCCGGTCTTCGACACGCAGCAGGGTCATCTTCGCCTCATCCCGGCTGAAGGCGACGCCGGACACAACTTTCGATTCCATGATTTCATCCTCGTCGCAGACCAGCGTTCCAGAGTTCTCATCCGTGTCTTCAAAGGACGACAGCACCCGCAGCCGCACCTTGTAGCGCATCGCCAGTTCGACCGAGCGGGTCTGCAGGACCTTGGCGCCGAGGGAGGCGAGTTCCAGCATCTCCTCGAAGGCGATCTTGTCGAGCTTTCGGGCCTTCGGGCTGATGCGGGGGTCGGTGGTGTAGACGCCGTCGACATCGGTATAGATATCGCAACGCTCTGCCGCGAAGGCGGCGGCGAAGGCGACGGCGGTGGTGTCGGACCCGCCACGGCCAAGTGTGGTGATCCGGCCCTCGGGGCTGACGCCCTGGAAGCCTGCAACCACGGCGACTTTGAAGCCTTCGGCGAATTTCGCGTCGATGTTGGCGCGGGGAATGTCGACAAAGCGCGCGGCGGCATGGGCCGAGGTGGTCTGGATCGGCACTTGCCA
>JANPJU010000127.1:0-3174 GCA_031425675.1 Paracoccaceae bacterium | reverse complement strand
CATGTTCATCAAAAGGCCGCCGATGTTGGCATAGCCGAGGCCGAGGGTGCGGAAGTCGTAGCTGAGTTTCGCAATTTCCTGGCTGGGAAACTGCGCCATCATCACCGAGATTTCGAGTGTGACGGTCCAGAGGCGCGAGGCGTGGACGTATGCGTCAGCGTCGAACTTGCCGTCGTGGAAAAAGGTCAGCAGGTTCATCGACGCCAGGTTGCAGGCGGTGTCGTCGAGGAACATGTACTCCGAGCAGGGGTTGGAGCCGCGGATCGCGCCGTCTTCCGGGCAGGTGTGCCAGGCGTTGACGGTGTCGTGGAACTGGATGCCGGGGTCGGCGCAGGCCCAGGCTGCGTGGCCGATCTGGTCCCACAGCTCGCGGGCTGAGACGGTCTTGGCGACCTTGCCGTCGGTGCGGCGGATCAGCTCCCACGGTTGGTCGTTCTTGACGGCGGTCAGGAAGGCATCCGTCACGCGGACGGAGTTGTTGGAGTTCTGGCCGGAGACGGAGATATAAGCCTCCGAATCCCAGTCGGTGTCGTAGGTCGGGAATTCGATCGACGTAAAGCCCTGCCGCGCGTATTGCAGGATGCGGTTGGTGTAGGTGTCGGGGATCATCGCCTTCTTGGCGGCCTTGATCGCGGCCTTCAGCGCAGGGTTGGCGGCGGGATCGGTCGCACCGGCCATGCTGCCGTCAAACGCCTTGATCGCGGCGAAGATGTCGTTCAGCCGGGCGGAGTGCATTTTGGAGCCTGCCACCAGGCTGGCGACCTTTTGTTCCTCGATGACCTTCCAGTTGATGAAGTCCTCAACGTCCGGGTGGTCCATGTCGATGATGACCATCTTGGCCGCGCGGCGGGTGGTGCCGCCGGACTTGATCGCGCCGGCTGCACGGTCGCCGATTTTCAGGAAGCCCATCAGGCCGGAGGATTTGCCACCACCCGAAAGCTTCTCGCCTTCGCCACGGAGGGAGGAGAAGTTGGTGCCGGTGCCCGAGCCATATTTGAACAGCCGCGCCTCACGCACCCAGAGGTCCATGATGCCGCCGTCACCCACAAGGTCATCCTTGACCGATTGGATGAAGCAGGCGTGGGGCTGGGGGTGTTCGTAGGCAGAGGTGGATTTGGTCAGCTTGCCAGTCTGGTGATCGACGTAGAAGTGGCCTTGGCTCGGGCCGTCGATGCCGTAGGCCCAGTGCAGGCCGGTGTTGAACCACTGGGGGCTGTTCGGCGCGGCCATCTGGCGGGCCAGCATGAAGCGCATCTCGTCAAAATAGGCGGAGGCGTCGGCTTCGGTGGTGAAGTAGCCACCCTTCCAGCCCCAATAGGTCCAGGCCCCGGCAAGACGGTCGAAGACCTGCTTGGCGCTGGTTTCGCCCACATTGCGGGCCTCGGCAGGCAGCTTGGCAAGCGCCTCTTCATCGGGGACGGAGCGCCACAGGAATTCGGGCACGCCCTTTTCCTTGACGCGCTTCAGGGCGCTGGGAAGACCGGCCTTGCGGAAATACTTCTGCGCCAGCACGTCCGAGGCGACTTGGCTCCACCCTTCGGGCACCTCGACCGCATCGTTGCGAAACACAACCGTGCCGTCCGGATTGCGAATTTCAGAAACCGTGGTGGTGAAGGCCAGCGCCCCGTAGGCGCCGGTGGCTTCGGTGGTGAACTTCCGCTCGATCTTCATGCCCCTGAACTCCCGTTTTTTATGCGGCCACTGGCCGAAATTGAACTGCGCTGAGACCGCACGACATGCGTTCGTCCGGTTAGCCCGGTGCCTTCCGCTGTTGTCGTCCTGTCCCGCTCATCGGCACTAGATATGGTGTTGACCCCGGCCGCTTCGTCAAAGTGTCGTATTCGACCGGGCCATTCAACGGATTTATTTGCACGCGATGCGGATTTTCCGGCTTGACGCCAAAAGGCCGCAGTCACGGAACTGTCATCCCTTTTCCGGGCTGGATGTGGACAGGTCTGGGGACAGACTTCGCGCAGTTTGTGAAGAGGGCCGGATTTGCAAGGCTTCTGGCCTGTTTGCCGGGCGCGGCTGCCAAACGGGCCGAAGCTGGCGAAATGGGTCTGGGCGATTCCCTGTGACAGCCTCAGCCGCGCTGGCCGGATGTCCGGTTGATCAGCACGATGCCCGCCGCCACCAAAGCGGCTGCGCCGAGAACCGGCCAAGTGACCGTTTCGCCGAAGATTAATGCTCCCAGCGTCAGGGCAAGAATCGGGGTGAGGAAGGAAAACGATGCCACGGTGGATGCCGGATAGACTGACATCAGCCACAACCACGCGATGAAGCCGCCCGCGACCACGACTGACGACTGGAACACCAGAAGGCCGATGTGCACGGGTTGCAGATCGCGGATCAGCGGGCCGAAGAACGGCGCGGCCAAAAGTAGGATCGGACCCGAGACGAGAACCATCCAGAAAAGCTGCATCTCTGGCCCCTCTGCCCGCATGGTGGGGCGACGGGCGATGAAGGCGGTCCCCGCCCAGCCAAGCGCGCCGCCAAGGGCGAAAAGATCGCCTGCAAGGCTGCCCTCACCGGACTGGCTGCCGGTAAGGATGGCCCAGGCGGCACCGATGAAGGCCAGCATCAGGCCAGCGGCGCGGGTGGGGGTGATGCGTTCGCCCAGGCCGAAATGCGCCAGAATCGCGAACCAGACCGGCATCGAATAGAAAATGACTGAGGTCCGCCCTACGGTCGTCAGGTCCAGCGCCATGAAAAGGCACAGGAACTCGGCGGCAAATACCACCCCCATCAAAAGACCCGGGCCAAGGGCGGCACGGTTCAGGCGCGGCGGGCGGCCTTTGTAGTGCAGCCAGGCCCAGACGAAGACCACAGCAAGCATCGACCGCAAACCGGCGAAGAACACCGGCTGCAGGCCTTCATTCACGAACTTCACCACGATCTGGTTGAAGGCCAACAGAAGGGTAACGCCCAGCAGAACCGAGCCTCCGAATACGTCCAGCCGGTCTTTGCGCATCTTCAGCCCGCCTCTTTGGGCAAAGTTGTGCATGGGCAGGCGGCGAAGGGCAAGGTGCGGCGGTGAAACTGGCTTCCCCTGAGGCCGGGGCCGGGGTAAACGGGCGGCTGAGAGCACCCATTCGGCCAAAGGGAACCACCCATGAGCACGATCATCGACATTCACGCCCGCGAAATTCTGGACAGCCGGGGCAACCCGACCGT
>JANPJU010000126.1:0-3217 GCA_031425675.1 Paracoccaceae bacterium | reverse complement strand
TGGCCCTTCCTGTCAGCGGCCGCCCCGGTGGAGACAAGCCATGGATGATCAGTTGCCGGCCCCTGCCCCCGTCCGGGGCCTCACGGTGCTTGAGGCGGCGTCCCGGCTGGCCGCCGATGGCCCCAACGCCCTGCCCCATGCCAAGCGCCGTTCGCCGCTGCGGATCATGTTGAATGTCATACGCGAACCCATGCTGGCGCTGCTGCTGGCGGGGGGCATCGTCTATCTGCTGCTGGGCAGCCGGGCCGAAGCGCTGATCCTGCTGGCCTTTGCCTGCCTGTCAATCGGCATCACGGCGGTGCAGGAGGCGCGGACGGAACGGGTTCTGGAAGCACTGCGCGATCTGACCAGCCCGCGCGCTTTGGTGGTTCGGGGGGCTGCGCGGCTGCGGGTTGCAGGGGCGGACGTCGTGCGCGGCGATGTGATCGTCCTGGCCGAAGGCGACCGCGTGCCCGCGGATGCACGGCTGTTACAGGCGACAGACTTGTCGGCAGACGAATCCCTGCTGACGGGTGAGGCCGTTCCCGTGCGCAAGGCGGTGGGGCCAAGCACCGACACTGCCCGACCGGGTGGCGAGGATCAGCCCTTGGTCTATTCCGGCAGCCTGATCGTGCGCGGCACGGCCTTGGCCGAAGTGATGGCAACGGGTGCGCGAAGTGAAATCGGCAAGATCGGCGCATCGCTGACCCAGTTGGAAACCGGCACGCCGCATCTGCAACGCCAGATGCGGACGCTCGTTCTGGCCTTTGCCCTGATCGGCGGCACGGTGGCCTTGCTGGTCGTAGGACTATACGGCGGGCTGCGCGGGGACTGGCTGGAAGGGGTTCTCGCGGGGATTGCCGTCGGTATGGCAATGCTGCCTGAAGAATTTCCCATGGTGCTGGCGGTATTCATGGCAATGGGGGCGTGGCGAATTTCGAAAGCGCGGGTGCTGACCCGTAGGGCGTCTGCGATTGAATCCCTGGGGGCGGCATCGGTTCTTTGCACCGACAAGACCGGCACCCTGACCGAGAACCGCATGACCATCGCGGCACTGCATCTGCCGGATGGCCAGACCTTCACCATCGGCAAGGACCCCGTGCCTGATGGGTTTCGCGAACTTGCGGCAGCCGGGGTCATGGCGTCAGCCCCGGAACCCTATGATCCCATGGAAAAGGCGTTTCATGTCCTGGCCAAGGCCGATCTTCGGCCAGACGAGACGTTACCGGGTAAGGGCCGCAAGCTGATCCGATCCTACCCTCTGTCGCCCGAACTGCTGGCAATGTCGCAGGTCTGGGACCGCGTCGGGAGCACTGGCGCACACATGATCGCTGCCAAAGGCGCGCCTGAGGCGATTGCCGATCTGTGTCATCTTGATGGCCCCGCCCGCGCGGCGATGCTGAAAGCGGTGGACGCAATGGCCGCCCGTGGCCTGCGTGTCCTGGGCGTTGCCGAGGCAGGCTTTGACGGAAAAGACCTGCCGCCGCACCAGCACGATTTCACCTATCGCTTTCTGGGTCTGGTTGGACTGGTCGACCCGTTGCGTCCGTCCGTGCCTGCCGCCGTTGCACAGTGCAAGTCAGCAGGGATCAGGGTGATCATGATCACCGGTGACTATCCGGCCACAGCGCTGGCGATTGCGGAAGATGCGGGGATCGGCGGGAACGCCGTCATTGACGGCACCGCCCTGGCCGCGATGTCAGACGGGGAACTGGCAACGGCGCTGAAGACCGCGGCGGTCTTTGCCCGTATCCAGCCGGAGCAAAAGCTGCGCATCGTCAAGGCCTTGCAGGCACGCGGCGCTATAGTGGCGATGACAGGCGACGGTGTGAATGACGCGCCTTCGCTAAAGGCCGCCGATATCGGCGTGGCTATGGGCGGGCGGGGCACCGATGTGGCCAGGGAAGCCTCAAGTATCGTGCTGCTGGACGATGATTTCGGGTCCATTGTCACCACGGTGCGCCTTGGTCGCCGCATCTATGACAACCTGCGCAAGGCCATGTCGTTCATTCTGGCCGTACATGTGCCCATCGCGGGTCTTGCGCTGATCCCGCTGGCGTTCGGTATGCCGCTGCTGTTCGGCCCGGTGCATATCGCGTTTCTGGAGATGGTGATCGATCCGGTCTGTTCACTGGTGTTCGAGGCAGAGGGCGAAGAAGACGGCGTGATGGATCGTCCGCCCCGTCCGGTAGCCGAGCCGCTGTTTTCCACACCGACGATCGTGTGGAGCCTGCTGCAAGGGGCTCTGGTCCTGGGCGTTGTGACTGCGATCCTGTTTCTCGCCCCCGGATACGGATTCGATGTCGATCAGGTGCGCGCCCTGACCTTTCACGCGCTGGTGCTGAGTGTGGTGGCGCTGATCTTCGTCGATCGCTCCGTCTCGTCCTCGATCATCACCGCCATCACCCGCCCGAACCGCGCGCTGGCCTTTGTGCTGCCGGTCGTGGCGGTGCTGCTGGCGGTCACGGTATTCTGGGCCCCGGCGCGGGAGTTGTTCCGCTTTGGCGCTCTGGATGCGCAATGGCTGGTGGTGCCGCTGGGTGCAGGGGTGACGGTTCTGGTGGTGCTGGAAATCCTGAAACCGATCTGGCGGGCGGCATCCGGAACCAGCAGATCACAGCCGACGCAAGCCGCCGCAGCGGCCTGACCGGGCGCAGGCTGATCTCGGTCAGCACGGCCCCATGAAGCATGACGGTCGCGCAACTGATCGCGGACGCGGTCACAGTTACGCAAGACCTGCGGACGCGGTTCGCGAAAGAGAAGATCATCCTTCTCGGTCACTCGTGGGGGAGTTTTCTGGGGATTCAGGTCGCGGCGGCAGCGCCCGAACTTTATCATGCCTACATCGGCATGGGGCAAGTGTCCTACCAGCTGCGATCAGAGTTCGAGGCCCACCGCTATTGTCATGATCAGTATCAGGCGCGGGGCGACATGGCGATGGTGCGCAAACTCGATGCAGCACCTGTCAGCTTGGCAGGAGGCCTGTCGCCAGAGTGGCTGCGTTTGCGCGATGGCGCCATGCACCGGCTGGGAGTAGGCACTACGCGCGATATGAGATCGGTCATCACCGGGGTGTTTATTCCTGTGTGTCGGTGCCGGGCCTACACGGTAGCGGAAAGAGTCGATATCTGGCGCGGCATAGCCTTTTCCAAAAAGCTGTTCTGGGCGGATTTCATTCAGACGGACCTCACCAGTCAGATCCACACGCTAAATCTGCCGACATATTTCTTCAGCGGTC
>JANPJU010000125.1:0-35652 GCA_031425675.1 Paracoccaceae bacterium | reverse complement strand
TCGGCCATCGGTTGCGGTCTGGTCATGTTGGGCATCCCGTCACATCTGCGCGAATTGTCGCCCACGGGGCTTTCGCGGATTGGTGTTTTTGTCTAAGGGTGGGTATCGGGTAAAGCCGTGCCGCGCCAGTCAAAAGGGTTGCAAACATCCTCGTGGCCTCGGCACAAAGGCACAAGACAGCTTGGAGGCTGCGTCACACATGACTTCCCTTTTCGGTCGCATGGCTGCGATTGCCGTAATCAGCTTTGCCGCCACGGCCAGCTTTGCACAGGAATCCACCAATCGGGTCGCCACGATGACCGATTGGAACGTCTTCACCGAAGAAAGCCCCAAGGAATGTTGGGGCGTGTCCAAGCCGAAGGAAATGAACAACACCCGCGACGGTCAGCCTGTATCGGTCCGGCGCGGCGATGTGCTGCTGTTCGTCACCTTCCGCCCCGGCAAACCGGGTGAGATCAGCTTTACCGGCGGATATCCTTTTGCGGGCGGGTCAACCGTCGATGTCACCGTGGATGGTCAGCCTTACCAGCTCTTCACCGATGGCGAATGGGCCTGGCCGGGCAGCGCCGAGGATGACGCGGCTCTGCTGGCGGCGATGAAGAACGGCACCACTGCGGTGATGACCGCACGGTCGGGCCGCGGCACCCAGACGGCCGACACATTCTCACTCCGCGGGTTCACTGCCGCCATGACGGACGCCGAAGCGCGCTGCAAGTAAGCCTTCGCGCACCGCAGAAAGCGCCCCCGTCGCGGGGCGCTTTTGTTTTTGTGGCGGATGCCCTATATGCCCAGCGAACCCCACCAGATCGCCTGTCGCAAGGCCCCAAGCAAGGATCTGCCCCGATGACCGCCCCAATCACGCAGGACGTGCTGACCCTGCCGCGCAAGCTGCCCGTGTCGGACAAGACCAACATCGTCGGCCTGACCCGTGACCAGTTGCGTGAGGCCTTGATTGCGGCAGGCACGCCTGAAAAGCAGGCCAAGATGCGGCTGGGGCAGCTGTGGCAGTGGGTCTATCACTGGGGCGTTCGTGATTTCGCGCTGATGACCAACCTTGCCAAGGACTACCGCGCGCTGCTGGCGGACCATTTCACCATTGACCTGCCGCAGGTCGTCACCCGCCAGATATCCGAGGATGGCACCCGCAAATACCTGGTCCGCATCGCTGGCGGGCATGAGGTTGAGGTGGTCTATATCCCTGAAACCGACCGGGGCACGCTATGCATATCCAGCCAAGTGGGCTGCACGCTGACCTGTTCCTTCTGCCACACCGGCACGCAGAAACTGGTCCGCAACCTGACGGCGGGCGAGATTGTGGGCCAAGTGATGCTGGCCCGCGATGACCTTGGCGAATGGCCGGTGCAAGGCGCGCCGAAGGTTGAGGTGCGCCTGATCTCCAACATCGTGCTGATGGGGATGGGTGAGCCGCTTTACAATTTCGACAACGTCCGTGACGCGATGCGTGTGGTGATGGACAACGAAGGCATCGCCCTTGGCCGCCGCCGCATCACCCTGTCGACCAGCGGCGTCGTCCCCGAAATCGCCCGCACCGCGACGGAAATCGGCTGCCTTCTGGCCGTATCGTTCCACGCCACCACAGATGAGGTGCGTGACCAGCTGGTCCCGATCAACAAGCGCTGGAACATCGCGACGTTGCTGGAGGCTTTGAAGGCCTATCCGGGTCTGTCAAACTCCGAACGGATCACGTTCGAATATGTGATGCTGGACGGCGTGAACGACACCAAGGAAGACGCGCACCGGCTGGTGAAGCTGCTGGAGGGCATCCCGGCCAAGGTCAACCTTATCCCGTTCAACGAATGGCCCGGCGCGTCTTACAAGCGGTCTTCCGGCAACCGCATCCACGCTTTCGCCGACATCATCTATCACGCAGGCTATGCCAGCCCGATCCGCACGCCCCGCGGTGAGGATATCATGGCCGCCTGTGGTCAGCTGAAATCTGCGACCGAGCGGGCGCGAAAATCCAAGGCCGAAATCGCCGCCGAAGCGGGGATCTGACCTAAGGAATTTGGACAGGCAAGTCTGGTTTTGGGGCGTCTGGCGCAGGGGCGTCTGGCGCAGGGGCATCGGCTTTGGGCGCGTCGGCTGCCTTTTCTTCTGGCGTCGCCTCCTTCCGCACCAACCGCATGTCCAGCAGATGAAACAGCAGCGGGTTCACCAGGATCGAGATCATTGCCCCCGCCACGACCAGATCCCGCGCCTCGGTCGGGACGATCGACAGCTGCACCCCCATGGTTGTCAGAATGAACGAAAACTCACCAATCTGCGCCAGGCTTGCGGCAATCGTCAGCCCCATGTCACGGCCATGCCCGAAGGCGCGCACGATGTAATAGGCCGCAATTGCCTTGACGCCGACGATGATTACCACCGTGCCCAGCAGGGCAAGCGGTGAGGTCAAGACAACTTCCGGGTTGAACAGCATCCCGACCGACACGAAGAAAAGCACTGCGAAGGCATCGCGCAGCGGTAGCGTTTCCCGCATCGCCTGCGACGACAGGGTTGACGATGACATGACCATGCCCGCAAAGAATGCTCCCAGCGCAAATGACACGCCGAAGAAGAACGTCGCGCCATAGGCGACCCCCAACGCGATTGCCAGAACCGCCAGACGGAACAGCTCACGCGATCGGGTATGCGACACGAAGTGCAGCACCCAGGGGATGACTCTGCGACCGATGACCAGCATCAGCGCCACAAAGGTCGCGGCCTTGGCAAGGGTGATCAGCACGGTCGCGGCAATCGGCCCGATGCCGATGCCGACATCGGCCACGATCTCGGCCTCCTGGCCTACGGGCACGGCGATGCCGCCCAGAAGCCCGGCCAAGGGCGGGATCAGGACCAGCGCCATGACCATGACCAGGTCCTCGACGATCAGCCAGCCCACGGCGATGCGGCCCTTTTCCGTTTGCACCAGATCACGATCCTGCATGGCTCGCAGCAGCACCACGGTGGACGCGACCGACAGCGCAAGCCCGAAGATCAGCCCCGCCCCGATACCCCAACCCAGCGCCCAGCCCATCGCCGTGCCAAAGCCGGTTGCCACCGCGATCTGCCCGACCGCGCCCGGCACCGCTATCGCCTTTACCGCCATCAGGTCACGCGGGGAAAAATGCAGCCCGACCCCGAACATCAACAGGATCACCCCAAGTTCCGCCAGCTCGGTCGCCAGCCCCATGTCGGCCACATAGCCCGGCGTAAACGGACCGATCACGACTCCCGCCAGAAGATAGCCTGCGATCAAAGGCAGCTTCAGTCGCTGCGCAAGCAGGCCAAATATAAAGGCCAGACCAAAGCCTGCAACAAGGGTGGTGATAAGCGGGGTTTCATGGGGCAACTGTAATTGTCCTTTCCAGCCCGATGCCCGGGTCGGCATGCGGCCATAATGGTATTAAGGTCCACATTTCTGGAGACGACCTTACGCTAGGGACAAACCATGGAATTTCCAATGCCTCCAAAGGCGCGCGCCGGTATTTTTCCCACTTTTGTCGCAGGCCTGCACAGTGCTACGACTTGGGGATGCCGACGCTGATCCCCAACCTTGACGCCCGCCGAGTGTTCCTGGACCGGCACGCACTGGCCGAGGCGCCGGTCGGCCCTGCCAGCGGGCAGGCCTTGCATGACCTGATCGGCCGGATCGGCTTTGTGCAGGTGGACAGCATCAACACCGTCGCCCGGGCGCATGACATGATCCTGTGGTCGCGGCGGCAAAGCTACCGCCCGGGAAACCTCCGCCGCCTGCTGGAGCGTGACCGCAGCCTTTGGGAACATTGGACGCATGACGCGTCAATCCTGCCGGTGCGGTTGCACGGGGTTTGGCAGCACCGCTTTGCCCGCGATGCCGAACGGCTGCACGCCAACTGGCGCCGCTGGTTCCGTGACGGGTATGAAGCGCAGTTTGACACCATCCTGAACCGCATCGCCAAGGACGGCCCGGTGGGCACCGGCGACGTCGGCGAAGGCGAGGTCCGCGGCAAGGGGGGATGGTGGGATTGGCACCCGTCGAAGACCGCGCTGGAATGGCTGTGGCGGACGGGTCAGGTGGCCATCACCAGGCGTGAGGGGTTCCGCAAGATCTATGACCTGACCGAACGGGTGATCCCCGAGCAGCACCGCACTCCCGTCCCGCAAGAGTTGGTCATCGACTGGGCCCTGTCCAGCGCCCTTGACCACCTTGGCTTTGCCACCTCGGGTGAACTTGCCGCCTACTGGAACGCCGTTTCCCCCGAAGCGTCCCGCGACTGGTGCCGCACGGCGCTGGCCCAGGGCGCAATCATCGAGGTTGAGGTGGAAGGCGCCAGCGGCCAGCGCCGCCGCAGCTTTGCACGCCCTGCAACCCTTGAAGAAACGCCGCCCGAACCCCCGTCTCGCATGCGCATCCTGTCGCCCTTCGACCCTGCCTTGCGCGACCGAAAGCGGGCGGAGTTTCTGTTTGGCTTTCACTACCGGATCGAGGTCTTCGTCCCCGAACCCCAGCGCACCTTCGGCTACTATGTCTTTCCGGTGCTGCAGGGGGATCGCCTGATCGGCCGGATCGACGCCAAGGCGTTCCGGGATGCCGGGGCCCTGCGGGTCAAGGCGTTCTGGCCGGAGGCGGGGGTGCGGCTGACGAAGGTCAGACTGGCAAAGCTGGAGGGCGAACTTGCCCGTCTTGCCCGGTTCGCCGGCTGCGAGCGGGTGGAGTTTCTGGACGGCTGGCAACGCGAGACGCGGCTTCAAGGGTGACGACGGGGTTGACCATCTGCCTTTATGTGTATATGCACCCACGCATGGACCTGATGCACCCCTACAACTGCCTGACCTTCAACCTGCAGCGGGCGACCCGCAGCCTGATGCGCGGGTTTGAAGCTGCGGCCAAGGAAAGTGGCCTGACGGTGCCACAGTTCACGACTCTGTCGCTGATGGCAGGCTATGGTGACATGAGTGTCACCCAGATTGCCGACAAGATGGGAACCGACCGCACCACCATGACCCGCAACCTTGATCTTCTGGCCCGCAAGGGCTGGATCGCTTCCGTCACGGCCGAGGACGGACGTCTGCACCTTTGGGCCTTGACCGACGCTGGCCGCGACAGACTGGCCATCGCCATGCCGGTCTGGCAGGCGTTTCAGGCCGGACTGGTGGACAAGATCGGTGCCGATACTGCGAAAGCCACGCTGACCACGCTTGCCAAGCTTTGATCTCCACCGCCGGGCACCACCCTTCATCACCTTCGTAAATGTGTATATACACGCAAAAAGGAGCGACCCATGACCTTCCTCACCCCTACCGACCACCGGCCTGATCGCCTGCGGGCGGTAAGCCGCACCCTTGCCCTTGTGGCCACACTCTGGTTTGCGCTGGTCTGCTGGGCCGCCGCATCCGGATGGCTGGCGCAGCTTTGGCAGCCGTTCATCGCCGGGCTGGTCGCGGTCGGCATCCTGCTGCCGACACTTTGGTACTTTGCCAGCCCGCTTGCCCGCATCTGGGCGGACCACGTCGGACTTCGTGCCATCACGGCGCTGCATGTCTGGCGCATTCCGGCGGCGCTCGCTTTCTTCTGGTATGGCCTGAACGGGCAGTTGCCCACGCTGTTCTGGGTCCTTGCGGGCGTGGGGGATCTGATCGCCGGAGCTTGGGCGCTTGTCGTCACGGCCAGACCGGGATCTTCTCTGGCTGCCTATGCCCGCATGCATCGCTTCGGCTTTGCGGATTTTGGCGTGGCGGTCGGGACGGGCCTGACGTTCACCCTACTTATGGACCCGAGGATGGCCCCCATCGCCGCATTGCCGCTGGCGCTTATACCGCTGTTCGGCGTGGGGATCTCAGGGGCGACCCATCTTATGGCCTTCGACATGCTACGCCGGGCAAATGCCCGCCGCCTGTCGGCCTGAACGTCTTGACGCCCCCGGGACCGGAAAAGTCCCGGGGCACGTCCTTCAGCAAGGCTCCACCCAGCCGTCGATCACCGCAACCGCCTCTTCCGCCGTTTCCACCATGGTGAAGAGGTTCAGATCCTCGGGCGAAATCACCCCCGCCTCGGCGAGGTGGTTCCAGTTGATGATTGTCTCCCACCACTGGCGGCCAAACAGCAGGAAGGGTATCGCCTTCATCCGCTTGGTCTGGATCAGCGTCAGGCTTTCGAACATCTCGTCCAGCGTGCCAAAGCCGCCGGGAAAGACGCAGACGGCTTTGGCGCGCATCAGGAAATGCATCTTGCGGATCGCGAAATAGTGGAAGTTGAACGACAGGTCCGGCGTGACATAGGCGTTCGGGGCCTGTTCATGCGGCAGGACAATGTTCAGCCCGATCGACTGGCCCCCGGCATCATCGGCACCGCGATTGCCTGCCTCCATCACTCCCGGGCCACCACCGGTGACGATCACATTCTGCTGCCCGTAAGATTCAAGGCTCCGCTCGGTCATGATCCGGGCAAAGCGCCGCGCTTCTTCATAGTAGTGGGACAGGTTGGCAAGCGTTTCCGTCCGCGCATGGGCGCGGTTCTCCGGGGCGGGGATGCGGGCGCCGCCAAACATGACAATGGTCGATTCAATCCCGCGTTCATCCATGATGAGCTGGGGTTTCAGAAGCTCCAATTGCAGACGCACCGGGCGCAGTTCCTCACGCGTCATGAAATCGCGGTCGGTGAAGGCCAGGCGGTAGGCGGGCGCGCGGGTCTGTGGCGTGTCTGGCACGCGCTTGACCGCTGCGACATCCTCGACACTGTCGCGGAACGGGTGGCTGCGGGGTTCGTCTTTCATCACGGCTCTCGGATTGCGTGGGGATTGCATCAGCCTTATAGGGTCGCCACGCCCGTGACCAACCGAAAAGGCCCTGCCCATGTCTTATGCCGCCCTGGAAGCTGCCATTGAAACCGCCTGGGACGCCCGCGACAACATCACCCCCGCCACCAAGGGCGAAGCGCGCGATGCGATTGAGGCGACGCTGACCGCGCTGGACACAGGCGCGCTGCGGGTGGCGGAAAAGCGGGGCAGCGACTGGTATGTGAACCAATGGGCCAAAAAGGCGGTGCTGCTGTCCTTCCGGCTGACGGACATGCATGAGATTTCAGGGTCGAACGGCGGGGCCAGCTGGTGGGACAAGGTGCCGTCCAAGTGGCAGGGCTGGACATCGGATGATTGGCGCAAGGCGGGCTTTCGGGCCGTGCCCGGCAGCATTGTGCGGCGGTCGGCCTATATCGCGAGGAACGTGGTCCTGATGCCGTCCTTCGTGAACATCGGCGCCTATGTCGGCGAAGGGTCGATGGTCGATGGCTGGGCCACGGTCGGATCCTGCGCGCAGATCGGGAAGAACGTCCACCTGTCGGGCGGCGTCGGGATCGGCGGCGTGCTGGAGCCGATGCAGGCCGGCCCCACGATCATCGAGGATGACTGCTTTATCGGCGCGCGCAGCGAAGTGGTCGAAGGCTGCATCATCCGCGAGGGTTCCGTCCTCGGGATGGGTGTCTTCATCGGCAAATCCACCAAGATCGTCGACCGTGAAACCGGTGAGGTCATGTATGGCGAAGTGCCGGCCGGGTCGGTCGTCGTGGCAGGCTCCATGCCGTCAAAGGGTGGGATCAACCTTTACTGCGCGGTGATCGTGAAAAAGGTGGATGCGCAAACCCGGTCGAAGACCAGCATCAATGAGCTGTTGAGGGACTGATGCGGCTTTCAGCGCAACTTCTGGCGGTGCTTTTCTGGGCAACACCGCTGGCGGCAGGGCCGTTTGACGGGCTTTACCGCCCCGACCAGCCTTGGGCCGAAGGTTGGGACTGCCAGACCGTCGGATCGGACGGCGGGGCGCTGTCGATCAAGGGCGATCTGTTTCAGGGCGTCGAAAACCAGTGCCGCCTGACCAATCCCGTCCCGGTCACGGGCATGGACGCCTTGCTATACGACGCGGAATGTGCGGGCGAGGGCGAAACCTATTCCTACCGGATGATGCTGATGCGGACACCTGACGGGGTGGTGCTGATCGAGGATGGGTCCGTGGTCCCCCTCAAACGCTGCGACTGATCTTGCCGGTCAGACCAGCAGCGCCGCCGCTTTCGCCGTCGCCACCGGCCGGGCGACTGGGCCATAGCCATGGGCCGGGTCCGTCGCCAGTTCGGGGAACAGGGTCAGAAGTTCGTCCCGCGTTTCGGGGTCGTGGCCGGCCAGAGTGTCCGGGCCGGGGTGATAGCTTTCGGTCCACATCCCCTCGGCCTGAATGATCTGGTGACGGTCAAACAGCAGGTGGTGATAGGTGACCGCCACATCGGGCCGATCCTGCCGCAGGCGACCGGCCTGCACCAGATGCGCGGCCTTGACCAGCACCTCCCCCTCGCCGCAGTAAAGTTCCGCACGCCAGCCGGAAAGGTACAGCCGGTGTTGCGGCGACACCGCCAGCGCGCCATGGTCCCCGAACACTCCAGCCGGAATGTGCACCGCCGCCAGCGCACCGGGCCGCGCCACCAGCCGCCGCCCGTGCCAGCGAACCGGCTGATAGCCCTCGTCCAGCGTCAGGACCAGATCGCCAATCTGCACATCCTCAACCCGGACAGGGCCGCGCGCCGTGGCGATCCGCACACCTTCGACAAAGCAGGGAAGGGTGTTGCCTTTGACAAGGCCGACGTCGGTTATTCCCGCAGTGTTCGTCACCTCGTAGGTGAAGCTGTTGACGCCCAGCGGATCTGAATAGTCAGCGGCAATCGTGATCGTGCCATTTGCGTTTACGGTCACCGCAAGCCCGGACGGCAGCGTGATTGTCTGGCCCGCAAAAACCGCGACGCCGTTGATATGGGTAATGGTCAGCGTCCCGCCGCTGGACTCGATGTCATTGCCCAGCAGATTAAGCGTTGTGGTCCCGCCACGAGAGACGCTGAAACTGTCGGCCACCGCGACGACCTGGGTCTGGACTGAGTCAGCCGCGATCAGCAGGTTGCTGTCATAACTCGCGTCACCGCCGTCGGCGATGCCGATCTTGATCGTGTTGTTCACCCCCGGAATCACTGGCGCCTTCAACGTCAGCGTGACGGTGAAGCCGTCCATCTCCGTGTTGTAACCGTCATTGGCGTTGTCGACATAAAGGTTGCTGTTCGACGTCGGGTTGATGTTATTGATCGAGATGTCGCCATTGCCGGCTGTAAGGGTGGCCTTCTGGCCATTCACCCAGACGCCGACCGCGTCGTTGAAGCCGGACCCGACGTATTCCAGATACTCCTCGGATGAGAAGGTGATCTGCATCGTCAAAACTGATCCGGCCGGCACGAACGTGGCCTGGAAGATCGCCGCGTCATAGGTCTGGACCCCGGCGACAGAATTGAGCCCCGCATCGCCATTCGCGCCAGTAGTGTCGGTTGACCGGTTGGAGACCTGGTTTACCTGCCCGGTGGTGTTCGTGAAATCGACGACCCGGCCGGTGGACAGGATCACCCCGCTGTCGGACGGCGTGACGCCGGGTGACGTGGCCAGGCCGTTGGAATAGATTCCGGCTGAAACGGCGTCACCGCTGTAGCTGGCGTTGACGATGGTAATGCTGGGGCCGAACATGGCATTCGCCATCTGCATAGCCGTTACATTCGTCTGGATTGGCAGTTCTGCAACGGTCGGCAAGATCAACCCCTAAGCCCAAAAAGTCGGCACATAATTCGCTGCCTGTGTCTTCGAAAGCCTTAACCGGCACCCGAAGACGGACATCACAACTAATATGAATTTGAGACAATGTTTTGGCCGCAAGGTGACCCTTTCGCCCCGATGGTTGCCGCCATTGACAAACGCAATCGCCCCGGCCACTTCGACACAGGGGCGTTCGGGGTTTCGCATGGACAATGGTATCGACGACAAGGATGACGCGGCGACAGCCTCTGACGCAGCCGGCAGCCCACGCCCGAAGCGTCCGCAGAAGGTTTACACCCTGTTGGTCGAGGTTGGCCGCAAGGCCGGCGACGGATTGCCGGAAAAGGCCACGGGTGCAGGCCTGTTGATCTATGCCAGCGGCGTGGATGAGGCTGAAGCCGTGCGCGAAACCGTTGCCATCCTGAAAGAGGCGGACCTTGCCCCGCTTGAGGTGACCGGCCACGGCACGCTTGAAGAGCGACTGAAGGCCGGCGATGAGATCGACCCTGAAGAGCAAGCCCTGATGCAGCGCGCGCTGGCCGAAAACTCGGTCATCGTGGCCGAGATGACGCCCTTCTTCGACTGACCCGCCAGGGCGGCGCCATCCCGTTCCGGTTGCGGCGGGCGGCGGAAGCGGCTAGGGGACCTTCACACAAAAATACCGCCTGGAATGCTGCATGCCCCCCACAACGCTTGACCCTGTCGATCTGACTGCCCGGTTGATCCGCTGCCAATCGGTCACCCCGGCGGAAGGCGGGGCGATTGCGTTGCTGGCTGAAGTTCTGACCAGCGCAGGCTTTGCCTGCACGCGGGTCGATCGGGGCGGGATTGCCAACCTTTATGCGCGTTGGGGCAAGGCGGGGGCGAACCGGTCCTTCGGATTCAACGGGCATACCGATGTGGTCCCCGTGGGCGATGCCGCCGCCTGGACCCATGACCCGTTCGGCGCAGATATCGTGGATGGCGTGATGTACGGGCGCGGTGCCTGCGACATGAAATCCGGTGTGGCGGCCTTTGTCGCGGCGGCGGTGGATTTCGTGCAGACCACCCCCCCCGATGGTGCAGTCATCATCGCCATCACCGGCGATGAGGAAGACGAGGGCCGCGATGGCACAATCGCCATCCTGGACTGGATGGCGTTCAACGGCGAACGGATGACCGATTGTCTGGTCGGCGAACCCACCTGTCCGCATGAGATGGGCGAGATGATGAAGATCGGCCGCCGCGGGTCGATGACCGCGCAGATTACGGCGACGGGCGTGCAAGGGCACAGCGCCTATCCGCACCGCGCCAAGAACCCCTTGACGGCAATGGTCCGGCTTCTGGCCAAGCTGGACGCCGAACCGCTTGACCGGGGCACGCAGCATTTCGACCCCTCGACCCTGGCGATCACCACCATTGATTGCGGCAATCCGGCCAACAACGTGATTCCGGCGCGCGCGACGGCGACGGTCAACATCCGCTTCAACGATACCCATTCCGGGGAAACCCTGTCCTCCTGGCTGCGGTCCGAGGCCGAGGCGGTGGCCGAAGCGACCGGGGTCGAGATCGGGTTGAAGATTTCCATTTCCGGTGAGGCGTTCCTGACCCCGCCGGGCGAGTTGTCGGCCTTGGTGGCGGCGGCGGTGCATGCGGAAACCGGGCGCAAACCGGTAGCGTCCACCTCTGGCGGCACCTCGGACGCGCGGTTTGTCAAGGATCACTGCCCGGTGGTGGAATTCGGCTTGGTCGGCAAGACGATGCATCAGGTCGATGAGCGGGTGGAGGTCGCGCATATCCGCACCCTCAAGTCGATCTACGGGCGCATCCTGCAGGACTATTTCGCATGACCGCATCCACCATCCGCATCGAGGTGACCCGCGACATCGCCAGCTGCCGCGCCTTGCGGCGTGAGGTGTTCATCGAAGAACAAGGCGTCAGCCCTGACGACGAGATTGACGGTCTGGACGACAGCGCCATCCACCTCTTGGCCTATGTGGGCGACGCCCCTGTCGGCACCGCCCGCCTGCTGGTCAAGGGCGATACGGGCAAGATCGGCCGTGTCTGTGTGCGCGCATCCTCGCGCGGGACCGGTCTTGGGGCTGCGCTGATCCACGCCGCACTGGCCGAATTGCGCAGCCTGCCCGGGCTTCGGCTTGCCACATTGGGCGCGCAAAGCCATGCGACCGGCTTTTACGCCGCGCTCGGCTTTCGCGTGGTGGGTGAGGCGTTCATGGACGCCGGGATCGAACATCGTGAGATGGTTCTGGACCTGTGACCCTGCACAGCGCGGTCGGGCGGGGATAGGGGCCAGCATCTGCTTGCTTTTGCAGGATTTTCCGGGTATCTGGCACTGAACAACAACAGTCAGGGACATGCCATGGAATTGCCGGTCTACACGTCGCTAGTCACCCTTCTGATCGCGCTTTATTATGCCGGGGTCAGCTTTTATGTCGGTATGGTGCGCGGCAAGGTCAAGATCGCGGCCCCCGCCATGACCGGCGACCCGCTGCTGGAACGGGCGATCCGCGTGCAGATGAACGCAGTCGAGACGGCACCGGCGATCCTGCCCGCCCTCTGGCTTGCCGCCCTGTGGATGAGCGACCTTTGGGCCGCCGTCTTCGGGCTGGTCTGGGTGGTGGCGCGGGTGGCCTATGTCCGGCTTTACATGGCCAACCCGGCGTCCCGCGGGCCGGCTTTCGGCGCGCAGTTCCTTGCCCTTGTGATCCTGATCGGCATGGGCCTTGTCGGTGTGGTGATGGCGCTGGTCTGACGGGCCCGGGGGTGGGCTTTGCACGGGCAGCGTGCTAGATGTGAGGCATGAAAAACCTGCCCTCCAAAGACCAGATCCGCCACTGGATCAGTGAAAACCCCGGCCTTTCAGCCAAGCGCGACATTGCCAAGGCCTTCGGCATCAAAGGCGATGGCCGCATCGAGCTGAAGCGCATCCTGCGCGAGCTTGAGGGTGAGGGCGTAGTCGAAAAGACCATGCGGCGGTTCCATGAAAAGGGCGTGCTGCCACCGGTAGCAGTGCTGCAGGTGCTGCCGCCAGATGCCTCGGGTGATCTTTATGCCCGGCCGCTGGAAGAGGGGGTCGATGACACCCCCCGCATCCTGATCATCGCCAAGAAGGGCGACCCGGCGCTTGGTGGCGGCGACAAGATCCTCGCCCGCCTCGCCAAGGTGGACCTTGACGATTACGCCTATGAGGCGCGGCTGATCCGCAAGCTGGGGTCAAACCCGGCCAAGGTGCTGGGCGTCTTCCGGGTGAACGCCGAGGGCGGCCGGATTCAGCCGATTGAAAAGGGATCGGACAAGGAATGGCGCGTGTCGTCGGACCTGACGTTGGGTGCCAAGGAGGGCGAACTGGTCGAGGCTGAGGCGATTGGTGCCCGCCGCCTTGGCCTGCCCGCCGCCCGCATCGTGGCACGGCTGGGGGACCCGTCCGGCCCCCGCGCCGCCAGCCTGATCGCCATTCACCAGCATGGCATCCCCGACCAGTTCCCCGACGCGGTGATCCTTGAAGCGGACCGCGCCGAACCCGTGGGCCTTAAGGGCCGCGAGGATCTGCGCGACCTGCCCCTTCTGACCATCGACCCCGCCGACGCCCGCGACCGCGATGACGCGGTCATGGCCGAGCCGGACCCCGATCCCGGCAACCCGGGAGGCTTCATCCTCTGGGTCGCCATTGCCGACGTGGCGCATTGTGTGACGCCGGGGTCGGCGCTGGACCGTGAAGCGCGGCGGCGCGGGAATTCGACCTACTTCCCCGACCGTGTGGTGCCGATGCTGCCCGATATCCTGTCGGGCGACCTGTGCAGCTTGCACGAAGGCGTGGATCGCGCCTGTCTGGCGGTGCGGATGGTGATCGACGCCGATGGTGCCAAGCGCAGCCACCGTTTCGTGCGCGGGCTGATGCGGTCGGTCGCCTCCCTGGCCTATGAGCGGGTGCAGGCCGCCATCGACGGCTCCCCCGATGACGTGACGGGGCCCCTCCTGGACCCGGTGCTGCGCCCGCTTTACGCCGCCTATGCGGCACTGGTGCGGGCGCGCGAGGCGCGGCAGCCGCTGGAGCTTGATCTGCCCGAACGCAAGATCGTGCTGGATGACGAGGGCAAGGTTGCCTCGGTAGCGTTCAAGGACCGGCTCGACGCCCACAAGCTGATCGAAGAATTCATGGTGCTGGCCAACGTCGCCGCCGCCGAGGAATTGATCCGCCTGAAGCGCCCCCTGCTGTTCCGCGTTCACGAAGAACCCTCTCCGATGAAGCTGGACGCCCTGCGCGAGGTGGCCGAGGGGTCCGGCATGACGCTGGCCAAGGGGCAGGTCCTGCAGACCCGGCACCTGAACCGGCTCTTGGAACAGGCGCAGGGGACGGAGTTTGATGAACTTATCAACCTCTCCACCCTGCGGTCGATGACGCAGGCCTATTACCACCCGGAAAACTTCGGGCACTTCGGTCTGGCCTTGCGGAACTATGCCCATTTCACCAGCCCGATCCGGCGCTACTCCGACCTGATCGTCCACCGGGCGCTGATCGCCGGGCATGGCTGGGGCAAGGATGGCCTCAGCCAGTGGGATGTGGAGAACCTTGAGGAAACCGGCAAACTGATCTCCGACGCCGAACGCCGCAGCATGGCGGCCGAACGTGACACGAACGACCGGTATCTGGCGGCCTATCTGGCGGACAGGGTGGGGGCTGAATTCGCTGGCCGGGTGTCAGGCGTGCAACGCTTCGGGCTTTTCGTGCGGCTGGACGAGACCGGGGCGGATGGGCTGATCCCGATTCGCGCCGTGGGGCGGGAGTTCTTTCACTTTGATGAGGCCAGCCAGACGCTGACCGGGTCCGAGACAGGCGTGACGCTGGGCATTGGGCAGAAAGTGCTGGTCCGTCTCGCCGAGGCGGTGCCGGTGACCGGCGGCCTGATCCTGGACCTGTTGTCCGTGGAAGGGGCGACGTTGCGGGCTGCGGCACGGAAGCCGGGGAAGTATCAGCCAAGGAAGCCCGCGCAGGCAGCGGCGAAACGGCGGGTGGTGCGACGGCGGAACTGATGGAGCGGGGGTTTCACACCCCCACACCCCCGTGGGATATTTGGAGAAGAGAAAGCACAATTCGACTTAAATTGTTGGGGTTTGGTGAGGCAGAATGTGGGTGATCGTAGCGGCAATCGGCTTGATGCTGTCTGGTCCGGTCGCGGCGCAGACGGTCCTTCCCGATGCAGTTCAAAGGCCGGAGGCGACGATGGGCACGCAAGCAGGGCTTGAGGTCTGGGTGCGGGACTTTCGCCCACGCGCTTTGGCGGCGGGAGTGTCAGCCGCCACCTTTGACGCCGCGATGCGTGGGGTGGAGTTCAACCCCAAGGTCGTGGAGCGTGACCGCAACCAGAATGAGTTTTCCAAGACGATCTGGGATTACCTCGATACCGCCGTGTCCGAGGATCGGGTGGCGCTTGGGGTCCAGGCGCTGGAAAGGCACCGTGCGTTGGTGGACCGGATCGCAGCAGAATATGGGGTGGAGGCCGAGATCCTGGCCGCCGTCTGGGGTCTGGAAAGCGCCTATGGCACCTTTCGCGGCGATCTGCCCGTGCTGGGGTCGCTGGCGACGCTGGCCTATGACGGCAGGCGCGGTGCGTTTTTTGAGGCCGAGTTGATTGCCGCCCTGAAGATTGTCGGCGGGGGGCATGTCGAGACCTTTACCGGCTCATGGGCCGGTGCAAGCGGGCATACCCAGTTCATGCCCTCCAGCTGGGAGGCGTTTGCCGTCGATTTCGACGGCGACGGCAGGCGCAACCTTTGGGGCGATGATCCCGGCGATGCGCTGGCCTCGACCGCCAATTACCTGCGTCATTGGGGCTGGACGCAGGGCCAACCCTGGGGTCTGGAGGTCACGCTGCCGGAAGGCTTCGACTACGACCAGACTACCGAGCGTGTGGTCAAACCTGTTCCCGACTGGCGGGCGATGGGAATACGCACTGCAACGGGCGCCGACCTGCCCGACCATGGCCCCGGCTCCATCCTCCTGCCCGGTGGCCACCGGGGCGCGGCGTTTCTGATCTTCCCGAACTTTCAGGTGATCGAGAAATACAACACCGCCGACGCCTATATCATTGGTATCGGCCACCTTGCCGACCGCCTGAAAGGTGGCCCTCCCATCGCCGCCATCTGGCCACGCGACCTGCGTGCTCTCAGCCTTGACGAACGCCGCGAACTGCAGGCCCTGTTGGGAAGATCCGGCTTTGACCCGGGAGGCGTGGATGGCCGGATGGGCCCGAAGACCATCGCCGCCGTCAAGGCTTTCCAACGCGCGCGCGGGCTGGTCCCCGACGGCTATCCCAGCCTTGAGGTCCTTACCCTCCTGCGCTAGGTCTTTCGCTTCTCCAAGTATCCTCTGGGGGTTTGGGGGGCGAAGCGCCCCCAATGACCGAGCCGGTTGCGCGCCTGCGCGCAGAGGCGAGACAAAGGAATGCGCGCACGCGCTCGACTCGCAAACCGTCGCTGGTCTGATGGGCCTGAACGTGGCATGTTCCTTCTTTGTTCTTGCCGAGTCGCTGCTGCAATGCCCTTCATCGAACTCTCCGCGCTTTCGAACTTCACTTTCCTCACCGGGGCCGCCCACCCCGAGGAGATGATGATCCGTGCCGCCGAAATGGGGATGCCCGCGCTGGCGGTGGCCGATGTGAACTCGGTCGCGGGAATCGTGCGGGCGCATACCAAGGCGCGGGAACTTGCCCGCGACGGGGGCCCGCGTATCCGGCTGATCCCGGCCGCGCGGATCATTCTGGCCGACGGGTTTCAATTCACCTGCCTGCCACGGGATCGGGCGGCATGGGGGCGGCTTTGCCGCCTCCTCAGCCTTGGCCGCCTGCGCGCCGCGAAGGGCGATTGCACCCTGCACCTCGCTGACATTCTTGACTGGGGCGCGGGGCTTGAGATGTTGATCCTGCCCCCCGGCCAGCGCCTGACCCTTGCCGAGGCGCCGCCACAGCCGATGACCGACAAAGCCCGCTGGCAGGCCCACGCCCGCACCCTTGCCAAGGCGTTTCCCGGTCAGGTCAGTCTGGTGATGGCCCCGCGCTATGATGGCCAGGATCAGGACCGCTTCCGCTATCTTGCCAGCCTTGCAGACCGGATCGGCATCCCCACCGTCGCCAGTGGCCTGCCCTTCCTGCACCACGGGTCGCGCCGTCGGCTGGCCGATACCCTGACCGCGATCCGCCTCGGCGTGCCGGTCGACAAACTTGGTCGCCGCGCCTTGCCGAACAACGAAGGCCGCCTCAGGTCGCACGCCGAGATGCTGCGGATCTTCGCCGGCTTCGAGGCTGCGGTCGCCCGTGCCGGAGAGGTGGCCACCCGCGCCGCCTTCTCGCTGGACGAGTTGCGCTATGACTACCCGTCCGAGAATGCGGACGGCGAGACGGCCCAACAGCGGCTGGCAAGGCTGGCAGAGGCGGGCCTGCACTGGCGCTATCCCGAAGGCCCACCCGCAAAGGCCCGCGCCCAGATGGCGCATGAACTGACCCTGATCGCCAAGCTGCGGTATGAACCTTACTTCCTGACCGTCCACGACATCGTCGCCTTCGCCCGGTCGCGGGGCATTTTGTGTCAGGGGCGCGGCTCGGCAGCCAATTCCGTGGTCTGCTACGCGCTTGGCGTCACCTCGGTCAGTCCCGAAATCGGCACGATGGTGTTTGAACGCTTCATCAGTGAGGCGCGCAATGAACCGCCCGACATCGACGTGGATTTCGAACACGAACGCCGGGAAGAGGTGATCCAGCACATCTACGAGAAATACGGCCGCCACCGCGCGGGGCTTTGCGCCACCGTCATCCACTACCGCGGCAAGCGCGCCGTGCGCGAGGTTGGCCGCGCCATGGGCCTCTCCGAAGACACGCTCGCCGCCATGTCCAGCCAGATCTGGGGCTGGGGCGGCCCGGGGGCGGTGACGGATGCCAGGCTGGCTGAAATCGGGCTGGACCCGAAAGACCGCCGTCTGCGCCAGACCATGGCGCTGATCGACGAAATTCAGGGCTTCCCCCGCCACCTGTCGCAGCACGTTGGCGGTTTCATCATCACCGAAGGCCGGCTGGATGAACTGTGCCCCGTGGAAAACGCCACGATGGAGGATCGCACCATCATCCCCTGGGACAAGGATGACATCGACACGCTGAAGATCCTCAAGATCGACATTCTGGCGCTGGGGATGCTGTCCTGCATCCGCAAGGCCTTCGACCTTCTCGACCAGCACCACCACCAGCGCTTTACCCTCGCCACCCTCCCGCCCGAGGACGCCGAGACCTACCGGATGCTCTGCCGCGCTGACAGTCTGGGCGTGTTTCAGGTGGAAAGCCGCGCCCAGATGAACTTCCTGCCCCGGATGCGGCCACGCTGCTTTTATGACCTGGTGATTCAGGTGGCGATCATCCGCCCGGGCCCCATTCAGGGCGACATGGTCCACCCCTTCCTGCGCCGCCGGAACGGGCAGGAGCAGGTCAGCTTTCCGTCGGATGAGCTTGGCAAGGTGCTAGGCAAGACCCTCGGCGTGCCCTTGTTTCAGGAACAGGCCATGCAGATCGCCATCGTCGGTGCCGGCTTCACGCCCGAGGAGGCTGACCGGTTGCGCCGCTCGCTTGCCACGTTCAAGAAACATGGAAGCGTCAGCGAGTTTCATGACCGCTTCATCGGGGGCATGCTGGCGCGCGGCTATGAGGAGGATTTCGCCAAGCGCTGCTTTGCCCAGATCGAAGGCTTTGGCAGCTACGGCTTTCCCGAAAGCCATGCCGCCAGCTTTGCGCTGCTGGTCTATGCCTCGGCCTGGATCAAGCGCCACCACCCCGGCATCTTTGCCTGCGCGCTTTTGAACGCGCAGCCAATGGGGTTCTATGCCCCGGCCCAGATCGTGCGGGATGCGCGCGAACATGGGGTGACCGTCCTGCCACCCTGCATCCAGTCCAGCGACTGGGACAACCGGATGGAATGGATCAGCCGGCCCAAAGCCGACCCGAAAGCCCCGCCCGAATTGGCCCTGCGCCTTGGCTTCCGCCAGATCAAGGGCATCGCCGAAGAAGAAGCGCACTGGATCATGGCCGCGCGCGGCAATGGTTATCACACGGTGCAAGACGTCTGGCGCCGTGCCGGGGTGGCGCCCGATGTGCTGGCCCGCCTCGCCGAGGCCGACGCCTTCGCCGCCCTGGGCCTTGCCCGCCGTGACGCGCTTTGGGCGGCTGAAGGCCTGGCCCCCGGCCCCGCCCTGCCCCTTTTCGCCACCGACATGGAGGGTGAGGCCATCGCCGAACCCGAAGTCACCTTCCGCGAAATGACCCTGGGCGAGGCGGTGGTCGAAGATTACCTCGCCATGCGCCTGACCCTGCGCGCCCACCCGATGCAGATTTTGCGCCCCGTGCTGGACGCAGCCTGAAGGTGCAGCCTGAAACGGGTGCCGTCCCCGGTGGCATCGAGCCACCGCGTCCGGCGCTGCCGGGGGATGATCCTCCACCCATGCACCGTCGGGTGACCGTAAAAGCCTCCGGCGGGAGTATTTGGAAAAAGAGCAAACCCGTTCAAGATTTATTAAGGATGACAGGCGACCCTGCGTCTGCGGTACAGGGAGGAGTCCCGATGACCGCAAAAGGGCAAGTCACTCCGGCGGGTGGGGACCAGATCCCTAAGCTACTCCCGTGGCAGCGCCCGCCGGGGTGCACTGCCCGTTTCGGATTGCTCTTTTCAAAAATACTCCCGCCGGAGGCTTCCACAGCCCCATCCCGTGCAGGCCCTCAACCATGCAGACCGACACCGCAAGCACCGCAGAGCCAAGCGGGCGTCCCGCCCGTGCCGGCGCCATATCGCTTGGCCGGCGGAACGCGGCAAAGCGTGGCACCCGCGGGATGAGGCGCGCCTCTCGCCATTCCGGGGCGCGCGGGGTAAGGCTGCACAACCCTTCGGATCCGCCCATGACCCCAGCCACCCTTCCCCAGATCCGCGATCTTGTGCTGCTTGGCGGCGGGCACACCCATGCTCTGGCCTTGCGGATGTGGGCGATGGCCCCCTTGCCGGGCACCCGGCTGACCCTCATCACTCCGGACCCCGTCGCGCCCTATACAGGCATGCTGCCCGGCCTGATCGCAGGGCACTACCGGCGCGAAGAGTTGATGATCGACCTGGTCCGCCTTGGCCGTCTTGCCAATGCCCGCCTGATCCTGGACCGCGCCACTGGCCTTGACCGCGACGCCCGCCTGATCCACCTCCAGGGGCGCCCACCCGTCCCCTACGACCTTGCCGCGATCGACATCGGCATCACCTCGGACCTGCCCAGCCTTGCCGGAGCGGTTGACCATTCCGTTGCCGCCAAACCCCTTGGCGCCTATGCCGCGCAGTGGCAGGCGTTCCTGGCGCGCCGCCTTGCCTTTCCCCGGGTGGTCATCCTGGGGGCTGGTCTTGGGGGGGTGGAACTGGCGCTTGCAACGGCCCACCGGCTGAAGGCCGAGGGGATGCGGGCGGAGGTCACCCTCCTCGACCGCGGCGACAGCCCCCTGCCCGCCCTTTCCACCGCCGCGCGCCAGGCCGTCTTGCGGGCGTTCCAGACCCTTGGCGTCAGCTTGCGCCTTGGGGCCACCGTCACCGCCATCGGCCCTGCCAGCGTGACCTTGTCAGATGGTGAAAAGATCGGGTCTGACTTCACCCTCACGGTCACTGGCGCGCGGCCACAAGCCTGGCTGGCCGACACCGGTCTGGCCCACGCACAAGGCTTTCTGACCACCGACGCGCAGTTGCGCACGTCCGACCCGCTGATCTTCGCTTCGGGCGATTGCGCCACGCTGGCGGATGATCCTCGCCCCAAGGCCGGAGTCTTTGCCGTGCGCGCCGCACCCATCCTTTTCCACAACTTGCGCGCCACCCTGTCCGGCCAGCCCTTGCGCCGCTTCAAGCCACAATCGGATTACCTAAAGCTGATCTCGCTGGGGGGGCAGTCGGCGGTGGCAGAAAAATGGGGACTTGCCCTGACCGGCCCCCGCCTGTGGCGGCTGAAGGACCGGATCGACCGCGCCTTCATGGACAAGTTCGGTGCTTACCCCGCCATGCCTGAAGTTTCGGCGCCGTCCCCCGCGACACAGGGCCTTGCAGCCTTCCTTGCCCAGCGCCCGCTTTGCGGCGGTTGCGGCGCAAAGCTTGGCCCCGGCGTGCTGGCTTCGGCCCTGGCCACCCTGCCTCAGCCAGAACGAGCAGAGGTGCTCTCCGGACCCGGCGACGATGCGGCGATCCTGGCGACCCCCACCGGCGTGCAGGCCCTGACCACAGACCACCTTCGCGCCTTCACCAACGACCCGCGTCTGATGGCCCGGCTGGCCGCAATCCATGCGCTTGGTGACATCTGGGCCATGGGGGCCGCGCCGCAAGTGGCGCTGGCGCAAGTGACCCTGCCGCGCCTTGGTCCCGACCTGCAAATCAGGATGCTGACCGAGGTGATGGAGGAAGCCGCCGCCACCTTCCGCGCGGCAGGGGCCGACATCGTCGGCGGCCACTCGACCGAAGGGGCTGAACTGACCATCGGTTTTACCGTCACCGGCGTTGCCGACCATGCGATCCCCAAACAGGGCGCGCGTCCCGGAGATGTGCTGATCCTGACAAAGCCCATCGGGTCCGGAACGATCCTTGCGGCAGAGATGGTGATGGCCCGGCCGAAGGGCGCCGTGATGGGCGAAGTCTGGGCCGGCTGCATTGCCCAGATGTCACAGCCGCAAGGCACCGCCGCCGCGATCCTTGGGCCAGAGGCGCATGCCATGACTGACGTCACCGGCTTTGGCCTTGCCGGTCACCTGTTGGAAATGCTGACCTCCGCCGCCACGCTCCACCTTTCGGCCATCCCCCTGATGCCGGGCGCGGCAGAACTTGCGGCGATGGGCCAGGCCTCTTCACTTCAGCCGGCGAACCTTGCCGCCGTCAGTTGGCGCATGACCGCGCCCGATGATCCGCGCACGCTCCTTTTGACCGACCCGCAAACCTGTGGTGGGCTCCTTGCTGCCGTTCCGGCCGACAGCGCAGCGGGCCTTCTGGCCCAGCTTCGCGGCGCCGGCCACAAGGCTGCGATCATCGGAGAGGTCACCGATGGCGAGGCCCACCTGACCGTCCTGCCCTGATACTGGCCCTGATACTGGCCCTGATACTGGTCAGCGGGCACCGATGTCTTGCAAGACATCGGACCGGAGTTTTTGAAAACTCCGGCTACCCCCCCACCAGTCCGCGCACCGCTTCTGCCACCCGCCCGGCAAGGGCGGGCAGGGCGGCTGGCGACAGGTCCTCGGCATGGATTTCGACCGCAGGGGTCCCCTGTCGCGCCCCGATCTGGGCACGATGCTTGCCATAGCGCGGGTCATAGTGCCGCTCCATCAGCCCGTCGGCCAGCGCGACAAACGCGCCCGATCCAGCCAGCGCCTGCCACGCGTCGATCACCTCGGCCGGATGCATCGGCCGCAGCAGATCCACCGTCGCTGCCAGCCGCCCCGTGTCCGCAGTCAGATCACCGTAAGCCCGCGCCAGATAGCCGGCCCGCACCGCGCGGTTGGCGGCAATCGCCACCCTTGGGGCCGCGACCATTGCCTTCCAGATTTCCGGCGGCAACCGACGCTCGCCGATCCTGGAGCTTTCCGCCTCAACCACAACCGGGCGCAAGGGGTCCAGCCCCGCCAGCGTCTGCGCCAACGCGCCTTCAAACGCCTTTTGCGACGGCTGTGCCCCCACCGCGCCGAATAGCGAACCCCGGTGGTGGGCCAATCCTTCAAGGTCGATGACCTGCACCCCGAAGCCGGGCAACAGGTTCAGGACCTCGGTCTTGGCCGAACCGGTATTGCCGTCCAGCACTACAACCCTTGACCGGACCGGCGTGTCATAGACCGCCTCCACCACCAGCGACCGCCAGGCCTTGTAGCCCCCCGCCAGCGTTTCCACCCGCCAGCCGATCTGGCCAAGGATCGTCGCGAAGGACCCGGACCGCTGCCCGCCCCGCCAGCAATAGACCAAGGGCCGCCAGCCCCCCGGCCTGTCGGCCAGCGCCCCTTCCAGATGCGCTGCCGCATTGCGCGCCACCAGCGCTGCCCCCAGCTTGCGCGCCGTGAAGGGCGACACCTGCTTGTAGATCGTGCCGACCCGTGCCCGTTCCTCATCGCTCAGCACCGGCAGGGATATCGCCCCCGGCAGGTGATCTTCGGCAAACTCCGCCGGGGCGCGCACGTCGATGATGTCATCGAACCCGTGCGCGGCAAGGTCAGCCAGTGAGGTCAGGGTAATCGCCATCACGCGTTCTTTACAGAACCCGGCGGAAAGGTGCCACCCCATGCCAAGGCCGGGAATTCCCCCCTCGCCAGACCGCGGGCGAACAGGCATCCTTTGGACATGCGCAAGTTGATCGCCCTCGTCCTCCTTCTTGGCAACCCGGCACTTGCGGGGGTTGAACCGTCGCGCCTAACCGAGGCTGCCCGCACCCAGGTTGGCGTGACCGTGACCTACGACCCCGCCTATACCGCAATCAGCTTTCCCGGCGGTGACCTGCCGCGTGACCGGGGCGTGTGCACCGATGTGGTGATCCGCGCCCTGCGCGATGGTTGGGGGATAGACCTGCAACTGGCCGTCAACCGCGACATGGGCGCTGATTTTGACGCCTACCCGGCGCTGTGGGGCCTGTCGACAACCGACCGCAACATCGACCACCGCCGTGTGCCGAACCTGCAGACGCTGCTGACCCGCATCGGCGCAGACCTGCCCCTGACCGACGGCCCCACCCCCTACCTGCCCGGCGACATCGTCACCTGGACCCTGCCCGGCAACCTGACCCATATCGGCATCGTCTCAGACCGCCATACGGTTGAGGGCACGCCGCTTATTCTGCACAACATCGGCGCCGGCGCGCGTGAGGAGGATATCCTTTTCACCTACCCGATGACCGGCCACTACCGCCTGTCGGTAGATGCGGTCGCCAAACTGAAGACCCTCGCCCGGTAGGTCGGGCTTCAGACCGACCCTCACCCCAACCCCACCCGCAGGTCGGGGCCTGCCCCGAGCCAACCCCTACCGAAGCCAAAAGCGCCTCCCTCCCCCCTCGTGGGGAAGGGATCGGGTGGCGTCGCCCGCCAAACACCCATGCGTTCACTTGCCCTTAACCCCACCTGCCGGATAGGATTCCTTGCAAAGCGCACGCAAGGGAACCCGATGCCCAACCACCTGCACTACGGCAACAACCTGACCGTCCTGCGCGACAGCATCGCGAGTGAGTCTGTGGACCTCGTCTACCTCGACCCGCCCTTCAACTCGAACGCCAGCTACAACGTTCTCTTCAAAGCCCCCGACGGCGCGTCCTCTGCCGCGCAGATCGAGGCGTTCGATGACACCTGGCATTGGAACGACAGCGCCGAGTCCGCCTTCACCGACGTCCTCCGCTCCGGCAACGGGGCCGCCGCCGAGATGCTGCGCGCCATGCGCGGCTTCTTGGGTGAGAATGACATGATGGCCTACCTCGCCATGATGGCCGCGAGGCTCTTGGAGCTGTACCGGGTGCTGAAACCCACCGGCAGCCTCTATCTGCACTGCGACCCGACGGCGAGCCACTACCTAAAGATCCTGCTGGATGCAGTGTTTAGAGGAAATCACCAACATGGCTGAGTTCAAGTTGTATCCAATTCGTCCGGAAGGCGAAGCGCCGCTTTGGGTCTTGGCGTCGGAGGCGGAAATCCTCGATTATCACGAAGCAAGCCCCAACAACTGCCAACACCCACAGACTGAACTTCGCGACTACCGAACCTCAAATGGGGGCTGGCAGCGGAAGGATCAGTGCTTGATCTGCGGCTCATCAGCATCGCAAGCGAAACCCAGAGACAAGAACTCTTCTGTTCCGGAATGGGACGCGAGACTTTCCACGCTGTGGGAAACACAATGCAACGCGCGTCGTCGAAAAATTGAAGACATGCTGATCGAAAGGACAGCCAATTGGGAAACAGAAGGTTATCCCCTTTATGAGGATTACCTCAAATCAGATGCCTGGAAGAGAAAGCGCAGCCTTGTTTTGGCTCGGGACAAACAAACATGTCAGTCGTGCTTGGAGCAACCAGCGACGGAAGTTCACCATCTCACATACGATCAGATATTCGAGGAATATCTATTTGATTTAGTTTCTGTTTGCCGAAAATGTCATGAGCGTCTGCATTCCAAAAAGATTGCTGCGATTGGGGCAGCAAAAGCCAAGGGTCTTATGATCGGCAAGTGATAAGGTCATCGCTTAAAGCGATGTGGTCCTTGATCCGTTCTGCGGTTGCGGCACCACCGTCCACGCGGCGGAAAAACTCGGGCGGAGTTGGATCGGCATCGACGTCACCCACCTTGCCATCGGCCTGATCGAAAAGCGCCTGCGCGATGCCTTTCCGAACGTCCAGTTCCTGACTCACGGCGTCCCGAATGACCTTGCCGGGGCACGCGACCTCGCCGCGCGGGGCAAGTATCATGAGTTTGAAAAATGGGCGCTCTCGCTCATCGACGCGCAGCCCGGCAACCTTGGCAAAAAGGGCGCAGATCGCGGTCTGGACGGGCGGCTTTACTACGGCAAGACCGGCCACGGCATCGTGTCGGTCAAGGCGGGGGAAAATGTCGGCGTCAGCATGATCCGCGACCTCAAGGGCGTGATCGAGCGCGAAAAGGCCGGGATCGGCGTCTTCCTCACCCTGACCGAGCCGACCAAACCCATGGTGACCGAAGCGGCATCGGCAGGCCTGCACGAAGAACCCGGCTTTGCCCCGGTCCCGCGCCTGCAGATCGTAACCATCGAACAAGCCATGGCCTTGCGCGAACGCGCCGTCCACCTGCCCGCCCGGCGCGGTGACACCTTCAAACAAGCCGCCCGCGAAGAAGACCCCACCCGCCAAAGCGCGCTGGACCTGTAGCCATCCATCCAAAGCGCACCACCGCCCCTCACCCGTATGCCTTTGCTCTTTTTGGAAATACTCCGGGGGTGCGGGGGCTGGCCTCCGCTTTCTCACCCAGCAAGCGCAGGTGGGTGCCAACCCGCCGCAGCCCTCCGGCCCGACCGCCACCGCACGGTGCCTCACTCCCGCCAAGTGAGGGAGGGATGGGGTGGGGGGCCACGGACCAAGCCCCCGATCCCTTAGGTCAGGCTTCAGCCCGACCCTGCCCCCGCCCACCCCAAAACCAAGGATTGCGGCCATCCACCACCCCGATGCCCCCTAAAACCCCGCCTCCAGCCGCCCGATCAACGCCGCCAGCATCGCCTCGCACCGCTCAAGCTGTTCCACCGTCACGAACTCATCCGGCTTGTGGCCCTGCGCCATCGACCCCGGCCCGCAAATCACCGTGGGGATGCCCAGCCGCCGGTCGAACAGCCCGCCTTCCGTCCCGAAGGCGACCTTGATCGTCCCGTTCGCCCCGGTTAGCCCCTTCACGAACCGCACCACCTCGGCATCCGACGGCGTACCAAGGCCGGGGTAATCCCACAGCCGCTCTACCCGGATCGCAGCTTCCGGAAACTCCGTCCGCAGGGGGGCGACGATCCCCTCGGCCAAAGCCTCCAGCCGGGCGATCAGCCCCGCCACATCCTCACCGGCCAGCGACCGGATCTCGAAGTCCAGCGTGGCATGGTTCGGCACGATGTTGACCTGCACCCCGCCCGACATCTTGCCGACATGCAGCGTGGTATAGGGCACGTCATAGTCACCATCGCGCAGGCCGGTTGCCGCCACCTCTGCCTGCAGTCCCCGCACCGCCGTCAGGAAATCCCCCGCCAGATGCAAGGCGTTCAGCGCCATCGGGGCAAGCGCCGAATGGCCTTCACGCCCCGTGCAAGTGGCCCGCAAGGCGACCTTGCCCTTGTGCCCGGTCGCCACCTGCATTCCCGTAGGTTCCCCCACAATGCAGAACCGGGGCCGGACCGGGGCCAGCGCCAGCATGTCGATCAGACTGCGCACCCCAATGCAGCCAATCTCCTCGTCATAGCTTAGCGCCAGATGCAGCGGCACGCGCAGGGGCCGGCGCGCGGCCTCCAGCATCGCCGTAACCGCACAGGCGACAAAGCCCTTCATGTCCGCCGCCCCACGCCCGTAGATCCGGCCACCGGTTTCCGTCATCGCAAAGGGCGGCTTGGTCCAGTCCTGCCCCTCTACCGGCACCACGTCGGTATGGCCCGACAGCATCACGCCGCCATCCCCCGGCCCGACGGTCGCATAAAGGTTCGCCTTCCCGCCCCCCGCATCCGGGATCAGCGTCACGGCGATCCCCACGACTTCCAGCAGGTCCTTCACATAGGCCAACAGCGCCAGGTTCGGCTTGTGGCTGACGGTGTCGAACGCCAAAAGCCGGTTCAGAATATCGCGCATGCCGCACCTCCGTTTTCCCTGTGCTAGCCGGATTTCGCCAGGCCGGAAAGGTTTCCGCACTTGTGGCGCTGCCGTGGCTTTGCCACAGTCCGGCTCAGTCCCGGAAAGCCCTTGAATGACCCGTCTTGCCGTCTTCTTTGCTGCGCTCCTCATAACCGCCCCCGCGCTGGCTGAGGGGCCGAACCTTTCGGCAGCCCCGATTGGTACACCCGGTACCGCCCAGCGGCTGATCCTGGCGCAGCGCAGCTGGAGCCAGGCCTTGACCACGGGCGACGTGCTGCCAATGCTGGTCGCCATCCGCCTTGCCCGCAGCGTCACCCTGCGCCCGGCCCCGGCGTGGTCGCGCACCACCACGGGGAATGCAGTTCCGGACGTCCCGGCTGGCCGCACCGCCGCGCCTGACCCGGCAAGTGCTGCGGCGCTGGCCATTGTACGCAACCTTGTGGGCGATGATCCTGACCTGCAGGATCTCGCTTATGACCTTGACGCGCAGCTTCCCCGCAGCCGCACCGAAACCGCGACCGAGGCAAAGGCCGATCTTGGCCCCGGCCAGACCGACATCTGGCGCCTGCCCCTGTTTGGCGAGGTTGCGGCCGAACTTGCGGTGATCGGCGATGGCGACAGCCCCCTGTCCCTGACCTTGCAGGATGAACTCGGCAACACCGTCTGTACCACACCGCTGTCGGCTGACCCCGCACTGTGCAGGTTGACCCCTGCCCGCAACGGATTTTTCACCCTGAGCATCCAGAACCAAGGCACCAGCGTGAACAGCTACCGCCTGATCGGCAACTGATGCCGATGACGGAATTTGTCATGCCATGCTCTCTTCTCAAAACGGGGACGGCCTGCCAAGGTTGACTTACGACGTATCGTTCCCCGCCCCTTCCCGGGCTGCCAACCCACAGGATCAGACATGACGCTGAAATCCCTTTCGCTTGCGCTGGCCACCACCTCGCTGGTCGCGCTGACGGTCCCCGTCCTCGCCCAGGACAAATCGGGCAGCAACATCGACCCGGCCGCCACCGCCTCGGCCGCCGGGGGCGCCACGACGATGGGCCTGGCGCAAGACCTTTATGACGTGGGCGTGGCACAAGGTGATGCGCTGACCGTGCTTGCAGCGGCGAAAATGGCCGCTTCCGTCAGCGTCACCGAGGCCGAGCCCGCCGCCCTTGACCCTGCCAAAATCGCCTTTGAAGAGGGCGATCAGGAATCCTTGCGCAAGAAGGTCGCCCCGGCTCCAGTCCCCGCCGCCCCGGCCCCGATGATGAACGATGGAACGCCGCGCCCTGCCGCCAAGGCCAGCTTCTTCACCGCCACCTCCGAGGACGATGGCGCCGCCGACGGCCCGGTGACAGCCGACGCGATGTTCGCCAAGGCCACCGACCTGGCCGCCGGCGATGAGGCGATCACGGGCCTGATCGAGGATGCGATGGCCGAAGGCTCACGCGGGCGGATCGGCGGCGCTGTGCAATGGCTGTCCCGCTTGCCCGCAGGCCAGACCGATGTCTGGGAACTCCCGTTCTACGGCAATTCTTATGCCGAAATTGCCGTGGTGGGCGACGGCGACACTGATCTTGACGTGGCCATCACCGATGAAAACGGCAACGTCTTTTGCTATGATGTCAGCTGGTCGGACTCGCTTTATTGCGACTTCACCCCCGCCTGGGACGGCTATTTTTACGTCACGGTCCAGAACATGGGCGGCGTGCGCAACAGCTATCACATCATGACCAACTGATCCCGCACCGCTCCACATGGCACACCAAGGCCTGCAGCCCAAGGCTGCGGGCCTTTCTGTTGCAAGGGCGCACTTTCTTGCCCTTCCCATTTGCTCAAATATCCTCAGGGGGAAAGGCTGCAAGCCTGCTTGCGGCCTTTGGGGGCAGAAGGCCCCCACGGGGCCCCGGACGCGGCCCCTTTGGCCGCGGCTGGGGGGACTCTCGTGCCGCCCTTCGCGGCTCCGCAGGATCACCGTTGATCAGGGGTTTGCCGCGATCACCTCGTTCAGCCAGGGCACGAATTTCGAGATGTCGGTGTAGGCCGAGAACAGCGCCGTCTCTTCACAGCCCTGCCCCGAACTTGCGCTCAATCCCCAGCTGACGATCCCGGCCTGGATATAACTGCCGTCGTCCAGCGGCACGACCAGCGGGCCGCCGCTGTCGCCGTTGCAACTCGTCTTGCCACCCTCGAACGTGCCCGAGCAGATCATGTTCCCGCTTACCGGCATTGGTGCGCGCGACATCATTTCATCCCACAGCGCAAAGGCATCCTCCTCTCCCAGACCCAGCGTCTGCGCGGCATAGGAAAAGCCGCCCGCCGCATCTTCGGCCCGCGCTTCCAGCATCGCGGCGTTGCACAGATCGCGGTCCAGCACCTGAATTTCCGCCTGCCGCAGCTCGGCCGAAGGGGTCGCTCCTTCCTGCAGGCCCCAGCCGGTCACGATGGTGGTCACGCCCTGCTGGTTCAGCATGTTCCCGAACTCGGCGTCCGGCACCTCGATCAGCGCATGGGCTACCTGAGGGGCGCGGGCCAGCTGCACCAGCGCGATGTCGAAATCAAACTTGGTGCCTTCATAGGACGGGTGGCGAAAGATCGCCGCGACCGGGATCAGATCGCCCCTCCCCGGCGTCAGCACATTCGTGCCCACCAGGATCGACAGGTCCTGTGGGGACAGATCGGCATAGCTGCCATCCTCCTGGGCCATATGAATGCAATGCGCCGCTGTCAGCACCCAGCGATCCATGACCAAGGACCCGCCGCAGAACTGCGCATCGGTGCCGACCTCGGCCCCGCCGACCAAAAGCGCCACCTGCCACGGCCATGCCCCATCGGCCGCAACCTCGCCGCCAATGACCTTGGCCCTTGCCGCTTCGGCGGTGGCCCCCCGCGCCGCCTTGGCCCCTGATTTCGCATAATCGAAGGGTGATGCCGTCGCCCCACCCGTCTTTGCGGCAAAGGCGGGCCCTTCTTCCGCCACCGCAGACGAGGTCAGCAGCGCCGCAAGAAGCGCGGTCTTGGGGAGCAGGCAAAGCGTCATCTCAATTCTCCATTGTCACGGCAGGATCGGCGATCCCGGGGGTCAGGCGGACCAGCTGACGGATCATCGTCAGCGGGGCAGGTTTCAGGGAAAAGCCGCGTGCGGTGCTGTCGTCCCCGGGCAGGCGGCTTTCCAGCCACGCGGTCATGGGGTCGGTGCCGTCAAGGTCACGCAAGGTGGCGGGCGTGGCAAGCCGTGTCAGGTCTAAGCGGGGGGCATCGGGGTCGGCCGGGACGGCCAGCACCCAGATTTCCTCAAGCCCCGCAATGCTGCCGTCCTCGATCATCAGGCCGACACGGACGGTTTCCCCCGGGGCCAGCCGATTGGCCAGGTTCTGCACCGGCCAGATGGCCGAGACGGAAAAGTCTGCCGCGAAGTAAAGGACGCTTACATCCTGGGCCTTGCCGCCGCTGTTGGTTAGGGTCAGCCAAAGCTGGTCGCACGGGGCGACGCCAGTGGCCGGGTCATGCGCCACAGCCTTGGCCACTGCGCCGCAATCCAGCCCGGAAGCGCGACGCTCAACCATCATGGTCAACGCGGCTTTCCCGGTCAGCGACCGCCCCGCTGCCCCGGCAAGGACGGCGCGCAGGCCAAGGCCATGGGCGGCAACCTCCAGCGCCCGTGCCACCGCCTCAGCCTCGGTTTCACCGGTCAGCGGCGTGACCCGTGGCGAAGACCCCGGTCCCGCCGGATCAAGCACGCCGTCCGCGCTGGCCAATGCGATAGTCCCGCCGGTCAGGATCGGCACCAGATCGGGCGCCGGGCCAGCCGCGGGCAGGGCAGATTGCCACGCCGCATAGTTGAACCCATCCGCCGGATCGGCCCGCACCGGGGCAGCCAGCACCAAAGGTGCGGGCGGCGGGGTGCTGACAACTTCGGCCCAAAGCGCGCCGTCAGGCACGGTGCCGACCAGGGCCGCCTGCCGCGCGGTGACTGACCCCAATGGCAGGACAGCCAGCACCGTGCCGCCTGCCGGACCGGAGTAAAGCGCCACCTCGGTCCCCGTGGCCAGCCCGTGCAGCAGGCCCGCGGCAACCTTGCCCCCCGCCACCGGCAGCCGCGCGTCGCCAGAGCCGGTGCCAAACACCCGCGCCTGCAACATCGTCCCTTCGCCGTCCGGCATCTGCCGGGCCGGGCCTTGCACCATGCTTTCCGTCGTGGCGGCCAGAACCTGCGCCCAACTGCCCTGATCCGCGCGTTGCAGGGTTTGGGCCAGTCGCAAGGTGAACTCACCATGCCAGGTGCCATCGACCATCGGATATTCAAAGGAACGCTGATCGGATTGGGATGAATAGAGGAACACAAACTCTCCCGTCAGGGGCGGCACGGGATCACCGGTCACCGGCTCCACATCGTCCGGGATGCCCAATACGGCGTCGTCCACTACCCGCGCCACGCCTGCACCGCCAACTGCGCGAAAGCCGGTGGCGGAATGACAAGCGTCGATCAGCCCCACCACCTGCACCCCGCGTGACAGCATGCCTTGCGTCCAGACCTGCAATTCATCATCGAGAATGGCGTTTTCCACCGCGCCGATCGCCCCTTTCCACCCGGCAGCATCGGCGGGCAAAAGGATCTCGTCATACCCCCCACCCTCATCGCCGCTCATGTCGGGGGCTTGCGCACCGTGGCCAGAGAAGTAGAACACCACCGTATCGCCGGGGGCAGAGACATTGGCGACGGCCATCATCGCCGCCAGAATCTCACCGCGCAGCGGGGCGGCAGTTGCAGCGCCCTGTGGCAGACCGGCGGGGTCCGCCGTCAGAACCGTCATGGCGGCCGGGTCGACCCCGCGCAACGAAAGCGTTTCGGCCATCAGCCGCACGTCGTTTGACGGGCCTTTCAGGTCAGCGTCCAGCACAAGGTAATCGCTGACCCCGATCAGCACCGCCCGCACCTCTGCCGGGGCAGGGGTGGCGCTCAAAAAGGCCATCAGGCTGAAAAGGGCTGAAAAAGGCGCTTGCATGACCCGCCCACGATACCGATGGGCTTGACCGGAACAAGCGGCTTCCTGCGGATGACCAGATTTGTCATCGGTGGCGGCATGCGCGGTCCGGTGTCCCTAGACGCGATCCGGGCGAATTTCAGCAGTCTTGCGGCCGATCCATCGCTTAGTTCTCCAAGGGCATCACCCGGCGTCCACCGGCGGCAATGCCATCCTCGATCCGCCCGTCCACATCATTCCCGGCAAGCGAGGCGAGAAAGCCGTTGAATTCAGGCGTCATGCGGGTGGCCAGCCGGCCGGCGTTGATCACCATGTCCACCTGCGCCGCACTCAGCTTCAGCCTGGTCGGCACTCGGTTCAGCGTGTCGCGCATCGCGGGGGGCAGGCTGGCGAAACTGGCTTCGCCGACGAACAGCTTCACATCCTTGCAATCCCACCCGGCGGTCGATCCGCGCAGGCGGCGCACCTCGTCCAAGGGCAGGCCGCAGCGCCATTCGATCAGTTCTGCCTCCCACACCCGCAGCTCACCGCGCATGGAATCATAGCCCGATCGTGACGCCGCCGACATGGCACTTGTGGCGATTGACATCGCAAGGTTCACGCCGCCGGGGCCAGCCACTTGCTGCGTCCAGTCATAATCTTCCTTAACGCCTGCGTTGGCGACCAGAAACAGCATCCGCTTCAGCTTGACCGCCTCTTGCGCCGTCAGGGGCGCGTAGGGCACCTGCGCACGGGCGCGTTCCACGGCCAGCCCCGTGGTGCCGAAGTTGTCTGTGATCCCGCCATCCAGCAGTTTGACGAACTTCACCTCATCGGCGTTGGTATAGCTTTCCAGCGCGCGGGCATGGGCGCGCATGGCCGCCGTCGCCTCGGGGTTATAGCGGGCGGCGGTCAGCCAGTCGGGTTCAACATAGCTGCACTTGCCCTGATGGGCCTGCAAGACGATGGGCGTGAATACCAGCGGGAAGGCGGCGCTGGCGGCCACAGCCTCACTCAACCGCACCTTCGACAGGTCGGAGCACAAGGCGTCAAACGTCTCGGGACTGAACAGGAACGGCGTGTTGTTCGCCATATCGGTGGCGTTGATCCAGGTCTTGATGCGTGAGGCTTTGCGCAGATCGCCAAAGGTCGCGCCCTGAAACAGCGTATCATCCAGATAGCGCCCGAAGGTATCGCGCCCGTTCACCCCGCCCGCAACACCCTTGGCAATGGTCAGGGGGTTCAGGCCGGAGGTGACCATATAAGCCTCACCGTCCCTGAGCAGGAAGGTTTCACGGAACCCCGTCAGCCCAGCCGGGCCACGCAAGCCGAACTGCGCCGCCATGATCGACCCGCCCGAAACGCCCGACACCAACCGCACCTGATCCAGCAGGCCGTCCGGCGTGCCGGTGTCCACACCTGCCGCGCGCAACTCCTCCAGCATGCCATACGCGAAGGACGTGGCGCGAAAACCGCCACCGGAAAAGGCCAGACCGATGTAAAGCTCACCATCGCCGACCACAGCCGGTTCAACCAGACTGGCGTTTTCCCCCTGCAAGGGCTGGTTCAGCGGCGCGTTCCAGGGCGCGCACCCAAGAAGCAGAAGCAGGGGAAGAAGGGCGCGCTGCATGCAATTTCCGGACTGAAAAGGTCACTCTGATTGCTGAAGCCTTGGCCAATGGATTTCAAGCGTGAATCCGCCCGCGCCGTCCGGCAGTACCAGACGCGCGCCGTGCCGGGCAGCGATTGCCCGCACAAGGGCTAGACCAAGGCCATGGCCGGGGGTGCCACGGTCCCGCTCCGCCCGGACGAAACGCTCAAACGCTTCGCCGCGCATCTCAGAGGGCAGGCCGGGGCCGGTGTCTGACACCCGCATCAGATGCCGGTCCCCCTCAGGCGCAAGGGTCAGGGTAAGGGTGTCACCCGCAGCGCAATACTTGATGGCATTGTCCAGAAGGTTGGCCAGCATCTGCGCAATCAGGTTGCGATCCCCCAGAAGGGTCAGGCCGGGGTGGATCAGCGCCTGTGCCACCAGCCCCTTGTCCTCGGCCAGAGGTTCATACAACTCCCACACCTCGGCGGACAGGGCCGACAGATCGACCGGCACAAGGCCACCGCCGGTGCCCGCGTCCGCCTCGGCACGGCTGATGTCCAGAAGGCTGTCAAACATGCGGATCGCCTGCCGCATTTCGGCTTTCAGGGCATCGGTCAGGTCATGCTGCCCTTCGATTCGGCCCAGTTTCTGCAGCATCCGGTTCAGGGGTGTGCGCAATTCATGCGCGATGGTGTCGGACAAACGATGCGTGGCACGGTTCAGGTTCTGGATCCGGTCAAGCATGGCATGGACGTGGGTTTCCAGAAGGCCGAACTCATCATCCGTGCGCGCGCCCGGCAGCCGCGCGTCCAGCGCCCCTTCGGCCACGCGGTCGGCAAGGTCATTCACCCGCCCGATCCGCCCCATGACCGACCGCGCCGCCAGCCAGCCAACGCCGCCCCCCGCCACCAACATGGCGGCCAACAGGCCCAGCATCCCGCGCCGCATGGCCGCCAGCGTGTCATCCACCGGGTCAAGCGAACGGGCGACCAGCAAGGAAAACCCCCCCGGCAACTCCCGCGCGACGACCAGCCAGCGGGTGCCACCGTCGACAAGAACCCGCGCGGGTTCCACGGTGAAGCCATCCCCTTCGGCGGCAAGGCCCGCTGGCCAACCGGGGCGCGTGCCGGCCAGAACGCCCCCGCTACGGTCCAGCAGCAACAGAATCTCCCCGCCCGTCGCGGCGGCGGCGCGGTAGTCGATGGCCTGCCGCAGGGCGATGATCCGGCGCTGGTCATAAAGGGCGGCAAACCCGTCAAGGTCTGCCGACAGAAGCGCGCGCTGTCCGTCCATCAACCGCGCTTCGACCAGCCGGTATTGTAGACCCATCGCCAGCAGCGAAAGCACCGTCACCGCCAGCCCCATCAGGCCCGCCAGCCGCAACGTGGCCCGCGCGGCGAAGGGGCGGGCAAGGGTCACCCGGCGGGACCGAGGGTCGGGGCAAGCGGGGCGAACACATAGCCTTCGCCCCGCGCCGTCTGGATCGCCTGCGACCCGGCCTCCTCCAGCTTACGCCGCAGACGACCGACATGCACGTCAACCACATTCGTGCCGGGGTCGAAATGCAGGTTCCAGACGTTTTCCAGAAGCTGCATCCGGGTGACGATCTGCCCGGCATTGCTGGCGAAATAGGTCAGCAACTCAAACTCCTTGGGGCTGACCGCCACATGCGCGCGGCGGACATGCACCGTCCGCGCCTTGAGCCGGATTTCCAGATCGCCAAACGCCAGCAGGTCATTGTCCAGCACCTGCATCGTGCCCCGCCGCAACAGGGCGCGGACGCGGGCGCGCAATTCATCGGGTTCGAAGGGCTTGGGCAGGTAGTCATCCGCGCCCTTCTCCAACCCCTCAACCCGGTTCGCGGCCCGGCCAAGCGCCGACAGGATCAGGATCAGCGCGGTCGATCCGCCCGCGCGCATCCGCGCCATCGCCTCGACCCCGTCACCGCCGGGCAGCATCCTGTCCAGCACGATGACCTTGTAAGGCGTGGCGATGGCGGCGGCGACCCCGGCCTCAAGCGTGTCATGGTGATCGACGTGGCAGCCCATGCCTTCGACCACCGCGCGGACGGCGGCGGCGGTTTCAAGGTCATCCTCGACGATCAGGATCCGGTCTTTCATACCCATATCCATCATTCAAAACACCACCACGTCCGGGTCAAG
>JANPJU010000124.1:0-6807 GCA_031425675.1 Paracoccaceae bacterium | reverse complement strand
GGGTGCAGGCGGGAGGGCACGAGGAAGTCACGCGCGCCTTCGGGGGAGGAGGCGGTGATGATCGGCGTCTGGAACTCGGTAAACCCCTGATCCCACATCCGCTGCCGCATCGAGCGCACGACGTTCGACCGCAGCATCATGTTGCGGTGCAGCTTTTCGCGCCGCAGGTCGAGGAAGCGGTAGGTCAGGCGGGTTTCCTCGGGGTAGTCGACCTCGCCGAAGACCGGCATTGGCAGCTCTTCCGCCGCGCCAAGGACCGTGAGGCCGGTGGCATAGACCTCTATCTCGCCGGTTGAAAGCTTGGCGTTCACCAGGGAGGCATCGCGCCCCTTCACCCGGCCGTCGATCCGCACCACCCATTCGGCGCGTACTTTCTCGATGTCGGCAAAGGCGGCGCTGTCGCCATCCGCAATCACCTGGGTGATCCCGTAATGGTCGCGCAGGTCGATGAAAAGGACGCCGCCATGGTCGCGCACCCGGTGGACCCAGCCGGCGAGCCGCACCTCATGCCCCACATGGGCGGTGTTCAGGTCGGCGCAAGTGTGGCTGCGGTAGGCGTGCATGTCCGTTCCCCTTTCGAGGGCTATTCAGGTGATCGCGCCGATACACCGCGCCCCGGCCCCCAAGTCAACCCCAACCCATTTTCTGTCTTCAAATATCCCTGCCGGAGGCTTCGGCGGCAGCCACCGTATGCCTCCGGCAGGGATATTTAAGGACAGAAGATGCTAGGGATCAGCCCCCGCAGCGCGTTGCCGACCCAAAGCTGGACGCGTGGCAAGTCAGCGGTCATCAACACCTCTTCCGGGCAGCCTATCTCGGCGCGCAGGACACCGGGAAGAAGGCCCGAAGTCAGGGGTGGCGTGCGCATCCCCTGGCCCCGGTCGAAGAAGACGGTGGTGATGGTGCCATCGCAGACCTCACCGCGTTCGTTCTGGAACAGAGCTTCGTCCAGCCCTTCGGGCAGCGCGGCGCGGGCCTGATCATAGGTCGCACGGTTGGTCGATTTCAGCTGCAGCCATGGGTCAACCGACGACAGGCGCTTTTTGGCCAGCCCAACCTGCCACCCTGGCTTGGCGGCGGGCAAGGGAGAGGCCTGCCACGCTACCCTTTCGCCCGCATCCAGCGTGAGGCGCAAGCGTGCGGGATGATCGGGGCCAGCGGGTGCAATCGCTGGGCAGGTCCATCCCAGCAATTCCGCACTGCGTTGCAGCCGCGCCACATGCAGGGGCCAGTGCGGGGCGGCGCGGCCATCCCACAGCATCGTCTCGATCAGCCGCAGCCCCGGCTGACGGCCGCCTTCACGAAGCGCGCTTTCCATAGCGCTTCCTCCCATTCGCCATCGACGGTTGACCCGTGGGTCAGCCCGCCGCCCACATTCATCACGATCTTTGTGCCCGACACCGAGAGCGTCCGGATCGCAACGCTGAAATCGGCATCACCATCTGGCGACATCCACCCCACCGCGCCGCAATAGACGCCGCGCGCGCTGCGTTCCACTGCCCGGATGATCTCCATCGCGCGGATCTTTGGCGCGCCGGTCACGCTGCCGCAGGGAAAGAGCGCCGCCATCAGCGTGGGCAAGGACGGCAGTGCGGCCAGCGTGCCTTCAACGGTCGAGGTCATCTGGTGAACGGTGGAATAGCTTTCAATCGCGTAGAGGGCTGGAACCCTGACCGACCCCACCTTTGCCAACCGGCTGATGTCATTGCGCAGAAGGTCAACGATCATCAGGTTTTCCGCCCGGTCCTTTTCGTCCGCCAGAAGCCCGGCGATGATCACCGCGTCCTCGGCGGCGTCCTTGCCCCTTGGCCGGGTGCCTTTCATCGGGCGGGTCATGATCTGACCTGCATCGACCTTGAAGAACAACTCGGGCGAGCGGGATACCACCACCGGCCCCACCCCAAGATCGACATATGCACCGTGCCCGACCACCCCCGTGCGCCGGAACGCGCCATAAAGGCCAAGGGGGGTGCCGGTCTCCAGTCGTGCGGCCATGGGGAAGGTCAGGTTCACCTGATAGCAATCGCCCGAGGCGATCCAGTCGAACACCTTGCGCGCGGCATTACCGTACGCGCGGCGACTGACCATGGGTTCGGGCGCGGTCATTGTGGTTGCCCGCCCCTCTTCGGCGGCCTGCGCAAGGGTGGGGCCCGCATCCTGCGGCCGGTCAAACACGCCCAGCGCCAGAAGGGGCCCGGGCCGCTTGCGCGGCATCAGATGCGCCAGCTTTGGTTCCAGCGCATAGCCAGCCTCATAGGCGATGTAGCCGGCAAGCCACGCGCCCGACTGACGCGCGGCCTCGGCCCTGGCCAGCGCCGTCGCCACCTCGCGGGGGTGATGTGCCGCAATGACCGCGCGCGGTGCTGAAAACAGCACCGGAGCAGCCCCAGGACCGTGTTCAATCAGGATCACCCATCGCCCCCCCCACACCGCGCCTACATCCTCAGATAGGCCGAACCCGGACGCCGTGCCAGCCGTTTCCGGCCCGGAATTTCTGTCGAAAACGACAGCAGTGCCGCATCAATCGTGCTACTTCCTGCTTTCAAACACATTCCCAGCTTGCCTGATGAGCGAATTCGCGCTTCCCTGTCAGCCGTGCCGCCGCACCAGATATCGTGTGACGCAAGAAACGAACAACAAGAACGGCACCCACTCAGGGAACGAAGGGAACAAGACAATGGCAGCCAACAACGACAGTGCCACAGACAAGTATGACGACGTGAAGGTGCTTCACAGCATGGGCTATGCGCAGGAATTGTCCCGCCGCATGGGCCCGTTCCAGAGCTTTGCAATCTCGTTTTCGATCATCTGCATCATCTCGGGCGGTTTGGGGTCCTTTCCCATCGCCCTGTCGACCGGTGGCACATTCTCGCTGACCATCGGCTGGCTGATCGGCGGGGCTTACGCGCTGATCGTGGCCGCTTGTCTGGGCCAGATCGCCTCGGCCTATCCGACCGCGGGAAGCCTGTATCACTGGTCGTCAATCCTGGGCGGCCGGTTCTGGGGCTGGGCCACGGCCTATACCAACCTTCTGGGTCTGCTTTTCGTTGTGCCGGCGGTCAACGTGTTCCTGTATTTCATCACCAAGGACCTGTTCTTCGGCACGGTCCTTGGCTGGGACGTGTCGGGCTGGGGGCTTTGGACGCAGATCTGGTCTGTTGTCGGGCTTTTGGTGGTTCAGGCACTGCTGAACAACTTCGGCATCAGGCTGACGACCATCCTGACCGACATCTCGGGCTACATCATTCTGGCCGTCACGATTGTGCTGATCGTCATGTTCCTGATGGCGGCACCGGGCATTGATCTTGGCAAGGCCTTCGTCTTTGCCAACAACAGCGGAGCACCTGGCGGTGGTGTCGCGCCCGAGGTTGGGCCGTTGATGGCTGTCGTGATCGGTCTGCTTTACCCCCTGTTCACCATCACCGGTTTTGACGCCTCGGCCCATACCGCCGAGGAAACCGTCAACGCCCGCGAAACGGTGCACAAGGGTATGCTGCATTCGGTCTTCTGGTCGATCCTGTTCGGCTTTGCGCTGATCCTGGCCATGATCATGGCCATTCCGGACGTGCCTGCGCAGGCAGCGATGGGCTGGTCTTCGTTCAACAACCTTTTCATCGCAGCGATCCTTGGGTCGACGCTGGGGAAGGTGATGCTGGTCGGGATCATAATCTCAAACTTCCTGTGTGCGCTGGCGGCGGTGACGTCGACCTCGCGGATGATCTATGCCTTTGCGCGGGATGGTGGATTGCCGTTTTCGAACGTGCTGAAGTCGGTCAGCCCGACCTATCGCACGCCGACAGCGGCGATCTGGATGACGGCGATCCTGTGCTCGATCCTGACGGCGCTGACCACGCCGCTTGGGGCGTTCGCGGCGCTGTCGACAGGCTGCGCGATGTATCTCTACATCTCCTACGCCATGCCGATCCTTGCCGGAGCCCTGGCGCGGGGCAAGTCCTGGACCGAAAAGGGGGCCTTCGATCTGGGCGGCCTTTACACCGTGTTCGCCGTGATTGTTGCCATTGGCACCGTGCTGGTGACGGTGGCGGGCCACGCCTTCGTGTTGTCGATCCCGGCGACGGCAGAGACCAGCTTCGTGCCCGGCCTTTGGTACTATTCCGCGGCGTTCCTGGTGTTCCTGGTGGTGCTGTGGTTCGGCATTGAAAAGCGCCGGTTCGCGGGCCCCCCGATTGGCGCCGAAGTGGCCAAGCGCGCAGCGTCCATCGCCGCGGCCGAGCGTGCGGTCGGCGAAACGACCTGACAACTGACAACAAGACACGGACAAGGCCGGGGGATGACCCCCGGCCTTTGTCATGCTGGGCTTTTTCAGTGCCGATGCGGCCCCATTCGCCCCTTGCGCCCCCCCGGCTTCTGACTATAACCCGCACAATTTTGCGCGTCAGATAGGGGCCGACCATGCCGAAGCGGACAGACATCCATTCGATCATGATCATCGGCGCGGGCCCCATTGTCATCGGTCAGGCGTGCGAGTTTGACTACTCCGGCGCACAGGCCTGCAAGGCGCTGCGCGAAGAAGGCTACCGGGTGATCCTGGTCAACTCCAACCCCGCGACGATCATGACCGATCCGGGGCTGGCGGATGCGACCTACATCGAGCCGATCACGCCGGAAGTCGTGGCCAAGATCATCGAAAAGGAACGCCCCGACGCGATTCTGCCGACGATGGGCGGCCAAACCGGCCTGAACACCGCCTTGGCGCTGGCCGATATGGGTGTGTTGGATAAGTTCAAGGTTGAGCTCATCGGCGCCAAGCGCGAAGCCATCGAAATGGCAGAAGCTCGCAAGTTGTTCCGTGAGGCGATGGACCGGATCGGGTTGGAAAACCCCAAGGCCACCATCATTGCGGCACCGAAACTTCCTTCGGGCAAGTATGACATCGCCGCCGGTGTGGCCGAGGCGATTGCCGCCATCGAATACGTCGGCCTGCCCGCCATCATCCGTCCCGCCTTCACCCTGGGCGGCACCGGGGGCGGCGTGGCCTACAACCGCGATGATTATGAGGCCATCGTGAAATCCGGGCTTGAGGCGTCGCCCGTGGCGCAGGTTCTGGTCGATGAATCCCTTCTTGGCTGGAAAGAATTCGAGATGGAGGTGGTCCGCGACAAGGCGGACAACGCCATCATCGTCTGCTCCATCGAAAACGTTGATCCGATGGGCGTGCATACCGGTGACAGCATCACTGTGGCCCCCGCGCTGACGCTGACCGACAAGGAGTACCAGATCATGCGCAACGGCAGCATTGCCGTTCTGCGCGAGATCGGGGTCGAAACCGGCGGATCCAACGTGCAATGGGCGATCAACCCTGCCGATGGCCGAATGGTGGTGATCGAGATGAACCCGCGCGTGTCGCGGTCTTCGGCACTTGCGTCCAAGGCCACAGGCTTTCCGATTGCGAAAATCGCCGCAAAGCTGGCGGTCGGCTACACGCTGGACGAGCTGGACAACGACATCACCAAGGTCACGCCGGCATCGTTTGAACCGTCCATCGACTATGTCGTGACCAAGATCCCGCGCTTTGCATTCGAGAAATTCCCGGGGTCTGAACCCAACCTGACCACCGCGATGAAATCGGTGGGTGAGGCGATGGCGATTGGCCGTACGATTCACGAGTCGCTGCAAAAGGCCCTCGCCAGCCTGGAAACCGGCCTGACCGGCTTTGACGAGATCGCCATTCCGGGTGTTCAGGGAACACCCGTCCTGGGCTTGACCCGGGACCTCGACGCCCAAAGCCGCGCCGCGGTCATCAAGGCGCTGGGTCAGGCGACCCCTGACCGCATCCGCGTGATTGCCCAAGCCATGCGCCACGGTTTGACGAATGACGAGATCAACCAGATCACCGCCTTCGACCCCTGGTTCCTGTCCCGCATCCGCGAGATCATCGACGTGGAGGCGCAGGTTCGCAAGGACGGTCTGCCCGTCACCGCAGACGCCCTGCGCGCGCTCAAGATCATGGGGTTTACCGACGCCCGCCTTGCCAAACTGACCGGCCGGGATGAGGCGCAGGTGCGCCGCGCCCGCACCCGCCTTGGCGTCACCGCCGTCTTCAAACGGATCGACACTTGTGCTGCGGAGTTCGAGGCGCAGACGCCTTACATGTATTCCACCTACGAGATGCCCGCGATGGGCGACGTGGAATGTGAAAGCCGCCCCACCAAAGCGAAGAAAGTCGTCATCCTCGGCGGCGGCCCGAACCGCATCGGCCAGGGGATCGAGTTCGACTATTGCTGCTGCCACGCCTGCTTCGCGCTGACCGAGGCCGGCTACGAGACCATCATGGTCAACTGCAACCCCGAGACGGTCTCGACGGACTACGACACCTCGGATCGGCTCTATTTCGAGCCGCTGACGGCCGAGGACGTGCTGGAGATCATCGAGACGGAGCGCTCGCAGGGCGATTTCCACGGCGTCATCGTGCAGTTCGGCGGGCAGACTCCGCTCAAGCTCGCACGCGCGCTCGAGGAGGCCGATGTTCCGATCCTGGGAACGTCGCCCGATGCCATCGACCTCGCCGAGGATCGCGACCGCTTCAAGCGGCTCCTCGACACGCTGAAGCTGAAGCAGCCCGAAACCGGCATCGCCTATTCGGTCGAGCAAGCGCGCCGCGTCGGCGAGGATCTGGGCTTCCCCTTCGTCGTTCGGCCCTCCTACGTGCTGGGCGGGCGCGCCATGGCGATCGTGCGCGACCAGACGGAGTTCGACGATTACCTGCTGGGCACGCTGCCCGGTCTCGTCACGTCCGAGATCAAGCAGCGCTATCCCAACGACAAGACCGGCCAGATCAACAGCCTG
>JANPJU010000123.1:0-3513 GCA_031425675.1 Paracoccaceae bacterium | reverse complement strand
AAAATGCACCTCGGCGACGCGGCGGTAATCCTTGCGGATGAAGCCGAACAGGATCTCGGCATAGACCCGGCGAGTGTATTCGTCGATCCGGCCCATGATCCCGAAATCATAGGCGATGATGTCGCCATTCGCCGCGATCTTCAGGTTGCCCTGGTGCATGTCGGCGTGGAAATAGCCGTCGCGCAGCGCGTGGTTCAGGAACAGCTGCAACACCCGCGCGCCCAGCACCTTGCGGTCATGGCCCTGCGCGTCGATCAGATCGTTTTCGTTCAGGCCGATCCCTTCGGCCCAGCCCAGCGTCATCACGTTGCGGCTGGACAGGAACCAATGCGGTTTCGGCACCTGAAAGCCTTCGTCCTTGGCCGTGTTCGCCGCAAACTCGGCCGCAGCCGAGGATTCCAGCCGCAAGTCAAGTTCGCCCAGAACCACGCCTTCAAAATGGGTGATCACATCCAACGGCCGCAAGCGGCGGGAAAACGGGGCCAGAACCTCGATCACCCAGGCGGCCAGATAGAAGGCGTCCACGTCCTTGCGGAAGGCGCGTTCGATGCCGGGGCGCAGGACCTTGACCGCCACCTCCTCACCGGTTTCCGCCAGCCGCGCCCGGTGCACCTGCGCGATAGAGGCGGCGGCGACGGGTTCGGAAAACTCTGAGAATATCTCAGACACGGGCCGCCCAAGCTCGGCCTCGATCATCGCCTTGGCGACCTCAATCGGGAAGGGCGGCAACTTGTCCTGCAGATATTTCAACTGCAGCGCCACCTCATAGCCCACAATGTCGGGGCGGGTGGACAGGATCTGGCCAAACTTAATGTAGGCCGGACCCAGCGCCGTCAGCGCGCGGGTAGCGGGCGGCAGGGCCGGGTCACCCTTCAGGCCCAGCCATTTGAACGGCCAGCCCAGCATTCGCGCCGCAAAGCGCAGGCGTTTCGGGGCCTTGAACGCCTCAAGCACCACATCCATCGCGCCGGTGCGCTCCAGCGTGGCCCCGGTGCGGATCAGGCGAATGATGTTGTGCGGACCCTTCACAGTTTCCAGCCGGAATGCAGCGCCGCGACACCCATCGTCAAGTTGCGATATTTCACCTGTCCGAACCCCGCCGCGCGGATCATCGTGGCAAAGGTTTCCTGATCGGGGAACTTGCGGATCGATTCCACCAGATACTGATAGCTGTCCCGATCCCCCGCCACGATCTGCCCCATCACCGGGATCACGTTGAAGGAATACAGGTCATAGGCCTTTTGCAGCAGATCGTTGGGGATCTGGCTGAACTCCAGCACCATCAACCGCCCACCGGGCTTCAGCACGCGGTAAGCCTCGGCCAGCGCGTCGGGGATGCGGGTCACGTTCCGGATGCCGAAGGAAATGGTGTAGACGTCGAAACTTGCGTCGGGGAACGGCAGCGCCATCGCGTCGCCCACCACCCAGTCAAGGCTAGCCGCCAGCTTTTCGGCCTCGGCCCGCTTGCGGCCTTCGATCAGCATGGGTTCGGTCAGGTCGCAGACCACGGCGCTTGCCCCCGGCGCGCGCTTGAGGAAACGGAACGCCACATCGCCCGTCCCCCCCGCCACATCCAGCAGGCGCTGGCCCGTGCGGGGGGCCAGCCAGTCCATCATCGCGTCCTTCCAAAGGCGGTGAACGCCACCGGACATCAGGTCATTCATCACGTCATACTTTGACGCCACGCGGCTGAAGACCCCATGCACCATCCCAGCCTTGTTAGCCTCGGGCACGTCCTGAAAGCCGAAATGGGTTGTCTTTTCGTCGCTCATCTGGCTTGCGTCCTTTGCTTCAACCCTCCTTATAGTCCCCCATCCCGCGCCCGCAATGCGCCGAACTGTCCGGAACCGCCGATGCCCGAGCTGCCCGAGGTTGAAACCGTCCGCCGTGGCCTGGCCCCGGTCATGGAAGGCGCGGTCATCGAACGGGCCGAGGTCAACCGCCCCGACCTGCGTTGGCCCCTGCCTGAGCGGATGGCCGAACGGCTGAACGGCGCGCGGGTTTTGGCGCTGCGGCGGCGGTCGAAATACATCCTCGCCGATCTGGACCGGGGTGAGACGCTGCTGATCCACCTTGGCATGTCGGGCCGCATGCTGATCTCCGGCGCGATGCTGGGCCAATTTCACCACGACCACCCCGCGCCGCAAAAGCATGACCATGTGGTGCTGCACATGGCGGGCGGCGCGCGCATCACCTTCAACGACGCCCGCCGTTTTGGCGCGATGGACCTGATGACCACAGGCGGCGCGCATGCCCTGCTGGCGGGGCTTGGACCTGAACCCTTTGGCAATGATTTCAACGAACCCTACCTTGCTGCCCGGCTGGCATACCGCCGCACCCCGATCAAATCTGCGCTGCTGGATCAGCGCATCGTCGCGGGTCTGGGCAACATCTACGTCTGCGAAACCCTGTTCCGCGCCCGGATCAGCCCCCTCACCCTTGCTGGTGACCTTGCGGAAACTGCCGTCTACGGCCTGGTCCCGATCATCCGCGAGGTGCTGGCCGAGGCGATTGAGGCGGGCGGCTCCAGCTTGCGCGATTTTCGGCAGGCAAATGGGGAACTTGGCTATTTTTCTAAGCATTTCCAGGTCTACGACCGCGAAGGCGACACTTGCGAAACCCCTGGCTGCCCCAGCATCATCACCCGCACGGTGCAATCCGGACGCTCCTCCTTCTGGTGCCCCACCTGCCAGAGGTGACTTGCCATCCCGCCGTTTGGTGGTAGGAGTCACCGGCACTGCAACAGCGGAGAGCCCGATGGCCTATGAGACGCTGATCGTCGAGACTGAGGATTACGTCACCCTCATCCGGCTCAATCGCCCCGATGCCATGAACGCGCTGAACTCCACGCTGATGCGGGAACTAGCGGCCGCCGTCACGGCCGCCGAAGCGAATGACAAAGTGCGCTGCATCGTCGTCACTGGCTCGGAAAAAGCCTTTGCCGCCGGCGCCGACGTGCGTGAGATGGCCGAGAAATCCTTCATCGACGTGTTTTTCGATGACCTTTTCGCCGCCGAATCCGCCGCAATCGCCCGCGCCCGCAAGCCGATCATCGCCGCCGTTTCGGGCTATTGCCTTGGGGGCGGCTGCGAACTGGCGATGCTGTGCGATTTCATCATCGCCGCCGACACCGCCAAGTTTGGCCAGCCCGAGATCAACCTTGGCATCGTCGCCGGCATGGGCGGCACCCAGCGCCTGACCCGCGCCGTGGGCAAATCCAAGTCGATGGACATGCACCTGACCGGACGCTTCATGGATGCGGGCGAAGCCGAACGCTGTGGCCTTGTCTCGCGCGTTGTCCCGGCGAAATCCCTGATCGAAGAGGCGATGAAGGCCGCGCAGAAGGTGGTGGAGAAATCCGCCGTCACCACGATGGTCGTCAAGGAATGCGTGAACCGCGCGCAGGAAGGCTCGCTTGCCGAAGGCTTGCTTTATGAACGCCGGATGTTTCACGCGCTGTTCGCTACAGAAGACCAGAAGGAAGGCATGGCCGCCTTCCTGGAAAAGCGCCAA
>JANPJU010000122.1:0-6680 GCA_031425675.1 Paracoccaceae bacterium | reverse complement strand
GGAAGAGGTCCACGCCAAGGGCTGGCTCGGCGGCGCGGATGTGCTGCCCATCGGCGGCTTCTACAAGGCGCGGCGTTCGGGTGAAAAGCACGCCTGGGAAGCGCAGACGATGCACATGCTGCAATCGGCCTGCGACCGCGCGAGCTATGACCTGTGGAAGCAATATTCCGCAGCGATGCGCGCCAACCCCCCGATCCACCTGCGCGACCTCCTGGACATCAAGACGCTGGGCAAGCCCGTGCCGATCGAGGAGGTCGAGTCGATCACCTCGATCCGCAAACGCTTCGTCACCCCCGGCATGAGCCTTGGCGCCCTGTCGCCCGAGGCGCACAAAACCCTGAACGTCGCGATGAACCGCATCGGCGCGAAATCCGATAGCGGCGAAGGCGGCGAGGACCCCGCGCATTTCCATCCCGAACCGAACGGCGACAACCCCAGCGCCAAGATCAAGCAGGTCGCCTCCGGTCGCTTCGGCGTCACGGCGGAATATCTGAATGCCTGCGAAGAGTTGGAGATCAAGGTCGCGCAGGGGGCAAAGCCCGGCGAGGGTGGACAACTGCCGGGGATGAAGGTCACCGCCCTGATCGCCCGCCTGCGCCATTCGACGCCAGGTGTGACGCTGATCTCGCCCCCGCCGCACCACGACATCTACAGCATCGAGGACCTCGCGCAGCTCATCTACGACCTCAAGCAGATCAACCCGCGCGCCAAGGTCACGGTGAAACTGGTCAGCCAGTCCGGCGTCGGCACCATCGCGGCGGGCGTCGCCAAGGCGAAAGCCGACGTGATCCTGATCTCGGGCCATAACGGCGGCACCGGGGCGTCGCCCGCCACGTCGATCAAGTACGCGGGTCTGCCGTGGGAGATGGGCCTGACCGAGGCGCATCAGGTCCTTGCAATGAACAACCTGCGCGACCGCGTTACCTTGCGCACCGATGGGGGTTTGCGCACCGGGCGCGACATCGTGATGGCCGCCATGCTCGGGGCCGAGGAATACGGCATCGGCACCGCCGCGCTGATCGCGATGGGCTGCATCATGGTGCGGCAGTGCCAGTCCAACACCTGCCCGGTGGGCGTCTGCACGCAGAATGAAGCGCTGCGTGCCAAGTTCACCGGATCGGCGGAAAAGGTGGTGAACCTGATCACCTTCTACGCGCAGGAGGTGCGGGAAATCCTCGCATCCATTGGCGCGCGGTCGATGGATGAGATCATCGGGCGGGCCGACCTTCTGACACAGGTTTCGCGTGGGGCGGCCAACCTGGATGACCTTGACCTGAACCCGATGCTGATCAGCGTGGATGGGTCGCAGAAGATCACCTATGACCGCTCCAAACCCCGGAACGCCGTGCCGGACACGCTGGACGCTGACATCATCCGCGATGGTCACCGGTTCTTTGAGGATGGCGAGAAGATGCAGCTGTCCTACGCGGTGCGCAACACGCTGCGCACGATTGGCACGCGGGCCAGCAGCCATATCGTCAAGAAGTTCGGGATGCGCAACGCTTTGCAACCCGACCATCTGACGGTGAAGCTGACCGGGTCTTGCGGGCAGTCCTTGGGCGCGTTCTCGGTCCGGGGCCTGAAGCTGGAAGTGCAGGGCGACGCCAACGACTATGTCGGCAAGGGCCTGTCGGGCGGCACGATCACGGTACGGCCGCTGATGTCCTCACCCCTGAACGCCGAAGAGAACACGATCATCGGCAACACCGTGCTGTATGGTGCGACCGATGGCTTCCTGTTCGCCAGCGGGCGCGCGGGGGAGCGTTTTGCGGTCCGAAACTCGGGTGCTTCGGTGGTCGTCGAAGGCTGCGGGTCCAACGGGTGTGAATACATGACCGGCGGCGTGGCAGTGGTGCTGGGGCGGATCGGGGCCAACTTTGGTGCCGGGATGACCGGGGGCATGGCCTATGTCTACGACCCCAAGGGCGTGGCCGAGGATTTCATGAACCTGGAAACCGTCCTGCCGCTGGCCGTCGGCCACCCGCATTGGGAGATGCAGCTGAAGGGCCTGATCGCCCGGCATGTCGAGGAAACCGGCAGCCGGATTGGCGAGCGTATCTTGGCCAACTGGGACAGCGAGCGGCGGAATTTCCTTCAGGTCTGCCCGAAGGAAATGGTCAACCGCCTGCCTTACCCGCTAAGCGACGAAGTGGCGAAAGTGCCGGCTGAGTAGGAATCGTCTGCTCAAACCGCTTTGGATATGGTAGACAGGGGCCGCCGCAGCTTGTGGCGGCCTTTGGTATTGGAGACGCCCCATGTCTGACCTGATCATCGTCGCTTTCTCTGACGAAGCCACCGCCTTCGCCGCCGCCGAGGCATTGGTGGGTCTCCAAAAGCAGTATCTGATCGAGATGGAGGACGTGGTGGTGGTGACCCGCGATGCGGAGGGCAAGGTCACGCTGAACCAGTCGATCAACCTTGTCACCGGTGGGGCAATTGGTGGCGGGCTTTGGGGTACGCTGATTGGCATCCTGTTTCTGAACCCGCTGGTCGGGGCGGCAGTGGGGGCCGGGGCCGGGGCGCTTGCGGGCAAGTTCCGTGACGTCGGCATCGACGACGGCTTTCTGCGCGACGTCGGCCACAGCCTGGACAAGGGCGGCGCGGCGGTCGGCATGCTGATCCGCAAGATCACGACCGACAAGGTGATGGAGCGGCTGGCACCCTTCCGCGAGAAGGGCCGGGTGATCCACACCTCGCTAAGCCATGAGGCGGAGGCGGGGCTGAAACAGTTCCTGGAAAAGATTCCGCCGATGCAATGGCCACAGGATCAGCTGGGCGGCGGGCGGGTGTAAGCGCCACTCTTGACGGGGCGCGACCGCCCGCGTCTAACCCATTGCATGACTGACAAACCCGCCCAGAACCCGGCTGAAAAAGCCCCGGCCAAGCGCAAGCGCACCCCCAAGGCCGAAGCCGTGGTGCACCCAAAGCCGCGCCTCTGGCGGGTGGTGGCGAAATGGGTGGGCCGGGGCTTGGGTGGGATCGCGGCAGTCTATGCCGTGCTGATCCTGCTGTTCAGCTTTGCCCCGCCGCCAATCAACTTCTACCAGCTGGGTGAGGTTTGGCGGCTGGGCGGGATTGACAAGGATTGGGTGGCCTGGGAAGAGATTGCCCCGGTCATGGGGCGCTCTGCGGTGGCGGCGGAGGATGCCAATTTCTGCAACCACTGGGGCTTTGACATGGCCGCCATCCGGGCCGCCATCGCCGAAGGTGACCGGGGGGGCAGCACGATCAGTCAGCAGGTGGTGAAGAATGTCTTCCTCTGGCACGGCCGCAGCTATCTGCGAAAAGCGATGGAGGGCGTGCTGACCCCGTTCGTGGAGCTGGTCTGGTCCAAGGAGCGGGTGCTGGAGGTCTATCTGAACGTGGCCGAGTTCGATGAGGGCGTGTTCGGCGTGCAGGCCGCCGCGCAGCACCATTTCGGCGTTGATGCCAAGGACCTGAGCGCGCTGCAGGCCGCCCGCCTTGCCGCCGTCCTGCCCGACCCGCAGGGCCGCAGCGCCAGCGAACCGTCAGACTTTGTCCGCAGCCGGACGCGGGCCATCATCGCAGGCGCGGAAACCATCGCGGCGGACGGTCGATCCGCCTGTTTCGAGGGCTGAATCCCCGGCAGGGATTGAAATCCGGCCCCCTTCGCGGCAATGAGGAAGACATCGAAAGGTGTTTGCCCGATGAACCGTCTTTACCATGTCCCTCTCTCACCCTTCTGCCGCAAGGTGCGCCTGACGCTGGCGGAAAAGAAGATCGAGGTGGAGCTGGTCGAGGAACGCTATTGGGAGCCGACGCCCGACTTTCTGCGCCGCAACCCGGCAGGCAAGGTGCCGATCCTGAAGATGGGCACCCGCACGATGAGCGAAAGCCAGGCGATCTGCGAATACCTGGAAGAAATCGCGCCCGAGCCGCCCCTGATGCCGCGCAGCTCGGATGGCCGCTATGAGGTGCGCCGCCTGTGTGCGTGGTTCGACGACAAGTTTCACAATGAGGTGACCTCAAAGCTGTTGTATGAGCGGGTGAACAAGAAGGTCACCGGGCAGGGCTATCCGGATTCGAAGAACGTGAAGCTGGGGTCGGCGCGGATCAAGTATCACCTGGATTACATGGCCTGGCTGCTGGACCAGCGGCGCTGGCTGGCCGGCAATGAGATGACGCTGGCGGACTTCACCGCGGCTGCGCACCTGAGCTGTTTAGATTACATCAGCGATGTCGATTGGCACCGGCATGCGGTGTTGAAGGACTGGTATGCCAAGATCAAGTCGCGGCCCAGTTTCCGGCCGCTGCTGGCCGACCAGATCTCGGGCTTTCCGCCAGCCGCGCATTATGCCGACCTCGATTTCTGAGCCGATCCCCCGGGGCGCTGCCCCGGACCCCGGAGTATTTCCGAAAAGAGCAAATCCATGACCGGGGCAGGCCTGAAAGAGCGGCTGGTCGCCCGGGCCCAGGAGGAGGGGTTCGTGAAGGCGGGTGTCTGCCGTCCCGATGCGGTGCATGAGGCTGCCGGACGGTTGCGCGCGTTTCTGGAGGACGGGCGGCATGGGCAGATGGGCTGGATGGCCGAGCGCGAAGATTGGCGCGGGTCAGCCGCGGCGCTGTGGCCCGAGGCGCGGTCGGTGATCATGCTGGCGGAGTCCTATTCGCCAGAGTTGGACCCGATGGCGGGCTTGGCGCAGCGCGACCGGGGCGTGGTCAGCGTCTATGCGCAGGGCAAGGATTACCATGATCTGGTGAAGCGCCGGCTGAAGCGGTTGGGGCGCTGGCTGGTTGATGCCTCGGGCTGCGAGATCAAGGTGTTTGTTGACACCGCCCCGGTGATGGAAAAGCCCCTGGCGCAGGCGGCGGGGCTGGGGTGGCAGGGCAAGCACACCAACCTTCTGGGCCGCGATCTGGGCAACTGGGTCTTTCTGGGCGCGATCTTCACCACGCTGGAACTGGAGCCGGACGAAGCGGAGGTTTCGCATTGCGGCAGCTGCACCGCCTGTCTGGACATCTGCCCGACACAGGCCTTTCCCGCGCCTTACCAACTGGATGCGCGGCGCTGCATTTCCTATCTGACGATTGAACATCGCGGGCCGGTGGACGCGGACCTGCGCGCGCTCATGGGAAACCGGATCTACGGCTGTGATGATTGCCTCGCGGTCTGCCCGTGGAACAAGTTCGCGGTGGCAGCGCATGAGGTGGGGTATCAGCCGCGCGTGGGGTTGCCGGAATTGGCAGAGCTGGCCGCCCTGGACGATGCAGGGTTTCGGGCGCGCTTTGCCGGCAGCCCGATCAAGCGGATCGGGCGCGACCGCTTTGTGCGCAACGTGCTGTATGCGATTGGCAACTCGGGTCTTGGGGCGTTGATCCCGGCGGCGGCTTCGCGGCTGGGGGACGGCGATCCGGCGGTGGCGGATGCGGCGGCCTGGGCTGTGCAGCGGTTGGGGCAGGCCTGACGTTCGCCCGCCCCGCAGCGCCCTAGCCGTTCTTTGGCTTGCGATGTTCGAGTGCAAAGTTGATGCCGGCAGCGGCAAGACTTGTATTCATTGTGGCGAGGTCGGTCTTGTCGGGGTCCAGCGAGGCCAGCAGCGCCGCCATCGTCACGCTGCGGTCACTGTCGCTAAGCAATCGCTCTACCAGGTTCAGGCGATCAAGGTCGATGGTGAAGTCGGCCGGATTGAACCGGAACGGAGCATCGGGCGGCACCTCGTTGATCGCGCGGCCGGACGCGGTGGGAAGGGTGGCCTGGGTCTGATCCGACAGCGCCCCACCCACGCCATAATACGTTGCGCGATTCTGCGGGGTAAGCATGACGCGAACCGGATTGCTGGCCTGGGCCACGCGGCGGAACACGAAGTTGCCATTGGGCAGTTGAATCGCGCGGAATACGGCGGGCAGGCGCAGACGGACAAAGCCCCGGACCTCAAAATTGTCGCTGGGCAACGGTGTCGCATCGATGGGCGGGTTGCCGAAGACCGGAAAAGCCGAGGGCAGGACGGCGATCAGCGCGGTGCCGTTGGGCGGAATCCGGATCGTGCCGGAGGAGGGGGTGAATACCGTGCTTGCAAGGTTTCCATTCAGCACGCCCGGAGCGTTGTTCGATCCGGGCGTGTCGACGAAGACGATGGTATTTCCGGCGAGGTTCCTTTCCGCAGGCGCGCCGGGGGCGACCACGAATTCGACGGTGTAAAGGTATTCGACCGGCTCAAGGTTGGTAATCTTGAGGAAATAGCCCTGAAACACCTTGTCGATGCCGGATTGGCCTATGGGTGTGGCGGGGGACTGGGGCTTCCAGATCAGCTCAAAATGCGAAACTTCCATGAAAATGACCTTCCTTTGAAAAAAGGGCTGAAAACGCGATTGAAACGACTGTGGTCAGAAATGAAACGAATGTCGGAAAAGGGGTCGTCGATAATCCTTCAACCATGAGACGCAAACCACGGCTTTGGCAGTCGGGAATCCCGTACCGCAGCCGTTGATGCGCCGGGGTCCGCCGACCATTGCCGGGACTGTGTGGCATGGCGGTTGGGGGGTGGCACAGGGTGTGCTACGGTCATAGCCTGACAGCATGGAGGACGCACAACATGAGCAGACATGTGGCAGACCACCGCAGCCAATCCACCGGGGCAAGAGTGCAGCAGTTTCTGCGTCTTGCCCGCACCCAGCGCATCACCTGGCACCGCAAGCGTGAGGCGGCGGGTGCATCTCGG
>JANPJU010000121.1:0-44227 GCA_031425675.1 Paracoccaceae bacterium | reverse complement strand
GGAACGCACCCTCCCCTACTACCGCCCCGTCGCGCAGGAAGTTGCCCTGTTCGAAGCGGCCCATGCACGCGGTCTGCCCCTTCTTCTGAAGGGGCCGACCGGCTGCGGCAAGACCCGGTTCGTGGAGCATATGGCGGCAAGACTGGGCCGTCCGCTCTACACCGTCGCCTGCCATGACGACCTCTCCGCCGCCGACCTGATCGGGCGCTACCTGCTGCGCGGCGGCGCGACGGAGTGGGTGGACGGCCCCCTGACCCGCGCCGTCCGGGAGGGGGCGATCTGCTACCTCGACGAGGTGATCGAGGCGCGCAAGGACGTGACGGTGGTCCTCCACCCCCTGACCGACAACCGCCGCACCCTGATGATCGATCGGACGGGGGAGGAGCTGGTGGCCCCGGCAGGCTTCATGCTGGTGGCGAGTTACAACCCTGGCTACCAGAACATCCTGAAACGGCTGAAACCCTCGACCCGGCAGCGGTTCCTGTCGATCACCTTCGGCTTTCCCGATGCCGTCACAGAGGTGGCGGTGGTGGCGCGCGAAAGCGGGCTGGATGCGGTGCGGGTGGCGCCTTTGGTGCGGCTGGCCGGGCATATCCGGGCGCTGTCGGGGATGGATCTGGAGGAAGGCGTCTCCACCCGCCTTCTGATCTACGCGGCGACCCTGATCGCCGGTGGGATGCCCATCGAGCGTGCGCTGCAGGCGGCGGTGGTGGAGCCGTTGACCGATGAGCCGGACGTGGCGCAGGCCCTGCGCGACGTCATCGCCAGCCTCTACGGCTGAACCATGCACCCGCTGGACCTGATGGACCCGGAAGAGACGATTGGCAACCTCTGGCATGGGGTTGCCCAGCGTCTCGCCCCCGTTGCGGGCTTTGCCGAAAGCGCGGTGTCGCTGGAGGCGGTACGGCCCAGCGTCACGCTGCTGTTCCGCGCGCTGGGCGGCAAGGCGGGCGTCGAGATTGCCGCTTGCCCTGCCACCGCGTCGCGTCATCGGCGCGGGGTGGGGGCCGCGCTGGCCGATGCGCGGACCATGGAGCATGTGGCGACCTATGACGGTGCTGCGCTGCGCCTGCCGCCGGTGATGGAGGCCTTTCCGACCGCCGCCTTGAATCGCGCCGCTTACCTCTGGCTGGCGGCCCTGGCGGCGGTGACCGAACTGCATGCAGTGACGGATGATCCGCTGGCCGCCGATCTTGCCCAGCTTGAGGAAATGGCCGCCGCAACCGCCCGAGCCCTCGCGCTTTGCCCCGGCCTGCGCGCGCCCCATGCCGCGCTTTGTGCGCATCTGCTTGGCGCCTTCGTGCCTCACTCCGCCTCGGGGGCGGAGCGGATGGTTGCCGCGTGGACCCGCGCTTTGCTGGCGGGTGAGGTTTTGCCGATCCCCTCGCTTGATGCCGCCCCGCGCGGCTATGCACCGATGCCGCCGCTGCCGATCTGGCTGCGGCTGGAACGGGCCGCAGGCGGCAGCGTTGCCACCCCGGCGGAAGATGTGGTCAGCGCCCCGCCCGGCCTTGCCACCAACACCCGCAAGCAGGGCAAGCGCGAGGATAACGATGAGGCCAACCGCACCGACAGTTTCATCATGCACCGGTTTGAGTCGATCTTCTCCTGGGTCGAAAGCATGAGCCTGAACCGGGCGACCGATGACGACGATCTGGAAAACGCCCAGAAGGCGGCGGAGGATCAGGACCACATCACCCTGACCAAGCACCACATACGCGCGGCCACGCGGCTGCGGCTGCACCTCGACCTTGCGCCGCAGGACGCGGAACACGAGCGGTTGTCAGATATCTTCACCTACCCCGAATGGAACCACCGCGCCCGCAGCTACATGCCCGACCATACCCGCGTGCTGGAGGTCGAGGGTCGGCCTGGCGAGAGTTTCGCCCCCGATCCCCGGCTGATGGCCCGCGTGCGGCGGCAGTTCGAGGCGCTGCACCCCCGCCGCATCCTCTTGCCCCGGCAGGTGGACGGCAGCGAGCTGGACCTCGACGCGCTGATCGCCGCGCAGGTGGCCATCCGCGCCACCGGGCAGGGGAGCGACCGGATCTTCCGCGACCTGCGGAACGTGGAGCGTGACCTGTCGGTGGCGATCCTGATGGATTGCTCGCGGTCTACCGAGTCTGTCGTCGGCACCCGCAGCATCATCGACTCGATGCGCGAGGCGCTGGCGGCGATGGCCGGCGGGATCGACGCGGCGGGGGATCGGCTGGGGGTCTGGGGCTTCTCCTCGCTGAAGCGCGACCGGGTGTTCCTGACCCGCTGCAAGGGCTTTGACGAGCGCATGTCGCCCGACATCACCGCGCGGATCGGCGGGTTGCGCCCCGGCCATTACACGCGGCTGGGGGCCGCGATCCGCCATGCCACGGCGCAGCTTGCGGCTGAGCCCTCGGCCCGCAAGCTTCTCCTCGTGCTGACCGACGGCAAGCCCAACGACCTCGACCATTACGAGGGCATCCACGGCATCGAGGACAGCCACATGGCCGTGCGCGAAGCCCGGCGGATGGGCCACGCGGTCCATGGCGTGATCGTCGATGCCGACGGGCAGGACTGGTTCGCCCGTATCTTCGGCCGCGCGGGGTTCACCCTTCTGCCCGACCCCGCAAGACTTGGTCGCGCCCTTCCCGACATCTACCGATCCCTGACGCAGGAGACCTGACATGCGCCGTCCCCTTTGCCTTCTCGCCACCCTGACGCCCCTTGCCGCCGCCGCCGAGACGTTCCAGCGCCCGACCCCGGAGGTGCAGACCGCGCAGGCCGAGTTCAGTTACCTCGTCGCCTCGGTGCTTCTGCTGCTGGCGCTGATCGCGGTGCAGTGGCTGGTCAGTCGCAGATGACCCCTGCCCGGCTGACCCTGATCCTCTATCCGTTCGGAGCCGGAGCGATGGCGGTGAACGTCTTTTTCGCCACGCTGATCGGATCGTGGATCGGCCTGCCAGTGCTGACGCCGGTTCAGTCCCTGATTGGCGGGGCCGTGCTGGGGCTGCCGGCGACCTGGGTTTTCGCACGTCACATCAAGCGGCTGATGGACAAGGCCGACGCAGCGGCATGACCGGATTGGGTGAGTTCACGCTGGCTTTCCTGGCCTTCGCGGCGTCGCATTTCCTGCCGCGTTTGGGTGGTCTCGGTCACCATGTTGCGCAGCAGTAGTGCGACGTCTGCGAAGCAGGAGACGTATTCGCCCTGTGTCCGGTTGCCGTATGCCATCTTGGTGTTCAGCGGGAAGGGCGGCGAGGTCATGACCAACTGCGCCTTGCAACCTGGGCCGAGAGGGCAGACGACCTTAGAACCCGTCGGACTTACCGTGGTACAGGGCGCCCATCTCGGTGGTGTAAACCGGCCCGGACGAGTTGCCGCCACTGGGCCGCGAGGCCACTATGCACGCCCTGTGCGTCTCGAACCGGTCAGCCATGAAATACCCCGCGCGATTTACGCCTCATAGCATATCTCGGAAGTCGAGACCCAAATCCCCAAAAGCTTTGGGTGACGTCCGGTCTAACTCTTGGTCGCCTGGGCAAAGCGCCAAGAAGCGTTTTCGGTATCTACACTGTGTTTGAGTGTCTCGCACCAGGCGGCCGAACGGCCTAAGTGCTTGCTTTTATTGGCGGACCCGGAGCGATTCGAACGCCCGACCCTCAGATTCGTAGTCTGATGCTCTATCCAGCTGAGCTACGGGTCCGCAAGCAGGAGCGATGTAGCTCTGCTGCGCGACCATTGCAAGGGCCAAATCAAGCGTCGGTGCCTGAGGTCTCTTTTGGCAGGTGAATGGTGAATTCGGTGCCGTCGGCATCACTGCGTACGAGGTCAAGTCGTCCGCCATGTCCGCGGATGAGTTCGGCGGCGATGGCAAGGCCCAGACCTGTCCCCCCCTTCCGTGCCCCACCCTGAAAGGCGGAAAACAAATGCTCTTTCGCTTTCGGCGGCAACCCGGGACCAGTGTCGCCGATCCGGATCCACCAGGCGGCTTCGTCTTCACCGGCCGAAATCTCGATCGTGCCCGGCTGGCTGGTGGCTTCGATGGCCTGACGGGCGTTGCGGATCAGGTTGGACAATACGCGGTGCAGCTGTTCGCCGTCCGCACGGATCGTCAGGCCGGGGGGAACGTCGATCAGGAAAGTGATGCCTGTATCAGGCCCCAGCCCCTCACCCTCGGCCACCTCGGCGGTCAGTTGGGCAAGGTTCAGGCGGCGCAACTGCGGCGGGGGCTCCTCGGCCTTTCCGAAGGTCAGCGTGGCTTCGCACAGCGATACCGCACGGCTGATCGAATTGACCAGTTTCGGCACCGATCTGGCCACCGCAGGGTCTGCGCTGCCTTCGATCCGATCAGCGAACAGCTGCGCCGTGGTCAGGATGTTGCGCAGGTCATGGCTGATCTTGGCCACCGCCCCACCCAGCTGTGCCAGCCTTTCCTTCTGCCGCAAAGCACCGGTCAGCTGCATCTGCATGGACTGCAACGCCTCTTCGGCCGCACGCAGTTCAGTCACATCTGCATTGGGTTCGATGACCCGTCGGGCATCTTCGGGCGCTTCGGCATAGGCCTGCATGTGCTGGACCACGCGGCGGATCGGCAGGACCAGCAGGCGCTGCACCGCCAGAAACAGAAGCAGCGCCGTCACAACCGAGATCAGCGCCGACAGCACAAGAATCCGCAGGCCATAGTCGATCATTGCATCGCGCAGCGGTTTGGTCTGCATCGTCACTTCGATCAGGGTGCCTGCATCCTGCACCGGCGCACCGATGACGCGAATGATCCGGTTCTCCGGGTCGGCAAGATTGGCGAAGGCATCTCGGATCAGCTCCCACGGGCCGGCCATGCGCAGATCAAAACTGTCGTGAATTTCGCCCGGCAGCGGTGAGGACAAGACCAGCTGGCGCACCTCATCCCGGCGCAGAACGACGTTGTAAACCTCGGCATTGGCCAGAAGTTCGGCCTCCAGCGCAGGCATGATCATGTCTTCGGTCGCCAGCTGCGTCAGTGCGGCAATCTGGGCCTGCTTTAGACGGGTCAGCAGATAGTCGGCGCGGTAGCGCGCTATGGACGGCACGAAAATCAGGATCTCGGCCAGCATGACGAAGATCACGGTCAGGATCAGAAAGCGCCCGGACAGGGTGTTCAGGAAGCCTTGCCGTCTCACCTGCCGCGACCCTTTCTTGCATGGGCTCAGGGGATGATGCGTTGCACCAGCCGCACGAACCGCTTCACCACAGGATTAGCAAAGAGTTGCGGGGAAAAATAGGCACCTGCGGCACGTTTCGACACCTCACCCAGCGTTGGGTAGGGAGCGATCATGCCAGCTACGGCAGACATCTTCAGCCGGGCCGATATTGCCAGCGCCCAAAGCCCGATCAACTCACCCGCTTGTGCACCCACGATGGACGCGCCAACCGGACGGCCCTTGACGATCATCACCTTGGCAAAGCCCTTGGCCTTGCCTTCGGCAATCGCGCGGTCGTTGTGGTGCAGATCGGCGCGGATCACGGTCAGCCTGTCACCATGAGCTTTGCGGGCCTCGACCTCGGTCAGGCCGACATGGGCCAGCTCGGGTTCGGTGAAGGTCACGCGCGGCACGGCGCGGGGGTCGGCCTTGGCGGGCAGGCCCAGCACGGCCTGACGGATCACGATGCCCGCGTGCCAACCGGCGACATGGGTGAATTGCAGGCCCCCAGCCGCATCGCCAACAGCATAAATACGACGGTTGGTGCTGCGAAGGCGGGCGTCCACTGTCACGCCCTTTGGCGTATGGGCCACCCCGGCTGCGTCAAGGCCCATGCCGTCCAGCGCCACCTTGCGGCCCACGGCCATCAGGATATGCGTGCCGGTCACCGTCGTGCCGTCACCCAGGACCACCTCTACCGCGCCATCGGTGCCAGACAGACGCACGACAGGCTGGCCTTCGATCAGGCGGATGCCTTCACCGCGCAGGGTGTCAGTGACAATCGCGGCAAGCTCCGGGTCTTCGCGGCCCAGCACCTTGTCACCTTCGATCACCGTCACCTCACAACCCAGACGCCGATGCGCCTGCGCCATTTCCACCCCGATCGGGCCACCCCCGATGACAATCAGATGCCCGGGCCGGTCGCGCAGATCAAAGATCGTCTCATTCGTCAGATAGGGCGTGGCCTCAACCCCCGGAACCGGCGGCACAAAGGGGCGAGAGCCTGTGGCGATCACGAACCGCCGCGCGCGGATGCGCTGACCGCCAGCCTCAACCTCATTCGGGGCGGTAAAGCGGGCGAAGGCGCGGATGACGGTGCAGCCAAGCCCCTCAAACCTTTCCTGGCTGTCCACCGGGGCGATCTGGGCAATGACGGCGGCGACATGGTCCTTCACGGCGGCGAAATCGACCTGCGGCTCTTGTGCTGCGATACCGCGAAACCCCCGGCGCTGCGCCTCGGCCACTTTTGCGGCGGCGATCAGCGCCTTGGACGGCACGCAGCCTGCGTTCAGGCAATCGCCGCCCATCTCTCCTGCTTCGATCAGGACGACGCGCGCGCCCATCTGCACCGCCCCCGCCGCCACCGAAAGCCCACCCGACCCTGCACCGATCACGCAGATATCCGTCTCGATCAATGCCATTTCAGCGCGCTTTCTTGAAAGCCCGCAGCACCATGGGCAACGCCGCCAAGGCCGCAAGCCCCAGGATCGGGCCCAGCACGGCGGGGGTGAAGATGATGCCAAGATCCGGTGTTTCACCGCGGGCAAACACCTCACCCAGGCCGGACCCGACCGAGGTGAAGACCAAAGCACCCGGAATGATGCCAAGGAAGGTGGACACGGCAAAGCGGAACAGGCTGGTGCCCACGAAGGCCGGGATCAGGTTTGCCAGCACGAACGGCACCGCAGGCACGATTCGCATCAGGAACAGGACCGACCATTCATTTTCCCGCAACCCCGCCTGCAGCCGGGCGGCAATGCCCCCAGCGGCTGCAATCCGCGCAGACACGCTGGCCCCAAAGCCGGACCTCGCGGCAAGGAAGACCAGCATGGCCCCAGTCCCCGCGCCAAGGACGTTGAAGAACACGCCGGGAAACAGCCCGAACAGGAACCCGCCGGTCAGTGTGGCGATCGTCCCCCCCGGCAGGCTTAGGGCGACAATCCCGATGTAGACTGCGATAAAACCAAGCACTGTCAGCGCATAATGCGCATCACGATAGGCGATCAGCGCCTCACGATGGCGGGCAAGCGCCTCAAAGCTGATCTGATCGCGCAAGAGGACCGCGCCAAGGATGGCCGCCGCAAGGATCAGCAGGATCGGCAGCTTGCGCAGCCAACCGTGCTGGTTGCCGGAATCTGGGGCGTCTCTGGCCGTCATTGGCGGTGTCTTTCCTTGAATGTCGCGCAAAGATGGCCCAACCCGGCGACAATTGACAGGCAGGTCACGCCGCATTGATCCAACGGCACCCGATCGACAGGCCCTTGAAACATAACCCGCGCCAACGCGGCGAAATGTTGCAGGAAATCGCATTGCCTGCGTTGACTTGGGGTGCGACCGCCCGTAAAGACCGGGCTTCAAGTTTACCGCCCTCGAATCCACTCGTGGTTCGGGCACCGTCTGATGGAGAGCCGCGATGAAGCGCACATTTCAACCGTCGAACCTGGTTCGCAAGCGCCGCCACGGGTTCCGTTCGCGCATGGCTACCAAGAACGGCCGTCTTGTGCTGGCCGCGCGCCGCGCCAAGGGCCGTCACAAGCTGACCGCCTGATTGCGCCCCCTCGGGGGTTTTGGGGTCGTGACATGACACCGCTGGAGAGTTTGGGCCAAGGCAGCACTGCCACAGCGCCCGCCACATCTCTGGCGGTTTTGCTTTGCGTGATGCGCAAACGCGCCGATTTCCTCAAAGCCGCATCGGCACGGCGACATGGCACCGGTGGTTTCCTTCTGCAAGCGCGGGATCGGGCTGACGGGACGGATACCATCCGCATCGGCTTTACCGCATCGAAAAAGATCGGCAACGCCGTCCTGCGCAACCGCGCCAAGCGGCGCTTGCGGGCACTGGCGCGGGAAGGGCTGCCCGGCACCGCCCTGCCCGGCTGGGATTACGTCCTTGTCGCCCGGCCTGAGGCTACGGTGACACGCCCCTACGCCGACCTTCGCACCGATCTGGCACTGGCCCTGCGCAGCATTCACCGCGCCGCCAAGCCATGACTCCGCTGGCCCATGTCCTTGCCCTGCCCGTCAAGGCCTACCGTTTGGTGTTGTCGCCCTGGGTAGGCCATGGCTGCCGGTTCCAGCCCACCTGCTCCGCCTACGCGCTTGAGGCGCTTGACCGGCATGGAGCGCTGAAGGGCGGCTACCTGACCGCGCATCGCCTGTGTCGTTGCCACCCGTGGGGCGGGCAAGGCTATGATCCGGTTCCCGGTGCGGACCCGGAGCATGACCGAAATCTTTAGCGTCTATTCCAGCGTGGCGATGATGGCGCGCAGGGTTTCGATCCCCTCTCCCTTTTCGGAACTGGTTACCACCATCTCAGGATAGGCCGCCGGGTGTTTTGCCAAGGCGCCCTTGACCTGCTCTATCACCGCCTCGCGATCTGCGCGGTTGATCTTGTCCACCTTGGTCAGCACGGCCTGAAACGTCACGGCCGAGCGGTCGAGGAGTTTCAGGATATCTTCATCCACGTCCTTGACCCCATGCCGTGCGTCGATCAGCACGAAGGCCCGGCGCAGGGTCTGGCGGCCCGCAAGATATTGCCGCAGCAGCGCCTGCCACTTCGCAACAATCGCCACCGGCGCTTCGGCATAGCCATAGCCGGGAAGGTCGACCAGATAGCGCGCCTCGCCCAGCGCGAAATAGTTGATCTCTTGCGTCCGCCCGGGAGTGTTCGACGCCCGGGCAAGCGTCTTTCGCCCGGTCAGCGCATTGATCAGACTTGATTTCCCGACGTTCGACCGCCCGGCGAAACACACTTCGACCCGGTCTGCCGGGGGCAGCCCAGACATGGCAACCACGCCTTTGACAAAGGTCACAGGGCCGGCGAACAGCAGACGACCGGCCTCACGCGCCTCAAGCTCCGGCTCGGGGGCAAGGGTGAAGACCATGCTCATGCGCGCACCTCATCGCCAAGGGCCACGTCTCCGCACGCGATCACCCGCGCGAAGATGCCAAACTTGGTGTGGCCAAAACCCGCTTGCAATGCCGTCATGGGATCGGCGTCCAGCGCGCCGGTCACCGGGTTTGCGCCTGTCGCGCGGCAGCGGCCAATCGGTTCTTCAACCCGCAGGCGGGCGGTGCCTATGGAAATCTCTTGCCCGATCATGCCCAGCTCCTTCCACGGGGCCCAGCCATCCACCCAGATATTGCCACGCCAGCGGTGGATCGACAGGTCCTGCCCCATCCGCGCGCAAAGAGCCGCAAGCGACGTCACGCTGTTGATCGAGACCAAGGGCTGATCCTGATCTGTCATCGCCTGCCCTGGCACACGGACGACCTGCGCAGGCTCGGGCCGGGTGTCGGGCCACAAGGGGCGCAGCCAATCGATCAGCAGCGCCGCATCGGCCGCATCATCGGGACGAAAGCGCTGTGTCGGCCGACGGGGGTGCGACAAGGTGACAGCGCCTTCCGCCGGGTCAGACTTACATGACACCGCCATCAGGTCAGCCGATCCCCAGCCGCGCAGAAACTGCAATTTCGGTGCCCAGGCCAACGGGTTCGGCAACCGAGCCGCCGCATGGGCCACAGCCCAGACCCGGTCAAATGGAAAGGCAGCCGCTGCGGTCAGCGTGACAGCGGCCACCGTTTCATAGCCAGCAGACTTGATCGGGTGGCGGACAAGATGTGCCACACGCCCGACGTCAGCCACGGTCACTTCTTCCTGGCCTTCGACTTGTCCGGCACAGGCGCAGGCGCTGGCGTCTTTTTCTTGAAGCCCGACCTGATGTTGCCAAACAGGTCCGGGTTGTGCCCATGGCTGCGCATGATCAGGTATTGCTGGCTGAACGTGATGGTGTTGTTGGTGATCCAGTAAACCACCAGGCCGCTTGCAAACCCGCCCAGCATGAACATGAACACCCAGGGCATCCAGGCGAAGATTTGTTGTTGCACGGGATCAGCGGGGGCGGGGTTCAGCTTTTGCTGCAGCCACATGGTGATACCCAGAAGGATCGGCAGCACACCGATGAAGATCAGGTGCAACAGCGACCCGGTCGGCGGGGCGTCCCATGGCAGCAGGCCGAATGCGTTGAAAAGCGATGACGAGTCCGGTGCAGACAGGTCGTTCAGCCACCCGAAGAACGGCGCGTGGCGCAATTCGATTGTGACGAAGATAACTTTGTACAGTGCGAAAAAGATTGGAATCTGAATCAGGATCGGCAGGCAACCCGCGGCCGGGTTCACCTTCTTGTCCTTGTAAAGCTGCATCATTTCGCGCTGCATCTTTTGCTTGTCGTCGCCGGCGCGTTCCTTGAGCGCCTCCATCTCGGGCTGCAGTTCCTTCATCCGCGCCATCGAGACGTAGGATTTGTAAGCCAGCGGCAGCACGATGATCTTCAAGACAAAGGTAAGCGCAATAATCGCCAGCCCCATGTTGCCGATCAGCGCGTTCAGCCAGTGCAGCACGGCAAAGATCGGCTTTGTCAGAAAAAAGAACCAGCCCCAGTCGATGGAATCAAGAAAGCCCGGAATACCCGCCTCACGCTCATAGGCGCGGATCGTAGCCCATTCCTTCGCCCCGGCAAAGACGCGCAAGGTCGACGTGCTGCTTTCTCCGGCTGCAAGGCTAACCGCAGGCGGGCGGACCTCGGCCTGATAAATCCCGGCGTTCGGCACATATTTCAACACAGACTTGTAGGGCTTGCCCTGTTCGGGGATCAGGGTGGTCATCCAGTAATGGTCGGTAAACCCGATCCAGCCGTCGGTGGTCGATTGTGTGACCTGCGCGGGCAGACCTTCAGCGGGATCAACCTCAAGCTCGGCGATGTCGGCGTAGTCGGTTTCCAGCAACTCACCGTCATTGCGCTGAATGGCCCCTTCGTGGACAACGAAGATGTTCTGCAGCGTCGGCAGACCGTGGCGCGCAATGATGCCGTAAGGCTGCAAGGTGACCGCCGCCGCCGAGATGTTTTCGACCCGGTCGGTCACGGTGAACATGTAGTCGTCATCAACGGCAATTTCGCGAAGGAACGTAAGTCCCTTGCCATTATCCCAACGAAGGTTGATCGGGGCACCCGGTGCAAGCGTGGTGCCGCCCGCAAGCTGCCATTCGGTCATCGCATCCGGGACGTCGCCTGCCACAAGCCCCGTTCCGGGAAGCCAGCCAAAAACTGAGTAATATGCCAGATTCTCACCCACCGGAGACAGGACGTGGACAATATCCGCACCAGGTTCCAGGCTTTCACGGTAGTTCTTCAGCGCCAGATCGTCGATCCGACCGCCCAGCAAGGACAGCGAACCGGACAGTTTTGGAGTGTCGATCGGCAAACGCTGTGCTTCAGGCACGGCGGGCACGGCGGCACCCTGTGCGTCTACGGTCGGCTCTGCGGCCGGCGAAAGCGGGGTCACGCTTTCCGTCGCAGCAGGCGTGGCAAGATCGGCAACAGGTTCGGGGGGCGGAAACAGGACGAACCAGACGATCATCACTGCCGCGCTTAGAACCATCGCCAGAATCAGGTTCTTGTTGTTCTGTTCTTCCATTGACCAACCACCATGCCGATCATCCGCGATCAGCGGTGCTTCAACGACAGGGATGGGCAAAGGTCAAGCGCTTTCACCCGATCGCCGCCCATCCTCCTGTCAAATCCTCTTGCGCCGATGGTCTCTTCAGCCGGTCGCGGGTCTGCTGCCGCAGGGCACCCAACACCGTTTTCCGACCTGGAGACGCATTCGGACCTGTCGCCAACTGCCACCCAAAGCAGGATCGGTCAGCGCGCCTTGACCCCGATGCAAAGCGCCGTGGCCAGGCTTTCGCGGTGGCGTACCAGCCATGGTGCCACCTCATCGAACGGCATCGGGCGGGCGATGACGAAGCCCTGCACATGGCCGCAGCCAAGCTGCGCCAGCATCGCGTGTTCGCCGCGTGTCTCGACCCCTTCGGCAAGGGTTTCCAGCCCCAGCTTTTCCGCCAGCGACAGAATGGCGGTCACCAGTTTTTGCTGCCCGCGATCCGTATCGATATCGTGCACAAAGCTGCGGTCGATCTTCAGGCGTTGCAAGGCGAACCGCCGGATTGAGGTGATCGAGGCATTGCCCGTTCCGAAATCATCCAGATCGACGCCGCAGCCAAGCTGTGAAATCCGGGCGATGTTGCGGGTGATGATGTCGTCATCTTCGCCGGCAACCACGGATTCAAGCACTTCGATGGTCAGACGCGAGGGTGCAAGATCGTGCCGGTCCAGCGCCCAGGTCAGCCGTTCAGGCAGCTGCGGATCACGTAATTCGTCGGCGGCAAAGTTCACGGCCACTTGCGGCACCCGATGGCCTGCTCGATCCCATGTGGCCAGCGCCGCAAGCGCTTGGCCAAGCATTTCGCGCGCCAGCAGCGCCATCAGATCGGTTCCTTCCAGCGCCGGCAGAAACTGGCCCGGCGGCAGACAACCTTGCTGCGGGTGGTGCCAGCGTGCCAGCACCTCAAGCCCCGAAACCTTACCGTTGTCAGTGGAAAGCTGCGGCTGGAAATATGCCCGGATCTGGCCGTCCGCCACCGCTGCGGCAAAACCGTCGCGCAGCACGTCACGCTGCGCCCGCGCCTTCGCAATATCGGCCGAGTAGGCCCGAATGGCCCCCGGTCCGTGGCGCATTGCTTCATCGACGGCGACCTGGGCCGCCTCAAGCAGGCTGCGGCCGCCGCAATCGTTCACCTGATGCGCATGGCAAAAACCGATGCAGCATGTCACCTGCGCCGATCCATCGCCCAACAAAAGCGGTTGCTGGACCACCAGTTGCAACCGTCCGGCAATGCGCACCATCACTTCAAGATCCAGCCGCTGCGTCGGCGCCAACACAACCACAAGGCTGCCATCTTCCAGCGGGAACAGCATGTCACCGGGCCGCATCGCGCCACGGATCCGGGCCACACAGGCCGCCAGAATTTCGGACTGGCGCGTGCGACCATGCCTGTCACACAACCATGACGGGTCATCAAACTGCAAGACGAAGCAACCCGTCTGTCGACTGCCATGGCCGTTGTCCCGCAGGGCGGCATCCAGACGGTCGATCACCTGATCTGAAGCCGCAACTGCAACGGGGACAGGCACCAACCCCTGCAAAGCCAGCAGCAGCAGCGGCAGTCCTGCGGCAAGCGCAAGCAAGGCCCCTTCCCCCCCGGCCCACAAGACCCCAAGTGCCAGGGCCGGCAAGAACACCAAAAGCTCAGGTCGCCGTTCCAGCCTGATCGCCCCACGCCAGCCTTGCCACTGCATACCTGGTCGCATGACCGCACCCCGCAACTGATGGGCCCCGTGGCCCGGTTGCGATCAACCTAGGCGAATGTTCCTGATCAGTTCCTTAACGCTCTGCCAAAAGTTGCAGACAATTCTCGCTATCTCCCCAAAGCCTCCGAGGCCTGAAGTCTCGCAAAAACAGCGCCGGGTGTGCGGCCCATGCCATAGGTTCCGACCGCTTTGCGCACCTGCCTGATCATCCGCCTGCGCAGCTTGGCAAACTCCAGTCGCTTTGGCGCACCTCGAAACAGCGGATGGATGTCACATCAGCCTTGTCCAGCATTGGCAGCCCCTTCGTGGTCCGCCCTTATGCCAGAGCCTTGATGGTCAGGCAAAGCCTGTGGCGGCAGTGTGCCTTTTGCAGTCTGGCCGCGTTTCAAGACCCCGTTTCAGATGACGCGTCAATTGCGTCATCCCGGCCGGCCTCACCACGCACGCAGCATCCCGACGCTTCCCCAAGGCTATCCGTCGGCGAAGCATTGATCCCACAGCCACGGTTTCACGTAGGAACCTGACCCGATCCTGAAGCGTCACCGCCTGATCCGGACCGGGCTTGCGACGCCGGGGTACAAAGGCGCGCGCGGCGGATTTGATGATGCCGACGATCGCCCAGCGCTCGGCACGATACGCTCGTCGCTTGGTCAGTTGTCGATCTCGGGCGAAAAACGCGTAAGTGTTGACAGCGCCGGGCGCTTGCCTGTGCAGCGGCAGGCCGTGCGGCTGGCCTAGTCATCCGAAACGCGGTGACATGCGTATCAACGGCAAACGGAGATTTCAATGCGCGTCCTTGCCGTCCTTGCCCTGACAACCCTTGCCGCCTGCACCGGCAAGCCATCGTTCAACGATCCGGCCCTCAGTGACCGCAAGTTGAACCTGGAAGAGTTCTTTGATGGCACACTGGTTGCCAAGGGCCAGTTTCAGGATGTGTTCGGCACCGTCCGCCGCCGCTTTGACGTGACGATCAAGGGCGACTGGAATGGCGAACGCCTGCGGCTCGTTGAAGATTTCGTGTATGAGGACGGATCAACCGAACAGCGCATCTGGACACTGGTCAAGACGGGTGACGACACCTGGCGTGGCACCGCCCCCGGCGTGATCGGCGAAGCGACGGGGGTTGAGGACGGCGACCGTTTCAACTGGCGCTACACCATCGATCTGCCGGTGCCTGCGGCTGATGGCACGGCGGATACCGTGCGCGTCACCTTTGATGACTGGATGTGGCAGCTGTCAGACGACCGCCTTCTGAACCGCGCCTACATGAAGCGGTTCGGAGTTGATGTGGGCGATGTCACGATCAGCTTTGAAAAGCGCGACTGACAGTCCGCTCAACAGCCATTGTTGGCTTTCTTCGCAGGATGCCAGACTGCGATGAGTGCCTGCAAGGGCCGGATGAGCGGCCCCTGATGCGCGCCTCAGACGTGCTGCGCGCCGTTGACCTCAATCTCGGCGCCCGAAATGTAGCTGGACTGTTCAGAACACAGGAACCAGATGACATCGGCCACCTCACGCGGCTGTCCGAGGCGCTGAAGCGGCAGCATTTCCACGATCTTGTCAGTTCCCGGGCTTAGGATCGCCGTTTCCACCTCGCCGGGGGCGATCGCGTTAACCCGCACCCCAAGGGGGCCAAAATCATGAGCCATCTCGCGCGTCAGTGCGGCAAGCGCCGCTTTTGACGTGGCATAGGCTGCGCCTGCAAATGGGTGCACCTTGACGCCCGCGATCGACGTCACATTGACGATGGCCCCCTTCGTGGCGGCCAGCTCGTCCCGCAAGCCCCGCGCAAGGATGACCGGTGCGAAGAAATTGACGTGAAACACATGCCCCCAGGTCCGCAGATCGGTGTCCAGGGTGCTTAGCCGCGCGCCGCCCGGCCCCTTGGGGCTGATCCCGGCATTGTTGACCAGCGCATGTATCCGCCCGCCAACCTTGGCCTTGATCGTCTCGATCGCGGCGATTGTCTTGTTCGGGTCCGCAAGATCCAGCTGGATGTGGTTGTCTTCCCCCCCCGGCCAGGGGCAGCGCGCGTCAAACGGTTGGCGTGAGCAGGTCAGCACCCGCCAGCCTTCGGCCGAAAAGCGTTTGACCGTGGCATGGCCGATCCCGCGGCTGGCGCCCGTCAGGACAATGGTTTTCTGTTCGGACATGCGGTGTCTCCTGTGGCGGAAACCCTACGCTTCTGGTCGGGAAAGGCAAGAACCGGCCCAGCCTGATCCGCCGCTTGGCAGAAGCGATCAAACGTCTTATGCCGGGCCAAAGCCCGGAGTCCCTCATGAAACAGCAGACCCTGACCATGCAAGACGCCCTGAACACCGCCAAGATGCTGTCCGAGGCGCTGCCTTACCTGCAACGCTTCAGCGGGTCGGTCGTGGTGGTGAAGTTTGGCGGCAACGCGATGGGCGATGATGCCGCGATGGCCGAATTTGCCCGCGATATCGTGCTGATGCGGCAGGTGGGGGTGAACCCTGTGGTGGTCCACGGTGGCGGGCCGATGATCAATGAGATGCTGACCAAGCTTGGCATCAAGTCCGAATTCGTCCGGGGCAAGCGCGTCACCGACAAGGCCACGGTCGAGGTGGTCGAGATGATTCTTTCGGGCCTGGTCAACAAGCGGATTGTGCAGGCGATCATGGATGCCGGGGGCCGCGCGGTGGGCATCTCGGGCAAGGATGATGACCTGATGGTGTGCGAGGCGGATGATCCCGAACTCGGCTTCGTAGGCCGCCCGATCGAGATGAACGTGCAGGTCCTGCGCGACCTTTACGGCGCAGGCATCATTCCGGTCATCGCACCGGTCGGCACCGGCATGGCGGATAACGAGACCTTCAACGTCAACGGCGACACCGCAGCCGGTGCCATTGCAGGGGCACTGCAGGCGGATCGTCTGCTTCTGCTGACCGATGTGCCGGGGGTGAAGAATGCAGAAGGTCAGGTGATGACCCAGATCACACCCGAAGAAATCCGCCAGATGACCGCCGATGGCGTGATCTCGGGCGGGATGATTCCCAAGACGGAAACCGCCCTGATGGCCATCGAAAAGGGTACGCGGGCGGTGACAATCCTTGACGGTCGCATCCCGAACGCCTGCCTGTTGGAGCTTTTCACTGACCACGGCGCGGGCAGTCAGATCCGCGCAACCGCGCCGCGGGTAAGGCCCCACAGCCGGAGCTGAGGCGGGGGCCAAAAGCCTTCCAGAAAGATCTGCCGCTCTGGAACCGGAGGGTGATGGCGCTTAAGGTCGAAAGGTCAGCACAAAGGTCCGACCCTTGGAACATGAGATTGCCGTCCGGGTTGCGGTCTTTTTTGCCGTGCTGGCTGTTCTGGCGGCGCTTGAAAGGCTGGTTCCACGACGCCCCCTGGTACAGCCCACACCCACCCGCTGGGCCACCAACCTTGCGCTGGTGGTGATCGGCACCTTGACGGTCAGGGCGCTGGCGCTGGCGCTGCCGGTCCTGGCCGTCGCCGCCACGGTGGATGCTCAACGTTTTGGTCTGGGACTGTTCAACCAGCTTGCCTTGCCCGGCTGGATCGAGGGGATGGTCACCATCCTGATCTTCGACTTCGCCATCTGGCTGCAGCACCTGATCACCCATAAGGTGCCCCTCTTCTGGCGCTTTCACCGCGTCCACCACGCTGACCGCGATTTTGACGTGACGACGGCCCTGCGGTTTCACCCGGTCGAGATTGCGGCCTCGTCGGCGTTGAAAGTGGGGCTGGTCTACCTGATCGGCCCCTCGGCTTTTGCGGTCATCCTGTTCGAGCTTCTTTTGAACGCCACCGCCATGTTCAACCACGCCAACCTTGCGCTGCCTCTTGGGCTGGACAGGGTGCTGCGGCTGGTGCTGGTGACCCCGGACATGCACCGCGTCCACCATTCGGTGCGACAGGATGAACATGACAGCAACTACGGCTTTTCATTGTCGATCTGGGACCGCATCTTCCGCACTTATCTGTCTCAGCCAGCGGCGGGGCATGACGCGATGACAGTGGGGCTGGAATGGCAGGACGACCGACCGTCAAGTCTGAAATGGGCGCTGTGGCTTCCCTTCCGGCGCTGATCGCGCTGCTGGCGGACCACCGGCTTGAGGTTCTGGGCGGTTTCGCCGTTCCGCAGGACGAGGATGGCCTGCCCCCCGGCACCCGCACGCTTCTTCTGATCGGCCCGGCCGAACCCGGCTTCTGGCCCCATCTGACTGCCCAGCCGGAATGGGATGGCCAGCCCGACCCGGTCGATCGCTGGTCGCGTCGGGTGATCGGGCGGTTGGCGAGTGACCTTGGGGCGAAGGCGCTTTTTCCGTTCGGCGGGGCTCCGTATCATCCGTTTTACGCTTGGGCGCTGCGCACCGGGCAAGTCTGCGACAGCCCGGTGCGCCTGCTGGTTCATGCCCGGCAGGGCCTGATGGTCAGCTTTCGCGGAGCCCTTGCGTTGAAAGAGGCTGTTGCGCTGCCACCCCCGTCACCGCGCCCATGCGACACCTGCGCCGCACCCTGCCTGACGGCTTGCCCTGCCGGCGCGCTGACCGGCGCGGGCTATGACCTGCCCGGTTGTCACGGCTTTCTTGATACGGGTGATGGGCAGAACTGCATGACCGGGGGCTGTCAGGTTCGCCGCGCTTGCCCGGTGTCGCAAAGCTATGCAAGACTGCCCCAACAGTCGGGTTATCACATGAGGCAGTTCCATAAATGAAGCGGTTGATCCTGACGCGGCACGCGAAATCTTCCTGGGACGATCCGCTTACCCCGGATCACGACCGCCCCCTGAACGAGCGGGGGCAGGCGGCGGCGGCGGACCTTGGGCAATGGCTGGCCAGCCGGGGTTATGTCCCGGGCGAAGTGTTGTGTTCCGACAGCCTGCGCACCCGCAAGACCTTTTCAGGTATGGCCCCTGCCTTGCCCGGAACACCGGTGCTGGAGTTGAAGCCTGCCCTGTATCACGCCGGACCGGATGTGATGATGGCGGTCTTGCGCCATGCTTCCGCCGATACCGTGATGATGATCGGCCACAACCCCGGCATCGCGGAGTTCGCGGCGCGTCTGGTCGCCCACCCCCCCGCCAACGCCGAGTTTGCCCGCTATCCGACAGGGGCCACGCTGGTGGTTGAATTTGATGTCGAAGACTGGACCAAGGTGACCTTCGGCGCTGGCATCACCGTGGATTTTGTCATCCCGCGAGAGATTGTGGCCTAAGCTCGCCGGGCGCGCCGCCGAAGCTTATCGCTGTGCGGTCAACAACATCCCGACGCCCAGCACGATCACCGCAATGCCGGCGATCTGCCGTCTGGTGACCGGCTGGCCAAGCACATAGGCCGACACGCCAAGCGCCATGATCACCTCAACCAGCGCCAGGGTGCGAACATTCGCGGCGGTGGTCAGCGAAAAGCCGATGAACCAGAACTGTGAGGCAAAGGCCCCCAGAAACCCTGCCAGAAGCGAGGTGCGCCAGACGCCGAATGATGCCGTCACTGCCCGCCGGTCGAACACCGCCAGCCATGCCAGCAGCATCGCACTTTGCAGCGCAAGGCTGACCACAAGGATAGTCGACGCCCGGATCAGGAAGCCACCCTCGGTCAGGTTCAGGATACCGCCGCGAAAGCCGATGGCCGCCACGCCGAACAGAAGCCCCGCCAGCAACCCGGTTGCGGCGGGCCCCCAGTCGCGCACCATGCCGCGTGTTGTTTCTGGTCTGGTGGACAGGACAATCACCCCCGCCGTGGCCACGACAATCGCCAGCATCTTCGGCCAGGTCAGCGCATCACCGATGGTAACGGCGGCGATCAGGGCCACCATTACCGGCTCGGTCTTGATCCAGGCCGTGGTGACAGCGAAGGACCGGGATTTCATCGTCACCAACATCAAGGCGGTGGCAGCGATCTGCGCCACCGCACCAAGGGCGGTGCAGGCAAGGCTGGTCCCGGTCAAACCGTGCAAGCTTTCGCCCGTGCCAACCGTAACCAGAAACAGGAACAACCCCGCAAAGGGCAGGCCGAACACAAAGCGGACCTGCGTGGCCCCCATGGTGCCGATCTTCGCGGTCAGGCCGGACTGCGCGGTGTTGCGGGCGGTCTGGGCGGCGGCGGCGATCAGCGTTGCCAGAACCCAAAGCGTCCCTGCCATCTTACCCGGCCCGCACCGTATCAATCATCAATTGCACGTTGTCGGGATTGGCGTCAGGGGTGATGCCATGGCCAAGGTTGAAGATGTGCGGGCCTTTCGAGAACGCCCGGACGACGTGCTGGGTGGCGGCAACCAGCGCCTGCCCGCCGGTGACCATATGTTCCGGCGCAAGGTTGCCCTGCACGCAACCGTCGATCTGCACGTTCGCTGCGGCCCATTCTGGGCTGACCGAATTGTCGATCGCCACGCAATCGGCCCCGGTGCGATGGGCAAAGCCGATGTAGCCCTGCCCGGCTTCGCGCGGGAAGGCGATGATCGGCGTGCCGGGATGGCGGGCCTTCAGGGCAGCGATGATCTTCGCGGTTGGGGCTTCTGCAAAGTCGCGGAAGTCCTGGCCTTTCAGCGACCCGGCCCAACTGTCGAACAGCTTGACCACTTCGGCCCCCGCCTCGATCTGGGCGGAGAGGTATTCGACGGTGGCTTCCGTGATCCTGTCGATCAGCGCCTGAAAGGTGGCGCGGTCGTGATCCTTCAGCGCGTGGGCGGCGGCCTGATCCTTGGACCCCTTGCCCGCGACCATGTAGGTAGCAACCGTCCACGGCGCACCGGCGAACCCGATCAAGGTGGTTTCCTTGGGCAGTTCCCGCGCAAGGATGCGGACGGTATCATAGATGGGCGAGAGGGTGTCGTGGATCGCGTCGACCGATTTCAGGTTCGCGACCTGGCCCATGGTGGTGGTGGTTTCCATGCCCGGGCCTTCGCCGGTTTCGAACCACAACTTGGGGCCCAGCGCCTGCGGCAGCAAAAGGATGTCGGCAAAAAGGATAGCCGCATCAAAGCCATAGCGGCGAATCGGCTGCAACGTCACTTCGGCCGCAAGCTCGGGGTTGTAGCAGAGTTTCAAGAAATCACCGGCCTCGGCGCGGGTGGCGCGGTATTCCGGCAAATAGCGGCCCGCCTGGCGCATCATCCAGATCGGTGGCGTGGGAAGGATTTCGCCGCCAAGTGCGCGCAGGATTGTCTTGGTCATGTCAGCCTCATCATCATTTCCCCATGGGTCCGACGGGGGCGGGTGGTTGTCAAGAGTTGTCAGGCTTGATTGACAGCGTTATGCCTGTGAACCATGAGCGATAATCTCCCCTCCCCCGCCCGCCCGTTGAAAATTGGAACCCGTGGCTCTCCGCTTGCCTTGTGGCAGGCGCATGAGGTGCGGCGCTGTCTGGGGGTGGCGTTCGGGCTGCCGGATGAGGCGTTTCAGATCGTGGTGATCAAGGTGCTGGGCGATCAGATCCTGGACAAGGCGCTGAAGGACATTGGCGGCAAGGGGTTGTTCACCCGCGAGATCGAAGAGGCGCTGCTGGAAGGCGGGATCGACATTGCCGTCCATTCGATGAAGGACATGCCGACAATCCAGCCTGAGGGGCTGATCCTTGACTGCTACTTGCCGCGAGAAGATGTCCGCGATGCTTTCGTGTCGCCGGGCGTGCCGTCACTGGGCGAATTGCCGTTCGGGGCGGTGGTGGGGTCGTCGTCCCTGCGGCGGCGGGCACAGTTGGCGCTGCGACGGCCGGACCTGAAGCTGGTGGAGTTCCGGGGCAACGTCCAGACCCGGATGCGCAAGCTGGAGGAAGGCGTGGCGGATGCGACGTTCCTTGCCATGGCGGGGCTGAACCGGCTGGGACTGACGGCTGTGGCGCGCGGCCCGATTGACGTGGAAGAAATGCTGCCTGCGGTAGCCCAAGGCGCGATCGGGATCGAGCGGCGGGTGGCGAATGACCGGGTTGCTGCGTTGCTTGCGGCGATCCACGATGGGCCAACGGGGTTGCGGCTTGCGGCAGAACGCAGCTTTCTTGCGCGGCTCGACGGGTCTTGCGAGACGCCGATTGCCGGGCTGGCGGTGATCGAGGGCGGCGCGCTGTGGCTGCGGGGCGAATTGCTGCGGCCAGACGGATCAGCCTCGGTCAGCGGCGAATTGCGCGGGCCGGTGGCGGATGGGCTTGGGTTGGGCCGCGCGCTGGCAGATGAATTGCTTGGGCGCGCAGGGCCGGGGTTCTTTCGCTAGCCATTAGGCAGGGCGATTTCTTCAAAGAAATCGCGCCGGAGCCTTTGAAGGCTCCGAACCGGAATTTTCGAAAATTCCGGCGCGTTTAGTCCTGCGCGCGCAAGGTGCCGGCCGGTCGCGCGGCAAGCGGGCGCAGCGCGAAGGCAAGGCCAGCAAGCAGGGTGGCCATCACACCACCAAGCACGATGCCAAAGGCCGAAACCGGCTCAAACCGGTAGGTGCTGTCCATCACGAAGGTCATCACCGACCAACCCGCAATGCCACCCGCAGCAACGGCCACCACGCCTGCAGCCGCCCCCATCAGGGCAGAGCGCAAGGCAAAGCTGGCAAGGATCTTGCCGCGCGTGGCACCCAGTGTCTTCAGGATTGCCGATTCGTAGATCCGCGCGCGCTCGCCCGCTGCAGCCGCCCCGATCAGCACCATGAAGCCGGTCAGCAGCGTGCCACCAGCCGCCCAGGCGGTGGCAGTGGCGATGGCTGACAAGGCCTCGGCCACACGGTCCACGGCCTCGCGGATGCGGATGGCGGTAATGTTTGACCAGGTCTTGGTCACATCGCGCAGGATCGCCGCCTCTGCCTCGGGCGGGGCGTAGACGGTGGCGATGTGGGTGTGCGGCGCACCAGACAGGGCGGCGGGGTTCATCGTCATGATGAAACCCATCCCGGCATTGGAAAAGTCCACCTCACGGAACGAGGTGATCGTACCTGTGATGTCGCGGCCGAGGATGTTGACGGTCAAGGTGTCACCAAGCTTCAGGCCCATCTCCTCGGCCTCTTCGGCGGCAAAGCTGATCTGCGGGTCGCCCGCGTAATCTTCGGCCCAGAAGGTGCCTGCGGTGATGCGGGTCTTGGCGCCCGGGGTGGCAGCGTAGGTGATGCCCCGGTCGCCGCGCACGACCCAGTGGTCACCCGCAACTTCACGCGCGGGGCGGCCGTTGATCTGGTTCACCACGCCGCGCAGCATGGGGGCGCTTTCCACCTCGGTCACCGCGGGGTCGTTGGTAACGCGGTCCAGAAAGCCTTCCAGCTGGTCTGGCTGAATGTCGACGAAAAAGAAGGCGGGCGCGCGGGTGGGCAGGTCAGTGGCGATGGCGGCGCGCAGGTTCCAGTCGATCTGGCCGACCGCCGCAAGGACCGAAAGCCCAAGGCCAAGGGACAGGATGACCGACGTGGCATCCGACCGGGGCGCACCGATGGCAGCAAGGGCGGCGCGCAGGGCGGGGCGGCCACGGGTGGCCTTGGTGCGCGCGATGCGGCGGGCGGCGCGGCGCAAGCCAAGGGCCGCGAGCGACAAGATGGCCAGCGCGCCAAGGATGCCGCCTGCGGCACCAAGCGCCAGCTCCGGGATACCGGATAGCCATGTCGCGCTGCCGATCAGGGTGACGGACGAAAGCACCAGCGCCACAAGGTACGGCGTGCGGGGCCAGCCACGGGTGCCGGCTCCGCCGCGGTACAGGGCAGCGGGGCGGATACGTTCGGTGCGCGCAAGGGGCAGGAGGGTGAAAATCAGGGCAGACAGCGCACCGTAGAACCCGGCCTCAACCAGCGCCATGGGCGACAGGCGGATGGTGGCGGGGAACGGCAGCGACGCCTCAATCAGGGGGGCTGCCAGCATCGGGACCACCGCGCCAAGGACGATGCCGATCAGAATACCAAGGCCGGACAAAAGCGCAGTCTGCCAGAGGTAGATGCGAAAGATCAGCCCGCCCTCGGCCCCAAGGGTTTTCAGCGTGGCGATGGTTTCAGTCTTGCCGTCCAGATAGCTGCGGATCGCGGCCGAAATCCCGACCCCACCCACTGCCAGCCCGGCAAGTCCCACAAGCACAAGGAAACTGCCGATCCGGTCCACGAAACCTTCGATCCCCGGAGCGGCATTGCGGCTGTCGGTCCAGCGCATGCCCTTGTCGCGGAACTGCGCTTCGGACTGGTCTTCCAGCAGTTGCAGGTCGGCGTCAGGGGGCAGGGTCAAGCGGTAGCGCGTCTCATACAGCGACCCGGCGGAAAGGAGGCCGGAGTTGGCCAGTGCATCCGTCCGCACCACGGTCCGGGGGCCAAGGGCAAAACCGGTGGAGGCGCTATCAGGCTCCCTCACCAAAGCGGCGGTCAGGCGGAAAGTTTGGGTGCCAAGGCGGAAGGTGTCGCCGATGGCAAGGTCAAGCCGGCTGATCAGCACCGGATCCATCAGCGCGCCGGGAATGCCGTTCTGGTCGGCAAGGGCGTCCGCCACCGGGATGGCAGGATCAAGGGTTGCGGCCCCCGTCAGGGGCCAGCCGTCATCGACCGCCTTCACCTGCGTCAGGGCCTGGTCGTCCTCGATCAGCGCCATGGAGCGGAAATCGTAGATCTCGGACACGGCGGTGGCGATACCGTCCATGTAGGCGCGTTCGCCTTCATCGGCGGCCCGGTAGGTAAAGCGCATCTCGGCATCACCGCCAAGGATGACGGCGCCTTGATCGGTCAGGCCCTGCTGGATGCCAGTCCGCAGAGTGCCTACGGCGGCAATGGCCGCGACACCAAGGGCAAGGCAGGCGAGGAAGACACGGAACCCGCGCAAGCCGCCGCGCAGTTCACGCCGGGCAATTGTGAGGGCCAGATTTGCTCGGCGGCTCATTCAGCGGCGGCCTTGAGTTCGGGAGCAAGAAGGCCATCCGCCAGGCGGATGACGCGGTCACAGCGGGCGGCAAGATCCGGCGCGTGGGTCACAAGGACCAGCGTCGCGCCGTGGCGGTCGCGCAGACCGAAAAGCATGTCCATGATCGCCTGACCGTTCACACCGTCAAGGTTGCCGGTGGGTTCATCGGCCAGCAAAATCGCAGGCCGGGGGGCGGCGGCGCGGGCAAGGGCCACACGCTGCTGTTCGCCACCGGAAAGCTGTGCGGGGTAGTGATCGACGCGGTGGGCAAGGCCGACCGACTCCAGTTCGGCCTGCGCGCGCGGGAAGGCATCGGCCACGCCGGCCAGTTCCATCGGCAACGCTACGTTCTCTAACGCGGTCATCGTGGGAATAAGGTGGAAGGATTGGAAGACAACCCCCATATTCCCCCTGCGGAAGCGGGCGAGCGCGTCTTCGTCCATCGTCGTCAGATCCTGGCCCAACGCCAGGACCTTGCCGCCGGTGGCCCGTTCCAGCCCGCCCATAAGCATCAGGAGAGACGATTTGCCAGACCCCGAAGGACCGACCAGCCCCACCGTTTCGCCCCGTGCAATCTCAAGCGAGATGCCCTTAAGGATTTCAACCGGACCGGCATTGCCGGCCAGGGTCAAGCGCGCGTCTGTCAGGGCAAGGACGGGATCGGTCATGCAGCAAGTCCTTCGGGTACGGTTCTTAAGGGCATATGGCGCAGTACGCGCAATCCGCAATGCTGCGGTTGCAGTCTTGGCACTGTCAAGTTCGGTTTTCGCTGAGCCGGTCACGATCGTGGCACTCGGCGACAGCCTGACAGCGGGCTATGGGCTGGCCGATCAAGGCGATGGTCTGGTGCCGCAGCTGGAAAGTTGGCTGAAGGCCAAGGGCGCGGATGTGGTGGTGCAGAACGCCGGTGTCTCGGGCGATACAACGGCGGGTGGGCTGGCCCGCGTGGGCTGGGCACTTGGGCCGGACGCGGATGCGGTGATCGTGACGCTGGGGGGCAATGACCTGTTGCGCGGGCTTGATCCGGCGGGAAGCCGGGCGAACCTTGAAGGCATCTTGCGAGAGGTGCAGGCCCGTGGCTTGCCGGTCCTGCTGGTGCCGCTGGCCGCGCCGGGGAATTTCGGGCCTGAGTACAAGGCCGCGTTTGACGGGATGTATGTGGACCTTGCGGCGCAGTACGGGGCGGTGCTGGCGGGCGACTTCTTCGATGGTCTCAGGGCGGCGGGAGCCGACCCCGCCAACCCCGCGTCGATGGCCAGTTTCATGCAGCCTGATGGCATCCACCCGAACCCGGAAGGCGTTCGCCTGATCGTCGAAGGCTTGGGACCGAAGGTGCGGGAGTTGCTGGCACGGATTGAGGGGTAGGACGGCGATTTCTTCAAGGAAACCGAACCGGAGCCTTTGAAGGTTCCGGTTCGGAATATTCGAGAATCCCGGGGTGCGCCGAGTGTCGGCCGCTAGTGCCCAAGGATCTGGCTGAGGAACAGCTTCGTCCGTTCGGACTTCGGGTTGTTGAAGAACTCCTTCGGTTCGTTCTGTTCCACGATCTGGCCCTGGTCCATGAAGATCACCCGGTTCGCCACCGCCTGGGCGAAGCCCATTTCGTGCGTGACGCAGATCATCGTCATCCCTTCCTGGGCAAGCTGGATCATCGTATCCAGCACTTCCTTGATCATCTCGGGGTCAAGGGCGCTGGTCGGCTCATCGAACAGCATGATCCGTGGCTTCATGCACAGACTGCGAGCGATGGCCACCCGCTGCTGCTGACCGCCCGAAAGCTGTCCGGGGTATTTGTGCGCCTGCTCGGGGATCTTCACCTTTTGCAGGAAATACATCGCGGTTTCTTCCGCCTCACGCTTGGGGACCTTGCGGACCCAGATCGGAGCCAAGGTCAGGTTTTCAAGGATCGTGAGGTGCGGGAAAAGGTTGAAGTGCTGGAACACCATCCCGACCTCTGACCGCACCTTGTCGATGTTCTTCAGGTCATTCGTCAGTTCTGTGCCGTCGACGACGATCTGGCCCTGCTGGTGTTCCTCCAGCCGGTTGATGCAGCGGATCAGGGTGGACTTGCCGGAACCAGAGGGGCCGCAGATCACGATCCGCTCCCCCCTTTGGACGGTCATGTTAATGTCGCGCAAGACGTGGAACTGACCGTACCACTTGTTCATGCCGGCAATCTGGATCGCAACCTCGTCCGTGACCTGCATTTTGGATGCTTCTGCCATGATATGTCCTTACCGGTGGTCGGTCTTGAGCTTCTGTTCCAGGTACATCGAGTACCGGGACATCCCGAAGCAGATGAGGAAAAAGATCGCGCCGACGAAGATGTAGGGCTCCCAGTAGATGCCCTTCCAGTTGATGTCGGCGCGGACGATCTGCGTCACACCGCGCAACGGGTCCATCAGGCCGACGAAGCTGACCAGCGTGGTGTCCTTGAACAGGCCGATGAAGGTGGACACGATCGCCGGGATCGAAATCTTGAGCGCCTGCGGCAGGATGATAAGCCGCTGCGCGCGCCAGTAATCCAGACCAAGCGCATCCGCTGCCTCATACTGTCCACGCGGGAGTGCGGCGAGGCCGCCGCGGATCACCTCAGCCAGGTAGGCAGCGGCGAAGAAGGTGACCAGAATGATGACGCGCAGGATGATGTCAAAGTTGGTGCCCGGCGGCAGGAAGTATTGCAGCAGAAGCGACGCGGTGAAAAGCAGCGTGATCAAGGGCACGCCCCGGACAAACTCGATGAAGCCGACCGACAGCGTCTTGACGATCAGCATATCCGACTGCCGCCCCAGCGCCAGTAGCACCCCGATGGGCAACGAAAAGCTGATCCCCGTCACCCCGATCACAATGGCCAGAAGAAAACCGCCGAACTGGTCCGAGTTGATCGACTGAAGGCCAAACGGCAGCACGGATTGCAGCGCACTGACGACTGGAGCCTCAAGGTAAAGCCACCACAACACCGCCGCCAGAACGCCGGCGCCTGCGGCAGGCGACAGCCCGATCAGGGGCGAGGCGAGGCGGAACACCACGTAAAGCACGCCAAACCCCGCCATGGCGACAATCGGGGTCCAGATCGACCCGCCCCACAGCAGCCAGAAGCACAAGGCGGGATAGATGAGAGTGAACCAGATCAGCTTGCCTGGCTGCACCTGTGCTACCGCTGCAAAGCCAGCGATGAACACCATCAGCAGAATGAAGGCGGGCATGGGCGCGCTGGTCAGGTAAAGTGTCAGAAGCAGGAAAGCCGCAACGACGGCAAGCAGTGCCGTCAGCTTGCGCTTCTGCCCGGAGAAGAGCACCGGTGACAGCGCAGCAAACAACAGACCAAAAGCGATGATCGGGCGCCACCAAAGATCGGGCGGGTAGAAGCCGAAGATGAAGGCCCCCCACCATTGCCGGATCATTGCCCAGCAGGCGCCCGTCGCCCCTTCGCCCGCGCTGGCGGTGACGATGTCGCGACATTCGCCAAGCGAATTGGCGTTCCAGACGGAATTCAGCCACCACGGCAGCGAAGACGACACAAGATAGTAGATGACCGCCGCACCAAACACGGTGAGGGCGATGTTGAACGGGGTAGAGAACAGGTTTTCGCGCAGCCACTTTACCGCACCACGCTCGGTTATTGGTGGCGCTTGCGGGGGCAGCATGTCGGTGCGGGCAAAGTGCTGGTCCATCTTAGCGCGCCTTCAACTGGACGGAGGAGTTATACATGTTCATCACCGCCGAGATCGACAGGCTGATCGACAGATAGATCAGCATCATCAGAAGCATACACTCCAACTCCCGGCCGGTCTGGTTCAGCGTGATGCCACCCAGCGTGCCGCGCAGATCAAGGTAACTGACCGCAATGCCAAGCGAGGTGTTCTTGGTCAGGTTCAGGTACTGGCTGATCAACGGCGGGATGATGACGCGCAGGGCCTGTGGCAAGATGATCAGGTTCATCGTGCGGCCCGGACGCAGGCCAAGGGCGAAAGCCGCCTCGGACTGCCCGCGGCTGATGGCCTGAATGCCGGCACGGACAATCTCGGCGATGAAGGCGGCGGTATAGAGGCTGAGGGCGACCACCATTGCGGTGAACGGGTGTGCGACCAGCATGCCGCCTTGAAAGTTGAACCCCTGCAGGGTGGGAACCTCAAGGTGAAATCCCATGGCCACAAGCAGGACCAACACGGGCGCAAAAAGCACCAGTAGGGATTTCCACCAGGTTGCCGGACGATCCCCGGTCGCCTCTTGCATGGCGCGGGCCGACGCAAGGATGCGTCGGTTCACAAAGACCGATCCGGCGACAACGGCGACAATCGCCAGGAACGTCAGGTTCAGCGACAGACCCCCAAGCTCCACCGATCCTAACCCGCGTTCAAACAACGGCGCGGGGATGTTGGTGCCACGGTTGGTGACTGCCACGCTGTCGAAGAACATCATCGAAGCGGCTGGTGCCTCGCCCGCGGCGGCCATTTCGTCAGTCAGGCGGAAATCCCGTGGCTGCGGGGTAATCTCTGACAGGATGACGTAGGTCAGCAGGATCCACAGCAGCAGGGGCACGTTGCGGAAAATCTCGACATAAACGGTCATCAGACGGCCGACGAGCCAGTTACTCGACAACCGCAGGACGCCGACGACCACGCCCAGGACAGTCGCGAAGATACAGCCGAAGAAGGCGACGACCAGCGTGTTCGCCAAGCCCACAAGCAGGGCGCGAAAGTGGTTGTCGTCGTTGGTGTAGGGCACCAGTTGCTGGCCGATGTCATAGCCGGCGCGCTGCCACAGGAAACCGAAGTTGAACTCTTTCCCCCGCGCTTCAAGGTTCTGCACGGTATTGTTCAAAAGCCAGGCCACGGCCATGGCGAACAAGACCAGCACCACGATCTGGATCGTGTAGGACCGGTAGCGCGTATCGTAAACAAGCATCGAGAGCCGAAAACCGTCTTTCGGCACGTCCGTTGCCATTGCCATGGCTTCCCCCTGTTACCCTGACAAACGGCCCCGGTTTGACCGGTGGCGGCGGGGTCTTTGCCCCTGGACTGTCAGGTGATCGTTTCAACGAAACGCGGGGGCGCCTTATGGCACCCCCGCAAACCTTGCCTCAGATCAACGGAAAGGCGGAGCGTACTGCAGGCCGCCTTGGGTCCACAGCGCGTTCAGGCCACGGGCTAGGTTGATCGCCGTGCCTTCACCGATGTTGCGCGAGAAGATCTCGCCATAGTTGCCGACGGCGGCAATGGCGGTCTTGAAGGCCGCATTGTCGAGGCCCATCTTCGCGCCCATGTCACCCGAAACGCCCAGCAGGCGCTTCACTTCTTCGTCCGCAGTCGACGTCGCAACTTCTTCGACGTTGGCTTTGGTGATGCCTTTTTCTTCGGCGATCAGCAGCGCGTAGTAGGTCCAGCGAACCACATCGCCCCACTGGCTGTCGCCGTTGCGGACGACCGGGCCAAGCGGCTCCTTCGAGATGATCTCGGGAAGGATGATGTGGTTTTCAGCATCCGGCATGGTCGCACGGCTGGCGGCCAGACCCGAAGCGTCGGTGGTGTAGGCGTCACAGGCACCGGCCAGATACTGGCGCTGCGCTTCGGAATCGTCGGCCACGGTGACCGGCTGATAGCTGATGTTGTTCTGCTTGAAGAAGTCAGCCAGGTTCAGCTCGGTCGTGGTGCCGGTCTGGATGCAGACGGTTGCGCCGTCCAGTTCCTTGGCGGACGACACGCCGAGGTCTTTCTTCACCATGAAGCCCTGACCGTCGTAGTAGTTCACGGCCACGAAATCGAGGGCGAGTTCGCCGTCGCGCGAGAAGGTCCAGGTCGAGTTGCGGACCAGAAGGTCAACTTCGCCAGACTGCAGCGCGGTAAAGCGGGTTTCGCCGGTGGTGGGCACAAACTTGACCTTGGTTGCATCGCCAAGGACCACAGCCGCGACTGCGCGGCACAGGTCAACGTCGAAACCAGACCAGTTGCCGCTTGCGTCCGGCGTGCCAAACCCGGTCAGACCGGTGTTCGACCCGCAGATCAGCTCGCCGCGCGCCTTGACATCGTCAAGGGTCGCAGCGGCTGCCAGACCCGATATGAGCGTGGTGGCCGCGAGCGCGCCGAAGAATACGGATTTTTTCATTCTTACCTCTTCCTGAGTAAGCGGCCTTTCGAGGGCCGCGCTTTTTTAGTGCCCCGCGATCCCCTCGCGGCGGCGCAACTGTTGGAGGTGAGCCTCTCCCAGTGTCAGCCAGTTTCCTCTAAAGCGGTTTGAAAGGTCAAGCGGCTCTGGTCACATTCAGGAAAAACGCATGTTTTCGGCGGCTTGCACAGTATGATCGACCTTTAGGCACCGGTCTGCACAGTCCTTGGGCAAACTTGTTACCCACACAATGCAAAGAATCGGTCTGCCTGCAGTAGCGCCGCCTGTTTCAGCGCCGTGGTTTCGGCGGCTTCCTCGTCAGCGCCCCACTGTTCGATCTGCCAGGTTTCGTCTACCCGGCTTAGGCCCCAGGCCTGATCCGCCGTCAGTTGCCGCCGCGTGATTGCCAGCGCCAGCACCAATGAGCCGGAGATGGCGACAAGGTCATGAAAGGCGGCAAGCTGGAAGGCCGTAAGGGCGCGGACAGCCGTGCCAAGGGTGGCAAGGCTGTCGGCGGGCTGGTCGATGTGCATGACCCCCTGCGTCACATGCAGCGGTGCGGACAGGTCTTGGGCAGCCCAGTCCAGCAGCGGGTCCCATGCCGCGGCCTGACGGTCGACCAGCGCGGCAGGGCCTGTGGCGCGATAGCACAGCAGGTCCGTCTCGCCATAGGCGGTCAGCATGTCGGCCACGGCATCGAACTGCGGGATGACCGTGTCGATTGCGGAATTCGCAGTGCGGGTGAAGGGCATGGTGGCGGGGTTCACCTTGCCGGTTTGCGCCTGCCATTCGATGGCCACAGCCTGCGCAAGGCCTTCAGTCGGCAGGATCAGCGGTGCTTTCCGCGGCGTGCGGACCGGACGGGCGTCAAGGTGGACGGTAAAGCCACCGTCCACGGGCACGACGGTTGCATCGGTCCAGAAACGGCGGGCGGACCAGCCGCTCATCTGATCTGCCCCTTCATCGGTTCGCTCATCGAATTGCCTCGAACGGGTCGGCGGGGACGTCGGATTCCTTCCAGTCCATCAGCTTCCAGGTACGGGCCATGTGTTCTGGCAAGGGCGCGGTGAACGTCATCATCTTCTTGGTGATCGGATGTTCGACCGACAGGCTGCGCGCATGCAGATGCAGCTTTTTCGACAGGTCACCGCCGATAGCAGCCCCCCAGCCATCGCCCATATTCTCTGATTCGCCCCCGCCATATTTGCCATCGCCCAGGATCGGGTGCCCGATCTCGGCCATGTGGGCGCGCAGCTGGTGGGTTCGCCCGGTCACCGGCTCCAGCGCCATCCAGGACAGGCGGGCACCCAGGAACCACAGGGTGAAATAGTCGGTCTGGGCGCGCTTTGCGTCGGGGTGGTCGGCCATCTTGGCGGGATGGACGCAGATCATCTTTTCCCCTTCGCCCCCCCTGCCCCGGCCAGGTGCCTTCTCCAGCCCGAACTTGATCGACCCTTGGCGGGGATGCGGCACACCTGCGACAATAGCCCAATAGATCTTGCGCGCTGCACGATGACGGAGCGCCTCGCTTAACGCGCGGGCAACACGGTCGGTGCGCGCCAGCATCAGGATACCGGACGTGTCCTTGTCGAGCCTGTGGACCAGCTTTGGCTTGTCCTTGTAGCCGAACTTCAACGCCTCGCTCAGGCCGTCGACATGCCGGTCACCCTGACCGCTGCCGCCCTGGCTGGGCAGACCGGCGGGCTTGTTCAGGATGATCATATGCTCATCCTTCCACAGGACGGCGTTCTGGATCATCTTTTCATCCGCCGCGGTGATGCCATGGGCTCGCGGGCCGGTTGGCCCCGCCTCGGACGGCAGGGGGGGCACGCGGACTGTCATGCCGGGGGCCACGCGATCAGACGCCTTGACCCGCGCGCTGTCGACGCGGATCTGGCCGGTGCGGCACAGCTTTTCGACGGCCCCTTGGGTGACATGTGGAAACCGGCGGCGCAGCCACTTGTCAAGGCGCTGTTCGCCCTCATCCTCGGTCACGGTCAGTTGCTGGACGGTCATAGGGTGGCTTTCATCAGGGCCACGCCAAGCGCGACAGCGGCAAGGGACAGGGCGACAGACCCCACGACATAGGCGGCGGCCTGCAGGGTCTGGCCGGACTGGATCAGCTTCAAGGTGTCCAGCGAGAAGGCGGAAAATGTAGTGAAACCGCCCAACACCCCGGTCATCAGGAACAGCTGCCAGCCGTCCCGTGCACCCGGAAGGACAAACAGCACACCGATCGCAAAGCTGCCAACGACATTCACCGCCAGCGTCCCGATGGGCGCACCGATGGCCGTCACCATCAGATACCGAAGAACGGAACCTATGGCGCCGCCAAGCGCGATGAGAGGAAGGGTCTGGGACATGCCCGGTCTTTGCGGTGGACAGGCGCGATTGTCAATGTTTGCGGGCGAAACACCGGAGGTTTCAAAAACTCTGTTCCGAACCCTTTGAAGGGTCCAGGCAATTTTCTTGCAAGGAATTTGCGGTTCAACTGTCCTGACGTTTTGCCCTGAGCTTGGCGAAGTAGTCGATCCGCTTTTTCAACTCACGTTCAAACCCGCGTTCCATCGGCAGATACCACACCGGCCGCTTCATGCCTTCGGGAAAGTAGTCCTGGCCCGAAAAGCCATCCTCGGCGTCGTGGTCATAGGCATAGCCAGTGCCATAGCCGATATCCTTCATCAGCTTCGTGGGCGCGTTCAGGATGTGCTTGGGCGGCGGGTGGCTGCCCGTGTCGCGCGCCGTCGCCCGCGCCGCCTTGTAAGCCACATAGACCGCATTCGATTTCGGCGCGAGAGCCAGGTAAACCACCGCCTGCGCCAGGGCCAACTCTCCCTCGGGACTGCCAAGACGCTCATAGGTCTGCCAGCTTTGCAGGCAGACATCCTGCGCCTGCGGATCGGCCAGACCGATATCTTCAACCGCCATTCGGGTGATGCGGCGGGCCAGAAAGCGGGGGTCTTCGCCACCTTCCAGCATGCGGGCGAACCAGTAAAGCGCGGCATCGGGGTCACTGCCGCGCACCGACTTATGCAGGGCCGAAATCAGGTTGTAATGCTCTTCGCCCGATTTGTCATATTTCGCCGCGCGGCGCATCAGGCGTGTGGCCAGTTGGTCACGGTCAAGGGGGGCGTCGGTCTTCCAGGCTGCAACCTGTTCGATCAGGTTCAACAGCGCACGGCCATCGCCATCGGCCATCTCAAGCAAAGCCTCCCGCGCCTCTCCCTTCAAGGGAAGTGCGCGACCAAGCTCCTGCTCGGCCCGCTGGGCCAGGCGTTCAAGGTCGGCCAGGTTCAGCCGCTCCAGCACGATGACCTGGGCGCGCGACAGAAGGGCTGCGTTCAGCTCAAAGCTGGGGTTTTCAGTGGTCGCGCCGACCAGAAGGATCGTTCCATCTTCCATATGCGGCAGGAATCCGTCCTGCTGCGCCTTGTTGAAACGATGGATCTCATCAACAAACAGCAACGTCCCCTGACCGTTCTGCCGCCGGATCTTCGCCGTCTCGAACACTTTTCGCAGTTCTGGCACGCCAGAGAAGATCGCACTGATCTGGACAAAGGTCAGGTCCGTTTCATCCGCCAGCAGCCGCGCAATAGTGGTCTTGCCAACCCCCGGGGGACCCCACAGAACCAGCGAGGACAACGACCCCGCTGCCAGCATCGCACCCAAGGGGCCATCGGCAGACAGCACCCTTTCCTGGCCAATCACCTGCGACAGGCTGCGCGGGCGCAGCCGGTCGGCCAAGGGGCGCGGTCCGGGTGTGGGGGGTGAGGCAACGCTGTCGAAGAGATCGGCCATGCGCACAGTCTATGGCCGCAAAGCGCCAAGCAAAAGCGGAAGCTGACGTTCAGGCAAGATAGACCGGCCGCCAATCGCCGCCGGCCTGCAAGGCGTCACAGGCCGGCATCGGCGTCAGTTCATTTTCGCTGCCATGTTGATGGTCACGCAAACGCAATCCAGACCGCCGATATCCATGATTGGGCCTGCCGGTTCGCAGTCCAGCCCGACCCGCCGCCCCAGACGCCGCGAGTTTTCCGGGATCAGCCCCAGCACCGACGTGGCCCCCAGCGCGCGGGCGGAGATCACCATTTCATGCCGCAATTGCAACTGTACTCGCAGACGCTGATTGGCCGGAACCTGCTCGGACACGAAAACCCGGCTGCTCTCCCAGATATTTTCCGCGACCGGCGCAGGGTCGTACAAAAGATTGGTCGGAATGCTTTCCAGAAGGCCCTTTTGCGCATCGCGGATCATGTAGGTATAAATTCCGCAGCGATGGGTTGTGGGTGTCAGACGGATGCCAGCCAGCACTTCGCCATTTTCATGCACGGCCAGCCAGCGGCTGGCAGGTGTGTCATACTGGTCGAATTCCATCCCGTTGGCTTCGGGCAAGTCCCACTTGTTGTGCTGAATGAACGCACGATGGCGGGCACGGAACATGTTGGCAAAAAGCTCACCATGATTGTGCAGGTTGTCGTAGGACAGCGTCGTGACTTCCATAACTTCGTCTCCTTCTGGGGTTCAAAACCGGACAGAGGGAAGCCGCCTACGCCTATAGCATGCGATACTCTCGCGCCTTTCGCAGCGCTTCGGACGTGGTGCGTGCCTCAAGGCGGACACGCGCGGACTGCAGCCGCGCCTTGAAGGCACTTTCCGAAATCCCCAGCTTTGCGGCAGCAGCAGCGTGACGGTCCCCATTTGCAACGCATTCCAGGGCCTCGATCTGGGCCCTGGTCAATTCGGACGGCGGCTTGGCGGCGATATGCAGGCGGGCGGTGATGTCCGCCAGAACCTCAAGCTCCTTCTCGTCAAATTCACGATCCGACCGACAGATCCCGGTCATGGACCGCGAGGTGATCGGACCGTATGAGCACACTGCCCCGAAATTCATGCCAAATGACCGGGCCTTGGTAAGCAGACCAAATGGATCAGGCAGCGGAATCTCACTCCACCGTTTGGTGCCAGTCGTGCCAATGCCCCAGAACACCATCGGGTCGCGCAGGTAGTAGGAATTGGCGTTATAGAATTCCACCCATTTGGCTGGATATCGACTGAAATAGACCAATGGCGTCGCGAATCGGATATGCAATCCGACGGCATAGCCATGGGGCGCCAGTTGATTCAGTTCGTCATACAACTCGGTCAATCGCCTACTCTGCGCCAGCAACTTTAAGCATCCTTAGGAAGGAGTCGTGCAACCATAGCGAAATCCCGCTCACCCTGCCAGTTGTTTGACCTGCAACGGCAAAAAAACGCTGCGGTACAATGTGATACCATGCCGACCCCTTACCAAATGCATAGCAAAAAGCCCGCCGATTGGGCGGGCTTTCTGTAAAAAAACATCCCGGCAGGGCCGTGCCAGCATCAACCCTCGGCGGCCTCAGAGCGGGCGTGGTCGGCTGCACCTTTGGCCGTGGTGTCGCGATCAACGAATTCGATGATCGCCATCGGGGCCATATCACCATAACGGAAGCCAGCCTTCAGCACGCGAACGTAGCCACCCTGACGGTCCTTGTAGCGCGGACCAAGGATTTCGAACAGGCGCGCGGTGTGCATGTCCTGCTTCAGCTGCGAATGCGCCTGACGGCGGGCATGCAGGTCGCCGCGCTTGGCCAACGTGATCAGCTTTTCGATGATCGGGCGCAGTTCCTTGGCCTTGGGCAGGGTGGTCTTGATCTGTTCGTGTTCGATCAGGCTGCCGGCCATGTTTGCGAACATCGCCTTGCGGTGTTCGTGGGTCCGGTTCAGCTTGCGGTAGCCGCTTGAGTGACGCATTGGAATCTCCTATCGCGTGTTTTGCTTTGTCCGGCGGGGCCTACTTTTGGTCCCGCTCACCTTGGGCTTTCGCCAGTTGTTCCCCGCACGGGCGGGCATTTTGTTGGGTGGGCCGAGGCCCACCCGTATTCTTAGAACTGGTCTTCGAAACGCTTGGCCAGATCTTCGATGTTTTCTGGCGGCCAGTCTTCCACGTCCATGCCAAGGTGCAGGCCCATGCCCGACAGCACTTCCTTGATTTCGTTCAAGGATTTGCGGCCAAAGTTCGGGGTCCGCAGCATTTCGGCTTCGGTCTTCTGGATCAGATCGCCGATGTACACGATATTGTCGTTCTTCAGGCAGTTGGCCGAACGGACCGACAATTCCAGCTCATCAACCTTCTTGAGCAGAAGCGGGTTGAATTCGAGACCCGAATCCACTTCGCCCAGCTTGGCCGATTCCGGTTCATCGAAGTTCACGAAGATCGACAGCTGGTCCTGCAGGATGCGCGCAGCATAGGCCACGGCATCGTCCGGCGTCAGGCTGCCATCGGTTTCGATCTTCATCGTCAGCTTGTCATAGTCCAGCACCTGGCCCTCACGGGTGGGCTGCACTTCGTAGCTGACCTTCTTGACAGGAGAATAGATCGCGTCAATGGCGATCAGACCAATCGGCGCATCTTCCGGCTTGTTCTTGTCGGCCGCGACATAGCCCTTGCCAGTCGAAACCGTCAGTTCCATGAACACGTCGGCACCGTCATCCAGGTGGCAAATCACATGATCCTTGTTCAGGATCTCGATCCCGTTGGATTCACTGATGTCGCCAGCGGTAACAACGCCCGGGCCCTTGGCAGAAATCGACAGGCGCTTCGGCCCTTCGACTTCCATCTTGATGCTGACGCCCTTGAGGTTCAGCACGATGTCGGTCACGTCTTCCCGCACGCCAGCCACGCTGGAAAACTCATGCAGGACGTTGTCAATCTGCACGGATGTGATGGCCGCGCCTTGCAGGCTGCTCATCAGCACACGGCGCAGCGCGTTACCGAGAGTGAGGCCAAAGCCCCGCTCCAGCGGTTCGGCGATGACTGTCGCGGTGCGGGCGGCATCAGCCCCCGCCTTCACGACAAGCTGCGTCGGCTTGATAAGTTCCTGCCAGTTTTTATGGATCATGCTGAAGCCCCTATACTTGTCCGCTGCCGATGTCCAAAGCCGCAGGACGCCCGAGGATCGTAAACGACGAAAACCGGGCCGCGAAGGGTGTGCCCCCGCGGCCCGGCAGAAAAGAATGCGTCAGACGCGGCGGCGCTTCGGCGGACGGCAGCCGTTGTGCGCCAGAGGCGTCACGTCGCGGATGGAGGTGATGTTCAACCCTGCAGCGGCCAGCGCGCGCAGCGCCGATTCGCGGCCTGAACCCGGGCCCTGCACTTCGACCTCAACGGTCTTCATGCCATGTTCTTGCGCCTTGCGGGCTGCGTCTTCGGCAGCCATCTGGGCGGCGTAGGGCGTGGACTTCCGGCTTCCCTTGAAGCCCATGGTGCCCGAAGACGACCAGGAAATCGCATTGCCCTGAACGTCCGAGATCAGGATCTTGGTATTGTTGAACGAAGAGTTAACGTGAACGACGCCAGCGGCGATGTTCTTGCGTTCTTTCTTCTTGGTGCGGGAAGCCTTGGTATCGCGTGCCATATCCAGGCCCCCTTATTTCTTCTTGCCGGCAATGGCCTTTGCGGGGCCTTTGCGGGTACGAGCGTTCGTGTGGGTGCGCTGGCCGCGGACCGGCAGGCCCTTGCGGTGACGCAGGCCGCGGTAGCAGCCAAGATCCATCAGACGCTTGATGTTCATCGTGGTTTCGCGGCGCAGGTCGCCTTCGACCGTCACGTTCGCGTCGATGTATTCGCGGATCGCCAGCACTTCGCTGTCGTTCAGCTGGTTCACGCGACGGGCGGGATCGATCTTGAGCGCAGCGCAGATCGTGTCTGCGGTGTGCGGCCCGATCCCGGTGATGTAGGTGAGCGCGATCGGAACCCGTTTCGCGGTCGGAATGTTGACGCCAGCAATACGTGCCAAACGTGTCGTCCTTCTAGGTTGCGGTTCCGTAGTGCCAGAACCTTTTTTCACAACTCCATCAGGGGACTTGCCCCGAATGGTCCGAACTTCCAATAAGGAAGGCCCGCTTGGCGATTCCACCGCGGGACGCCGTGCATTAGGGGCTTTTGCCGGGGCCGTCAAGGCCAGCCGGTAAGTTTCCTAGGCTTTGTCAAGAACCGATGCAATGGCATCGGCAACGACCTGCATTCCACCCATGCCGTCAAGCTGCACAAGATCACCCTTGGCCCAGTAATAGCCGATCAGCGGGGCGGTGTTCTTGTAATACTCCCGCAGACGCACCTCGAATACCTCGGGGGTGTCGTCGCGGCGGACGGGTTGACCGGCGGCGCGCGCCTCATCAGCGCGCTTGACGATGCGGCCGACAAGGGCAGCGTCATCGACCACAAGCTCGATCACCGCGTCCAGCGTCAGGCCCTTTTGCGCCAACAACTCACCCAGCGCATCGGCCTGTTTAAGCGTCCGCGGGAAGCCGTCGAAGATAAAGCCGCCATGGCCGGTCGTTTCAAGCTTTTCAGCGATCAGACCAATGACGATGGCATCAGTGACCAACCCACCCTCATCCAGCACCTTGGCAACCTTGCGGCCCATGTCGGTGCCGCTGGTGCGCGCCTCTCGCAGCATGTCACCGGTCGACAGCTGCACCATGCCGCGCGCGTCCTGCAGGCGCTTGGCCTGAGTGCCCTTGCCGGCACCCGGCGGGCCAAGAAGAATGATGTTCGGCATGGGTCAGCGCCGGGCGGGGGCCTTGGGGGGCCCGGTCCGCTTGCGCCCACGCAACTGCGACTTCTCGATCAGCGATTCATACTGATGCGCCAGAAGATGCGACTGGACTTGCTGGATCGTGTCCATCGTGACCGACACCACGATCAGCACCGAAGTGCCGCCAAAGTAGAACGGAACCCCAAGCTCGGCGATCAGCACCTCGGGCAGAAGGCAAACAGCCGCAAGGTAGGCCGAGCCAAGCACCAGGATGCGGTTGACCACATACTCCAGATACTCTTCGGTCTTCTTGCCGGGCCGGATACCAGGGATCGACGCGCTTTGGCTTTTCAGGTTCTCGGCCACGTCGTCGATCTTGAAAGTGACGTTCAGGGTGTAAAAGTAGCTGAAAAAGACGATCATGGCTGCCAGGAACAGCAGGTGCAGCGGTTGTCCGTAGCCCAGACTTGCGGCCAGCCAGGACAGGACCGGGTTGGTCGAGCTTCCGGAAAAGGTGCTTATCGTGGTGGGCAACAGCAGCAGGCTTGACGCAAAGATTGCCGGGATCACCCCTGCCGGGTTGACCTTGATCGGCAGGTGCGACGACCCGCCCTCATACACCTTCATGCCCACCTGGCGGCGCGGATACAGAATGGAAATCTTGCGCAGTGCGCGTTCCATGAAGACGACGAAGGTGATGACCCCGATGACCATCAGAATCACCCCAAGGATAACCGGGGTCGACAGTGCACCCGACCGCCCCTGCGCCAGAAACTGGGCGATGGCGGCGGGGATTTCAGCCACGATGCCGACAAAGATGATCAGGGAAATGCCATTGCCAATGCCGCGGCTGGTGATCTGCTCACCCAGCCACATCAGGAACATCGTACCGCCAACCAGGGTGATCACGCAGGACGCGATGAAGAACAGCCCCGGGCTGTGCGCCAACCCGCCGCCCTGGATCGACACGGCAATGCCGTAGCCCTGCAGGATGGCCAGCGCGACCGTGCCATAGCGTGTGTACTGGTTCAGCTTCTTGCGGCCCTGCTCACCCTCTTTGCGCAGTTGCATCCACGGGCCATACATCGTGCCCAGAAGCTGCACGATGATCGAGGCGCTAATGTACGGCATGATGCCAAGCGCGAAGATCCCCATCCGGCTGATGGCGCCGCCGGTGAACAGGTTCAGCATGCCGCCGATCCCTTGGGTCACCTGGGCCATGACGTCGCGGAGCGCGTCACCGTCGATGCCGGGAACCGGGATGTACGTCCCAAGCCGGTAAACGATCAGCAGGCCGATCGTGAACAGGATGCGTTGGCGCAGGTCGGTCGCCTTGCCAAGCGCACTCCAGCTCAGGTTCGCCGCCATTTGCTCTGCAGCAGATGCCATGTCAGGTCTCTTTCAAGCCAAGCGCCGCCAGACCGTTCTCCGGTTGGCGGCGCGGGAAAACTGGGACTGGATGTAAGCGACCTTCAAGCCGCTCACAATCCCTTATCGGGCCGTCATTGGGCTTTGCGCTTGGACTTTCCGTACGGCGCGGGCTGGGGCAGAAGGTTCAGGGCACCACCTGCCGCTGCGACAGCCTCAATCGCCGCAGCCGAGGCCCCGGTGACCACAAGCGTGATCTTGGTGGTGATCGCACCCTTGTTAAGTACGCGGATGCCGTCGTGCTTGGTCGCGGTCAGGCCAGCGGCGATCAGCGCATCTTCGGTGATCTCAACCTTGGCGTCCAGCTTGCCCGCCGCAATGAACTTCTCGATCAGGCCGAGGTTCACTACTGCGTATTCCAAGCGGTTCGGCTTCGAGAAGCCGCGCTTGGGCAGACGACGGTACAGCGGCATCTGGCCGCCTTCATAGCCACTAATGGCGACGCCCGAACGAGACTTCTGACCCTTGATACCACGACCAGCGGTCTTGCCCTTGCCCGAACCGGGGCCACGAGCAACGCGCTTCTGTTTCTTGGCTGCGCCTGGGTTGTCGGCGAGTTCGTGAAGTTTCATGTCGCATCTCCTTCTGCCGGAAGTGCCAAGGGGTGCGACACCCTTGGCAAACACGGTTCCAATGGCAGGCGGGCCGAATTGCCCACCCTGCCCAAGCGCGTTAGCCGCGCTCTTCGATGATCTGCACCAGGTGGCTGATCTTGTTGACCATGCCACGAACCGAAGGCGTATCCTCCAGCTCACGGGTGCGGTTCATCTTGTTCAGGCCAAGACCCTTGAGGGTCGCGGTCTGCTTGGCGGGGCGGCGTGCAGCCGAAGCCACCTGTTTGACGACGATGGTCTTGGTCATGCTCAGGCCTCCACGACTTCGGCTTCGGGCTTGCGGAGGATTTCCGCAACCTTCTTGCCACGACGCGACGCCACGTTGCGGGGCGAGGCTTCGTGCTTCAGCCCGTCGATGGTGGCGCGGATCATGTTGTAGGGGTTGGTCGAGCCGATGGACTTGGCAACGATGTCCTGAATCCCCAGCATCTCGAACACGGCGCGCATCGGGCCGCCGGCGATGATGCCGGTACCGGCAACGGCCGTCCGCATCACGACTTTTCCGGCGCCGTGGCGGCCTTCCATGTCGTGGTGCAGGGTGCGACTGTCCTTCAGCGGCACACGGATCAGGCTGCGCTTGGCCTGCTCGGTGGCCTTGCGGATTGCCTCTGGCACTTCCTTGGCCTTGCCCTTGCCAAAGCCGACGCGACCACGCTGGTCACCGACGACGACGAGAGCCGCGAAGCCAAAGCGCTTGCCACCCTTGACGGTCTTCGACACGCGGTTGATCGCGACCAGACGGTCCGCGAATTCCGGGTTCTCTTCCGGGCGGTTGTCGCGACGGTCATTGCCGCCCCGGTTTCCGCCACGATTGTCACGTTCTGCCATAAGGCATTCCTTCATTGGTGGCGCATATCGGCGCCCTTGTTTGGCCAATCCTGGTGGGCGCGCCCGGATAATTAGAGATGGGCAACCCCCGGATCATCGGGGCGGCCCACCCTACGAATAGGATGCGCCGCCCGCTAAGATTTAGAACTTAAGGCCACCCTCGCGGGCAGCATCGGCCAAGGCCTTGATTTTGCCGTGGAACAGGAAGCCACCACGGTCAAAATAGCACTCTTCCACGCCGGCCTTCTTGGCACGCTCGGCAATCGCAGCGCCGATCTTGGCCGAAGCCTCGACGTTGTTCTTGCCGATCAGGCCCATGTCTTTCTCCAGCGTCGATGCCGAGGCGACAGTCACGCCCTTCACATCGTCGATCAGCTGAACGCTGATGTTCTTGGAGGACCGGTGCACCGACAGCCGCAGACGACCATGCGAGGTCGCCTTGATCTTGTTCCGGACGCGCATGCGGCGCTTGAGGAACAGCTCTCTCTTGTTGCTTGCCATTTTACTTCTTCTTGCCTTCCTTGCGGAACACGAATTCACCCTTGTAGCGGATGCCTTTGCCTTTGTAGGGCTCGGGCGCGCGCCATTCGCGGATGTTCGCAGCGACCTGACCAACAAGCTGCTGGTCAATGCCTTCCACAATGATTTCGGTGTTCTTCGGCGAGGTCACGGTCACGCCGGCCGGCACCTCGAAGTTCACTTCGTGGCTGTAGCCAAGCGACAGTTTCAGCACGTTTCCGGCCATCGCGGCGCGGTAACCCACGCCCTGGATTTCCATTTCGCGCTTGAAGCCGGTCGAGACGCCAACAACCAGGTTGTCGACCATCGAGCGGGTCATGCCCCACTGCTGACGGGCACGCTTGGACATGCCGCGTGGGGTGACCTTGATGGTATCACCTTCGACCGTCAGCGTGACATCATCACCAGCGGTGAAGCTGCGGGTGCCTTTCGGACCCTTCACTTCAACGGTCTGACCCGACACCGAAGCCGAGGTGCCCTTGACCAAGGCGACGGGTTTTTTGCCAATACGAGACATTCTACCCCTCCCTTAGAATACGGTGCAAAGCACTTCGCCGCCAACATTGGCCGCGCGTGCATTTGCATCCGACATGACGCCCTTGGGCGTGGAGACGATCGAGACACCCAGGCCATTGCGGACCGAGGGAAGCTCGCTGACGCCCATGTACACCCGACGGCCGGGCTTGGACACGCGCTTCAGCTCGCGGATCACAGGCTCACCTTCGTAGTACTTAAGGCTGATCGTGAATTCGCCCTGCTTGTTGTCGGTGTCAGCCTTTTCCCAGCCACGGATGTAGCCTTCGGACATCAGCACATCCAGCACGCGGGCGCGCAGGGTCGATGCCGGGGTCTTCACCGTCGACTTGCCACGCATCTGTGCGTTGCGGATCCGGGTAAGCATGTCCCCGATAGGATCGTTCATCATCATATCCGGTCCTCCTTACCAGCTGGACTTGACCATGCCGGGGATCTGGCCAAACGAGGCGAGATCACGCAGCATGATGCGGCTGAGTTTGAGCTTGCGATAATACGCATGCGGGCGGCCCGTCAGCTGGCAACGGTTGTGCAACCGGACAGCCGACGAATTGCGGGGCAGCTGGGCCAGCTTGAGGGTCGCCTTGAAGCGGTCCTCAACCGGTTTCGCCTGGTCGTTGATCACCGCTTTCAGCGCGGCCCGCTTGGAAGCGTGCTGCTTCACCAGCTTGGCGCGCTTCACTTCGCGGTTCACCATGGATTTCTTTGCCATATCTATGTTCCTCGCGGTTACGACGTGAAGGGCATGTTGAAATGCTTCAACAGCGCCTTGGCTTCGGTGTCGTTCTTCGCGTTGGTGCAGATGATGATGTCCATCCCCAGAACCTCATCGACCTTGTCGAAGTTGATCTCGGGGAACACGATGTGCTCTTTCAGACCCATGGCGTAGTTGCCATTGCCGTCAAAGCTGCTGCCCTTGACGCCGCGGAAGTCGCGGACGCGCGGGAGTGCGACGTTGATCAGACGGTCGAGGAATTCGTACATCTTGTCGCCGCGCAAGGTGACCTTGCAGCCCAGCGGCATCTCTTCACGGACGCGGAAGCCGGCGATCGACTTCTTGGCCTTGGTGATGACAGCCTTTTGCCCTGCGATCTGGGACAGTTCCTCGGCGGCCTGCTTGACCTTCTTGGTGTCCTTGACCGCCTCACCGACGCCCATGTTCAGGACGATCTTGTCCAGACGTGGGATCATCATGTCGTTCTTGTAGGCGAACTCTTCTTTCATCGCGGCGCGGATCTTGCCTTTGTATTCGGCTTTCAGGCGCGGCGTGTAGGTGGCTTGATCCAGCATCAGATCACCTCCCCGGTGGTCTTGGCGTAGCGAACCTTCTTGTCGCCTTCCATGCGGAAGCCAACGCGGGTTGCCTTGCCGTTCTTGTCAACTATAGCCAGGTTCGACAGTTCGATCGGCATCGCCTTGGGCATACGGCCGCCCTGGGTGCCAGCCGACTGCTTGGTG